>JACPRK010000098.1 GCA_016190005.1 Candidatus Wallbacteria bacterium | reverse complement strand
TGTAGATGCCCTTCCAGTCGCTACTCACTACTCGCTACTCACTACTCCCCAGCTCCAGCTGCTCGGCGATAGCGTCGCGGCTCTGGACTTCGCTAGCGAGGTGGTAGAGGATGCGGGCCAGCTGGTGGCAGAGCGCCTCGTAGATCTGGTGGAGGTCGGCGTAACCCAGGCGCACCAGCACCCGCCCCAGCATCTCCTTGCCGCCGCCCTCGCGCTGGATGGCCAGTGCGCGGGCGAGCTGCTCGGCGGTGATCACGCCGTCGGCCACGAGCTGCTCTCCGATCGGGCGCACGTCCTTGCAGCTGGAGGGATCGATTCCGTACTGCTTGCCCAGCGCCTTGTAGACCTTGAAGGCGCTCACGTACCCGAGCTTTACGAGCAGCTTGCCCAGAGGGATCTCCGGAATGGCCGACTGCTCCTCCAGCGCCCGCTCCAGATCGGTGGCGCTCAGGTTCCCCTCCTCGACCAGGATCTCCCCCAGCCGCTTCTCGACGCGGCGCTCCCGGATCTGGCCGCGCTCGGCTGCCAGCCTCTGCCTCAGCGGCGTGCCGTCCTGCCCCAGGTCTCGCTCGAGCTCTTCCAGCTCCTCGAGGATGATCATCGATCGATACGTTAACGCACATCCGCTCCACCCGCAGCCCGCGCCGCCAGACCTTCGCACAGCGCTTCCTCCAGCGCGCCCGCGTCCTTCCCGGTCAGCCGCGCTTGGCCCCGAGCGATCCAGATCGGAACAGTCGTGTGAGGCAGCCCCAGCTCCAGAATCGACTGTTCGTCTTTCTCGGTCGCCAGGATGGCGTGCGCCCGTTCGGCGACGGCGCGTTCGAACATGCGAGCGACGTCACCAGGCCCGTGACAGTGGTGATCCGGAAAGGCCAACCCGACGACCGTGGCGCCCAGGTCATGTTCGATGGAGCTCCAGAACCGAGCCGGGTTCACGATGTTGGAGACAGCCAGCACCCGCTTCCCGGCCAGTTCTCCCCTGCCCGCGAGCAGCGCCCGCTCGCCCGGCTTCGACGCACCCACCAGCTCCAGCTCGATCCGCGCGATTCCGATCCCCGGCGCCTCGGCACGGATGAGGCCCTCGAGCTGGCGCACTTGCTCCTCCGGCACCTGGTTCGCCCCGGAGATCAGCGCGAACTGGACGTCCCGGATGCGCCCCAGCGGCTCCCGCAAGATCCCCAGCGGAAACGGCCTGTACGCCGCCAGCGGCCAGAGCGCAGAGAAGCAGACGACGTCCAGGTCCCGCTCCAGCCGCCAGTACTGGAGGCCGTCATCCAGGACGACCGCCGTGTGACCGTCGGCCTCGGCGGCCCGGCCTGTGAGGGCTCGCCGCTTCCCCACATACACGGAGGCCCGCGGCAGCGAGGCGGCCAGCAGATAGGCCTCGTCCCCGCCGAGCGCGGCGTCGGCCGCGAGCGACCCGTCGGCGCTGATGCGTCGCACCCACTCCCGGTTCCGCGACCGATATCCGCGGGAAAGCACCGCCACGCGCGTGCCGGGGAGCTCCGAGAGGAGCCGTCCGATGGCCAGCGTGGCAGGCGTCTTTCCCGTGCCACCGACCGCTACGTTCCCTACACTCACGGTGAAGGCCGCCAGCCGCGTCCTGGGAAACAGACCCCAGCGAAAGATCCGGAACTTGCACTCCCGCGCCGCGTGGAACAGCACCGCCACCAGCGCCAGGATTGGCCACGCCAGCCAGCGCGCCGGACCAGGCGCTAGCGTCCGGAGCCACAATCGCTCCAGACCCGCCGCACTGCATGCCCCCTCGCCAGCGCCGGCAGCCCCCTCGCTCATCCTGAGCAGGCTGCGGAAGCAGCCGTGTCGAAGGGTCATCCTGCCCGCACGCCCCCGCTGCTCAGTACCGACCCTGGACGAAGTCCTCCAGGATCTGCGCGTGGTCGAAGACCATCGGCTCCGGAAGCGCGCCCATCGAGAACACCCGTGCCTCCGCCGCGTCATCGGCCCCGGCAGGGCGTCCCCGGGCCGCGGCAACGAACACCACCGAAACGGTGTGCTGCCGCGCATCGCGTGCCGGGTCCGAGTAGACGTGAAACTGCCGCACCAGGGTCACATCCAGACCCGTTTCCTCTTTTGCCTCTCGAATCGCCGCGTCCTCGACCGTCTCTCCATAGTCGACGAACCCTCCCGGCAAGGCCCACCCGATCGGCTCGTACCGCCGCCTCACCAGCACCACTGCTCCCGGCTCTTCGACAGGGACGATCAACAGATCGACCGTAACGGACGGGCCTCGCGGGGCGCCGCCCCGTCCGGCCGTCATGGCCGCATCGCCGAGATCGACGACTCCAGCTCTTCTTCCTCGTCCCTCGGCTCACGGGACGACGGCTCGTCGTCCTGGAACGGGTTGGGCAACGCTCGCGAGATGGGCCTGCCGCCGCCGCCCCCGCCCGAGGAGCCTCCGTCCATCTTGAAGAAGCGATTCGACGCCTTGATGATCTCGAGCGACTGCTCGGTGATCCGGTTCGTCAGCATCGACAGCGCCTCGAGGCTGGCGAGGTTTTGGGCGATGTCGCGCGAGATGTCGTTGAGCTCGCCGGTGGCGGCGGAGGTGTTCTTGGTCTGCTCCTGGATGGCCTGGGAGATCTGCTGCGTCAGGTTGCTCACGAAGTCGACGCCCTTCACGACCTGGTCGCTTCCGGCCTTCTGCTCCTGGGTGGCGATGTTGATCTCCTTCATTGCCGTCGTCACCTTGTGGATGTTGCTGATGATGTCCTTGACGGCCGACTCGGCCATCTGCGCCTTGGCGATCTCGGTCTCGATCTGGCGCCGGCCGTTCTCCGAGGTCTGGACCGCGTTCTTCACCTCGTCCTGGATACCGCCGATCAGCAGCGAGATCTCCAGGGTGGCGCGGGAAGAATCGTCCGCCAGCCGCCGGACTTCCTCGGCGACGACCGCAAAGCCCTTTCCGTGTTCGCCGGCGCGCGCGGCTTCGATTGCGGCGTTGAGCGCCAGCAAGTTGGTCTGCTTGGAGATGTTGGAGATGGTCTGGATGATCGTCCCGATCTTGCCCGACTTGACGCCCAGGTTGTTGATGACGCTGGTCAGATCTCCGATCGTGCTCGAGATGGTGTTGATGCCGCGGATGGTGTCGTTGACGGTCTCGCCGGATCGCTTGGCTTTCTGGGCCGTGTCCTCCGACAACGCTGCGACCGACATGGCGTTCTTGGCGACCTCGTGAGCGCTGGCCGCCATCTCCTCCATCGCCGAGGACGACTCCTCGGCCGTGGCGACCAGCTCCTGCACGTTCTGGGAGATCCGGTTGACGTTGGCGCTGATCTGCTCGAGCGTCCCGGCTACGTTGGATGCCTTGCTGCTCTGCGTCTTGGACGACTTGACCAGGTTCTTGTAGCTCTTGGTCGTCTCCTTGCTGGAGTAGACGAGCAGCTTGTGGGTCTCTTCGAGCTTGTCGGCGAACCCCTTGAAGTCGGTCATGAAGGACGACAGGTTCGACGTGAACTCGGCCATCTCCTGCGAAAGGTCTCTCGGCAACTCGTCGGGGATGCGCCGCTTGGCGAAATTGTTGAGGTACTCGATGATGACCTCGAGCGGCTGGATGATCTTCCGGAAGAAGAGGATGCAGCCCACCAGCGTGAAGATGAGGCCGATGCTTCCGGTCACCGCAGCGTAGGCCGCCGTCTCGGCCTTGGAGGAGAACACGGCCGAGAGCAGGAAAAGGACGCCTATGAAGACGACCGTGATCCAGTAGTAGAGAGTGAGCCGCATGTGACCTCCGCCGGCGGGTGGCGCCGGGCAGGAAAAGTCTATCACAGGCCGAAACGACTTTTCCAAAACCATGACGGCCCCGCGGCATAACATCCGGCGTAGAATGACCGTAGTAGACGGTAGATGCCCCGGAGGATACGCATGTCGCGGTTTGCAGGAAGCTGGCTAGGCCTGGTGGCGCTCGTGGCGCTGGTCGCAAGCGCCCCCGTCGGCGCGCAGAGCAAAGTCGATCCAATCGGCACCTTCCGCACGGCCGACGGCCTGGGCACCGAGTACCGAGACATGGGTGCGGCCATCGCCCAGATAGAGACCATCAAGCGCATCCCGTTCTTCAACATGCAGCCGCAGCAGCGGGTGGAGCGCTTTTCCGCCTATGGAGCTGCGCTCAAGGACCGCGACTTCAAGGGAGCGGCCAAGACCGTCTGGCAGGACTTCTCCAGCGGTCTGGTGAAGGACATCGGGACCATCTTCCTGACCGACATCCTGACGCGGGTCGCCAAGGGCTCCGACGTGAACCAGGCCGTCTCCGACACCCTCAAGGGGATGACGAGCAAGGAGTTCCTGGCCGGTAACCTGCTCGGCGGCACCCTGGGGGCCGCCATCGGCTCGTCCATCCCGGTCCCGATTCTGCCCGGCCTGGCGGGCCAGATGATGGGTACCCTGCCCATGCTGGCCGGCGCGCTCCTCGGCACGAAGGTGGGCATCAACCTGGTGAACGGCCGCAGCGCCTTCGAGGGAATCCGGCTGCTGGAGTTCACGACTCAGACGATCGGCAGCACCGTCGGCATCGTGCTCGGCGGCCTACTGCCGGTGCCCACCCTGGGCCCGATCGTCGGGGGCGCCATCGGCGGCACGATGGGTTTGAAGCTGGCGGAGTGGCTCCGCAACCGCGCGGCGGCTCTGCGCGGCCCCATCGCCGAAGCCGGCAAAGACCAGCCGCTGGCGGTCGCAACACAGCTTCCGGCTGCACCCGCCGCGCCGAGCAGTTCCGACGGCCTGGCCGGCCTTGCACCGGCCGAGCTGCGCAAGGTGAGCGACGGCCACTACCGGGACTACCTCAAGGCGGCCGCGACGGGGGACCAAGCCGCGGCGGCGGTCAGTCTCTCGTCCTACAAGCGCGCCCAGGACGCCCTCACGGCCCAGCGCTAGGGTCACCCCGCCGCGGGGGGGAGGCTGACAGGCCTCGTCCGGGCGCGTTAACATCAGCAGCGCATGCCGACGCCTGACCAGCAGCGTGATCTCGAGCTGGTCCGGGACAGTCTGGAGGGCGATCCCGAGGCCTTCGGACGACTCCTGGGCCACTACGAGACCATGGTCTACAACCTGGTCTTGCGCTTCGTGCGGCAGCGGGAGGAAGCGCAGGACATCACCCAGGAGGTCTTCATCAACGCCTATACCCACCTGGGCGACTACGACCACTCCCGGCCCTTCGTGGCCTGGATCCTCGGGATCGCGCGCAACCAGGCGCTCTACCGGCTGCGAGGTCTCAAGCGCCGAGAGGTGGCCAGCGACACCATCGAGGATCGGCCGGCCTCCGGCATCGAAGGCGACTCCCACACGCAGGTCCAGAACAAGCAACTGGAGCACGAGGTGCTCCGCTGCCTCGACGCTCTGCCGGAGAAGTACCGCACCGTGATCGTGCTCCGGCACCTCCTGGAACGCAGCTACCAGGAGATCAGCGACGCCCTCTCGATGAACCTGGGGACGGTCAAGACAAACATCCACCTGGGGCGCAAACTCTTGCGCGAGAAGCTGCAGCGCATGCAGCTCATCGACTGAGCGACACAATTCGAAACTTTCGCCGGGACCGGGCATAGCGATCGTCGGAGGCCCCTGCACTGGGGCCGCAACTCCCGGGGATGTCCCGCGGACGAGGTGAGCCATGAACTGCGAGCGAGTGAAGGAGCTGCTGGAACAGTCGGAAGCCGGCCCGCTTTCGGCCGCCGACAGAAGCGCGGTGAGCTCGCACGTGGAGGGCTGCTCCGGATGTCGCGAGCATCGCGAGGCGCTCGAACAGACGGTCCGGGCGCTGGCGTCGGTGACGCTGGAGCCTTTCCCGGAGCACCGCTCTCGCAAGATCATGGCGCTGGTGCGGGAGCTGCCGCCGCCGCGACGGTCGCTCTGGGCTCGATTGGCGCAGCTGCTCACCCCGGCGCCGGCGTGGGGCTACGCCGCCGTGCCCGCGATGGCCGTCCTGGTCCTCGCCCTCTGGCCGCGCGGTGAGCGACCGCCGGGCACGACGCCCGCCGTGCCGCCCGTCGTCCGCGTCGCCCAGGCACCCGTGGCGGCACCGCCCGCTGCGATCCTCGGCACCGTCGAAACCGAAGGGACCGGCGCGACCGTGGACGGCAAGCCGTTCGATCCCGGCCGGCCAGAGCTCCGCGCGGGCAGCGAGATCGTCCTTGCCCAAGCCGGCGCCACGCTGCGCTTCACCGACGGCACGCGTGTCCGCCTAGAAAAGAGGGCCCGGGCCCGGGTGCAGCCCCGCGCTCTGGAGCTTTCGGCCGGAAGAGCGTTGGCTGCGGTCAGCAAGACGGGGCAGGGCTTTCAAGTCAAAAGCTGCTCGTTCGCCATAAAGGTGATGGGCACGCGATTCAGCGTCGATCAGGAGCTTTGCCGGGTCGATCTCCTCGAGGGAAAGGTCCAGGCCTCGGAAGCATCCTGGGTGTTCGACTTGGCGCCCGGCCAGTCGTTGGTCCACGAATCCGGACGCCCCGAGCGCCAGGAAATGTCGGAACTTCAGCGCCGCGAGCTCGTGGCGGCCTTCCTGAGACTGGAGGGCGCCGCCCCGCTGGCCGCCGCGATGGGTCTGACCGAAGACGGCGTCCGGGAGCTGGCCCGCGGCCCCAAGCCCCCGCCCGAACCGGCCTCTTCCACGAAGCCCACCCCGCCCGCCGGCAACGCCGGCGCCAAGCCCGTGTTCAACCCGGTTCAGGGGCTGGGGAGAGAGTAGACCGTCGTCAACGGCCGCGGGCAGTCCTAGCTTCTCGGCCATCTGGGCCAGCCTTGGGACGGCCGAGAGGTTGCGGGCCGGAATGGGCCACCCTTCGAGCGCACCTGAGTCGAGCGCTGAATCGAGGAGGAGGAGAATCACTCGATCGGGTCATCTCTTGCTCCTTGCGTCGAGCTCGGACCATCTTGCCCAGAGCTGTTCGCGCTGTGCCCTTGCCTCCTGGAGCGCATGCCAGGCGGCCGCCAGCTCCTCGGCCCTATTGGCGATCTCGGGCGAGTGAACTTCGCGATCCAGCCGCTCGACATCGGACTCGGCGGCGAGGATGGCGGCCTCCATTCCCTCCAGCTCTTGCTTCTCCTTGTACGAAAGGCCTCGGGAAGCGGGGCGCGGCGCCTGTGGCGACGCCGCCGTGGCGCGCGGGACGGTGCGACGCTGCGCCGTCTCCCATTGCGCATAGTCTGCGAATCTTTCGACCCCGCCCTGGCCATCCAGCGCGAGCAGCTCGGTGGAGATGCGGTCGAGCATGTACCGGTCGTGGGTGACCAGGACAAGAGCGCCAGGAAACTCGGCGAGGCTCTCTTCCAGCACGCCGAGCGTCTCGAGGTCGAGATCGTTCGTCGGCTCGTCGAGGATCAGAACGTCCGCCGGCCTGAGCATCAAGCGCGCCACCAGCACCCGGGCCTGCTCACCACCGGAAAGCCGACCGAGCGTGACGTCCAGTTGCTCGACATGGAACAGGAACCGGCGCGCCCACGCGGTCACGTGCAGCTGCCGACCTCGGTAGGAGACCGAATCGCCGCCGAGCGGCGCCAACGCGTCGCGCAGCCTCATCTCGGGATCGAGCTGCTCGCGGGCTTGGTCGAACATCACGGTCACGAGCGCGTCGGCCCGTTCGATCAGGCCGCAATCGGGCTCGAGCTCGCCAGCGAGAATCCGCAGCAAAGTGGTCTTTCCGCATCCATTGAGTCCGAGCACGCCCAGGCGTGAGCCCGGGGACAGGATTAGCTCGAGTCCGGAGAACAGCGTCCGGCCCCCGTACGCCTTGCCGATCCCCTCGCAGACCATGAGCTGCCGGCTGCGGCGGCCCGAGCCGGCGAAGTCGATGCCGGCGGTCGACTGCGCCTGGCGGGTCCGTACCTCGGCCAGCTCGTCGATCAGGCGGCCCGCCTCCTCGATGCGCGATTTCGACTTGGTTGCGCGCGCCCTGGGACCACGCCGCAGCCACTCGACCTCACGGCGGACCTTGTTAGCCAGCATCTCGCCGTGGCGGGCCTGGGCCAAGAGAACGTCCTCGCGACGGAGCAGGAACTCGCTGTAGTTGCCCTCGACGGTGAAGCTGCCTTCGGGGAACAGCTTGTTGAGCTCGGTCACTCGCGACGCGACGTTTTCCAGGAACATGCGGTCGTGGGTGACGATGAGCGCCGCGAACGACGAGGTGCGCAAGAGCCTCTCGAGCCAGAGCACCCCTTCGAGATCGAGGTGATTGGTCGGCTCGTCCAGCAGAATGACGTCCGGCTCGCGTACCAGCGCGCAAGCGATCGCGAGCCGCTTGCGCCAGCCGCCGGAAAGCGAGTCGACTGGCGTGTCGCCGCCGGGAAGCTCGGCGCGCCCCCGGGCGCTAGCGATGCGGGCGGTCGCCTCGCCCAGGCCACAGGCGCCCAGGGCGCGCCCGAGCACCTCGTCGACGGTCAAGCCTTGCTCGAAGGCCGGGGCTTGCGGGACCATCGCAAGACGAGTGTTCGAGCGCAGAGACCGGACGCCTGAATCTGGCTCTTCGCTGCCGGCGAGGATGCGCAGCAAGGTCGATTTTCCGGCTCCGTTGGGGCCGATCATCCCCAGACGGTCGCCGTCGGCGATGGCGAGTGAGACGCCCTCGAACAGCACGCGCGAGCCGTAGCTGGCGGTGACGTTTTGAACGGAGAGCAGCGAGGCCATCGGGAGACCAGAAGATACACGCGGCCGGGGAGGTCGGCAAGGCTGGCCGAGTGCGCTGCCCGGGCTTGAGCCTGCTGGCGGGCTCCCGCGGGTCGACCGCGCCCCAGGCTACTCACTACTCGCTACTCACTACTCGCTACTCCCTAGAACTCCTCGAAGTCCTTCTTCTCGGCGCCCAGCTGTTGCCAGCTTCTTAGCTCCACCATCTGAGGGATCATCGGGGGCGGATGGACCGAGAGCGTCCGGTCATAGATGCGCCGGCGCAGCGGCGGCCAGTAGTTGCCGGTCTTCAAGGCGGGCGGGTAGCTGGCGACCTGGGCCAGCCGGATCTCGCTGCCGACGAAGCGCTGCACGAGAGGCGTGGTGATGTTGGTGACGCCGCCTCGCTTCTGCTCCTCGAGCCCGAGGATGGTGGTCAGGAAGTGGACCTTGCGGCCGCGGGCGTTGCCCAGGTCGTCGAAGCGGCGGTTCATGCTCTGGGGGTCGTCGGTGATTCCCTCGGAGGGGTCGTCGTTGCGGCGGGCGTTGATGAAGATCATCGCGTACATGCTCATCTGCGGCATGTAGAGCTCGTCTTCGAGCATGTCGGGCTTGCTTCCCTCGAGGTCACTGTACTTGCCGTTCGGAGGGTGCTGGGTCAGGCCAGCGTTGCGCTCGTCGTAGACCAGGTCGTAGAGCCTTTGGGGGGCAGTGAAGCCGCCCAGCATCGGCGGCGTGAGGTCCTTGAGGTCGGGATCGTTAGTGGAGGGCCAGAACTGGGCCAGCTCTCGCTCATCGGCCTGCAACTGCTTCACGATCACATCGAGGACGCCCGGCTTGCCGGCCGCCCCGTCGAGGTCGTCGCGCGTGAGCTGGCCGTCGGCGACCGCGGCCACGAACGCCTGCCGGATGACCTCGTAGCTGGCGGTCGTCACCTGCAAGTTCGACAGCGAGCCCGAGCCGCCGCGACCCAAGTAGCTCTGCAGCTCGAACGTGAGGTCGTCGGCGCCGTCGGCGCCCGGCGTCTTGATCGAAGCGGCTGGAATCGGTGGCGGGGCCGGGTTGTTATCCGCCCGTTTGACCCAATCGTAGGCCTTCGTCTCGTCGCCCAGCAGCCCTCCGATCATCTCCAGCTTGATCAGGCCCCTGAGCTCATTGGCCAGGTAGCGCGAGGGGTGCCGGTAGTCGAACCAGACGCGCCCCATCGAGATGAGGGCGGAGGCGACTCGTTCCCTCTCCTTGCCGTCGACGGGCTCGCCGGTCGTGCTGCTGACCCACTTCTCCTCGTCGTCCTTGCGGTACTGGTAGAACGGTGTGCCGTCGATGGGCGTCCCCGCAGGCGTCTCGAATTTCTGGCGGTAGTTCTGCCGGTGGGCCGGGTGGATGTTGAAGTCGCCGCTGATGAAGATGTCTGCCTCGCAGAAGATTGTGACGTCGCGGTCCGGACAGCCCCACACCGTGACCGGCTTCGAGGAGTAGATGAGCCCGTTGAAGTCGGCCGGATAGGGCTTCTTGAGCGTCTCCTGGTCATCCGGCGGCGTGTCGGAGCCGTCGTAGCCCGGCCTGCCGAAGTCGAGCTCGATGACATCGGCGGGCAGCTCGCCCGGGTAGAGCGGCACGTACTCTTTCCTGGGCGGCAGATCGCTCACGTCGATGCCGGCGCGCTGGGCCTGGCGTCGATAGAACTCCTTGTCCAGTTTGGGCAGCGACAGCGCGCCGCCTCGTTCGCCGTCCAGCACATTTCCGCTCGCGGTCTCGATGGCGGACGGGCCGTCGGAGTCGTTGGACGGGCCAAGATCGATTGGCTTTCCCGCCAGCGCCTTCGGCTTCTGGAAGGTGACCTGGTAGGCGTCCTTGATCTCGATGCCGCCGGCGCTGCGGATGCAGTCGAGGTTCACGAACTTCTGCAGCGTGCCGTTGCGCTCGATGTTGCCGAGCTTGACGGCCTCGTGGCCGTAGATGCGGCCGTCGGCGAAGACGTTGGCGTGGTTGGAGTCGTTGTGCGAGCCCATTCCGAGGATGACCTTTTCCCCGTCGTAGACGACGTACTCGGTGAAGTTGCTCACCTCGCCGAAGACGACGATCTTCGTGTAGCGGTCCTGCTTTCCGGTCGGGTCCTTCTTCTTGCCGATGCTTTCGATGCGCACGTATCGGTTCGACTCGTCGATGGAGGGCGTGTTCGGGTCGTCGGTGAGCGGAACCTGGCCGGCCCGCACCTTGAACTCAGTGGCGAAGGGGCCGCTGCCCAGCTTTCCGGAGTAGGTGCCCTTGGCGCCCTTCTCGATGGCGAGCACGCTATCGGCGTCCATCCGAACCGGTCGACTGATTTCATCTTTCCACTCGAACTCGCCGTCGGAGGTGAGCTCGAGCTCGTGTGTGGCCCAGCCCTGACTGTTGCGCATCTCGAGGAGCACGCAGTGGATGCCGGCCTCGGCCGCGGCCAGCGCCGAAAAGCCGTTCAGCACGGCGCCCGTGGCGCGGATGCGGGAGCTGGAGTAGGTGTTGAACGCCAGGATCAGCGCCGCCAGCACGAACACGATGGCCACGATGATCGGCAGCGCCATGCCCCGCCTCGCGGTACGCATCAGAGTCCTCCCCTGAGCTTCACCATCGTCTCCATCTGCGCCGCATAGCCCTTGAACACGTAGGTGCCCGTTCCACGCCTCAAGGCCGCGACCTTCATGTTCATGTGGAGGACGTAGTATCCCGTTCCGTTCGGCCCCGAGGCGCCCGGCACTTTCTTGGTCCGGTAGAACGTCAGCTCCTGGATGCCCGTCAGGATCGGCTTCTCCGGCTCGGAGCCGGGCTGGTCGTTGACGCGCCGGTAGAGGCTGTAGGTGACGCCGACCTCGCCGCCCGGCAGGTCTCCGACCCGCACCGGCTTGTCGAGCCAGTACTTCACCACCGAGGAGACGCGGCTGACGGGCGTCGAGCGGCAGTCGAGATAGGACTGCTTGAGCACGCAGAGGCTTGTCTTGCCGTACTCGAACCTGGGCGGCGCGTCCTTGGCGTCGATGAGCCCGGGAGTCAGCACCTCGCTCGAGGCGCGCACGTCCCGCGAGAGCTGGCTGAAGGCCGCCTCGACCGTGGCGTTGATGTCGAGGTCCTGGGTCATCTGCGCCACGCCTCGCCCCTCGCCCGTCAGGAAGGTGAAGCCCATCAGGAAGACAAGCGCCAGGATGAAGGCCGCCACCGATACCTCGACGACCGTGAAGGCACCGCGCGCCCGAACGGACCCGACAGCTGAACCCACTCTCATTTCACGTCGCTGAAGACCGACCACGTCTCGTACTCGAGCGGCTTCTCGCCGTCCTTGGGTTGCCAGGTGATCCTCAGATGCATCAGGCGGCCGTCGAAGCCGCTGCCGGCCGAGACCGGCCGGATGGTGACCTGGCGCGTGTAGGTGATGCGCCCCATCGTGAAGGTGGCCGCGCGCTTCATGGCTTCCTCGGCGGTCTCCTCGCCGGCAGACGTGCCCGGCTCCCGGCGCAAGAGCTCGTAGGGGTAGCTGCGGCACTGCTCCAGAGTCGCCTGAGCGAAGCAGACCGCGCCCGCGATGTCGCGGGTGCCCTCGACGGTCTTGGAGCCGCTCCGCATCACCATCGAGAGCGGCAAGAGCGCAAACGACAAGATGGCTATCGCCATCATCAGTTCCAGCAGCGTGATGCCGCGCAGGTCTCTTCGGGCTCGCATCTCAGGAGCGAGGGTACACCACCGAAAACGCGAAACGGCGCACCATGCCCCCCCGGCGGCTCTCCGGGCCCGGAAATGAGAAAGCCGCTCCCGACATTCCTGGAACGGCTTCCTCGCTCCCCCCGCCTTGCGTTTGTTCACATCTCGGACTCCGGACCGGCCGGTTAAACCCCGGCTCGCGGTCTACTTCTGCTTGCCGCCTTCCTCCGGCTGCCCGGAGAAGATGCTGGCGAGTGCGATCTCGATGTCGAGATCCAGGCTCACCTTCACGGTCGAGTTGATGACACCCGGGATGTTGACGGGCAGGTCGAACTTGAAGCTGGATGCGGCCTTGCTGCGAACGATGCAGCCCTTGGCCGCGTCGAACCAGAGGTTCCCTTTCGTGGTCGAGTTCACCTGGTCGCCCGTCGCCGTCTTGTCATTCTGGATGCCCATCGAGGACTTGATGAGCGCCGTCTTGCCGTAGCCGGGATAGGTCGTCTCCACCTTGTCCAGCGTGTAGCGCGTGGAAGTCTCCAGCGGGATCGGCTCGGAGATGTGGGTCTTCTGCTCCCACGTCTCTCCTTCCGAGACGGCCTTGGCCGGGAAGACCATCTGCAGCTGCGAGCTTGCAGTCGACTGGGCCGCCTTGTTATCGCCCAGCACCTCGCCGTTGGGCTTCATGGTGATGACCTGGCTGTGCCCCTGGGCGACTGGAATCTGCCGGGCCTGGCCGTTCACGCTCTGGCTGGCGTTCAGGATGGTGACCGCCACCTTGAAGTTGCCGTCCGCCTGCTTCTCGAGCAACTCCTGCTCCAGCTCCATCGAGCTGGTCATGTTCTGGTTTTCGACGGCGCCGTCGGGCATCGAGAAAGTCGCCCGGCTCTTCATCAGGAGCTTGTAACGCAGCGGGGCGTCCTTCTCGAACTTGTACTGCAGTTGAACGGGCTCCGCGGCCAGCACCGTCCCGACGACGGCAAGCACGGCCAGAACGGCCCGAACGTTACGGACAGCGAAACGATTCATCGCGAAAGCAACTCCTCCCTGGCTCACCGCTCGTACGGTGGCGAGGACCCTGTTCAATTGCCGCCGGACGGCTTCTCGGAACCGGCCGAGCCCTTCACGAGCTCGATGCTGATGTCCATCTCCAGGTTCACGTTCACGTTCTGTGCCTGCGGCATGCCGGGCACCTGAACGGGCATCGTGAAGCTGAACTTGGCCTTCGCGTCGCTCTTGAGGATGCGGCCGCCCGCCACGTCGAAGTACAGCGTGCCCTTGGTGCCGGCGTTCACCTGTTCGCCGCCCGGGCTCTTCTCGCTGGCGATCGTCATGTCGCTCTTGACCAGCGCAGCCGTGCCGCCGCCCGGTGCAGGCGCCGCTGCCTTATCGAGCGTGTACTTGGTCACGGTCTCCAGCGGCAGCGGGTTCGTCAAGCGACCGACCTGCTCCCAGCCTTCGCCCTCGTTGACCGCTTTGGTCGGGAAAACCATCTGCATCTGGCCCGCAGTGCCCGGATCGGGGCCCTGGGCGTCCAGGACCTTGCCGCTCGGCAGCATCGTCATCAGCTGCGGCCCCGGCTGGGTCGGAAACGGCTTCTCCTGACCGTTGACGGTCTGGGTGGCCTTCTCGACGGACACGGAGACGCGGTAGCTGCCGTCGGCCTTGGCCTCGATCAGCTCCTGCGTCAGCTCCATGCTGCTCGCCATGTCCTGCGATTCCTTCTTGCCATCCGGCATGCTGAAGGTCGACTTGCTCTTCATCTGAAGGCGATAGCGCAGCGGCTCGCCCTTCTGGAACTTGTACTGGAGAAGCACGGGCTCCGCCGCCCCGACGACACCCGCCAGCAGCAGAGCCGCTAGACCGATGGCGGCTGAATTCCTCGACATGTGGCACCCTCTCCTTTCGAGATGGCCGGAGAACCGGTCCCGGCCGGGCAGATTATAGGTCGTATCGCAAGACGTGGGCAAGTAGAAATGAAGCCCAACCGCCCTTTATCGCGACCCGGCCCCTTTGCCAAGCGCCACGATCGGGCCCGTCAGAACTGCTGGCCGATGCCGAAGTGGAAGCGGCCGTCTCGATCGTCGAACGGCTTGCCGTAGTCCAGTCGGAACGGTCCAAGCGGCGTGTTGAGGCGCAGCCCCAGGCCGTAAGAGCTCTTCAGGTCGAGGTCGCGGCCGTCGCTGCTGAACGCATCGCCCGAATCGACGAAGGCCGCCAACCCGAACATCTTCGTGAACTGCTTGCGCACCTCGATGTTGCCCAGCAGGAAGTCCTTGCCGGTGAATTCGCGGTCCTCGAAACCGCGCAGGGTGTCCGTGCCGCCCAGCGCAAACCGGTCGATGAACCTGAGCTCGCCGTCCACCACCGAGGTGTGACCGGCTCGCACCCGCCCGGCCAACGTGAGACCGTCGGCCACATCGTCGAAGGTGCGGTACCTGCGGTAGTCGCCGGTGTACTGGTAGAACCCGTTGGGCCCCTTCAGGAACACGCCGGTGACGCCACCCGTCAAGCTCAGCCTCTGGCCGCTGTGCGGGTTCATCGGGTTGTCCCGATCGTCGCTCGTCCACGTCAGCCGCAGCGACTGCTCGCCGTACTCCACCTTGCCGTCCGCATTCTTGTCGAGCCGCTGCAGGTCGGCCGGAAGTCCGAACCCGAGTCCGCCCAGGCCGTTGACTTCCACATTCTCATTGGTGAACGTCGTGGCCAGCCGCTGGTCCCGCCCTACCCGCCAGCCGCCCGTGACCGACTGCCCGTCGCGGCGCTCACGGAAGCGGCTCACGACCGATCGGTTCTGGATCTCCTGCCGATCGACCGCGGTCTTGAAGAGCGACAGCCCCAGGCTGACGGGCCGGTCCTGGAACCACGGCTCCACGAAGCTCAGCACGTAGCTCTTCTCGCCGCCGAACTGGATCTTCGCGCGAATCGTCTGGCCGTTGCCGCGGAAGTTGCTCTCCGCCAAGTCGAGGAACCCGATCACGCCGTTGACGCTGCTGTAGCCGCCGCCGAAGCTGGCGCTACCCGTCTTCTGCTCCTTGACCTCCATCTCGAGATCCATGAACTGCTTGTCGATCGTGAGCTTGGGCTCCGGGGGCTTCACGTCCTCGAAGTATCCGAGGTTGTAAACGTTCCTCAGACTGCGCTTGAGGTCCTCGGTGCGGACGACATCGCCCTTCTTCAAGAACATCTCACGGGTGATGACCTTGTTCTTGGTTTTCTTGTTGCCCGTGACCTTCACCTCTCTGAGCTTCGGCTCGGCAATCCGGATCGAGAGGATCTGCGTCGTCGAGTCGATTCCGAACTGGTCCTGGTTCAGGATGCCGCAGTAGGCCAGCCCCTTGTCGCTGTAGAGCTTGTTGATCCTCTTGATCGCCTCCTGGAGCTGGCTCACATTGAGGATGGCGTTCTTCTTCACGTTGAGCGCCTTGAGGATGTCGGCCGTCGAGACCAGCCCGTTGCCGCTGATCTTCACGTCCTTGATGTACGGGTTCTCGACGACCCGGTAGACCACCTTGACGCCGCTGCGGTAGGGCGTGATCTGGGGGACGATGGTCGAGAAGTAGCCGAGGTTTCTCAGGGCGCGCACGTCGCGGTCGACCAGCTCCTGCGAGAAGTCCTTGCCGATCTTCGACTCCAAGGTGAGCAGGATGACCTGCTCGCTCACGTTCTGGTTGCCAACGATCTCGAAGCCGGTGATCTTGAGCGGCTTCTGCTTGGCCCCCTTCTTCGGCTCCTCGCCCAGAATCTTGGCCAGGCCGGCGGGCTGGTCCTCCTTGGTCGCCGTCTTGGCCAGGGCCAGAGCGGCCCCGGAGGCCGCCAGCGCGGTCACGAGCGCGAGGATGGACAGTCTTTGAAGGCTGGGTCTGATTTTCATGGGATTCGCCCGATGGACGGCAAGAGGACGCGCTCGCGACCTCTCGTGCACGTTTCGCGGGGCCCTGTGTTTTAGCACTAAGCCACCGACAAATGCAAGCTCCAAGCAGGGCAGAAACCGGCGCCCGATGCCGAAAACCCGCACCCCGTGCGGCCCATCACCGGGTAGCGCCTCGGGCTCGCGAATCAGGTCCATCCATTAGATGCGGCCCCCCTGCCGGTTTTGTGCGCTGGAGCCCCCGGAGGCAACCGTGTATCCTGCCCCCGCGAGGGCGGCCACGAACCGGTTGCCCGGCTTGACCGTCGAGAGGTCTCGGGTGGAGTACATCATCGTCAATCTGGTCATCGTCTTCGGCTTCTTCTGGGGCTTCCAGACGGTCCGCGACCGTCGTCGCTATCGCCAGATCGTCGCGCGGGGCGCCGGCATCGCCGAAGTCCCGGTCGAGGAGCTGGTCGAGGCGTTCTACCGCAGCGACGAGCGCGTCGCCGAGATCCGCCGATACGTCAAGATATCCCAGGAAGAGCTTCTGGGCGACGTCAAGTCGAGCCTCGGGCAGAACCCCGATCGCAGCGCGCTGCTGGCCCACCTGCGCGAAATCGCCCGCCAGCGAGACAACGCCCAGACCCTCATCGCCGAGGGCAGCATCGACCTGGAGGAGATGCGAAAGATGCTCTTCTTCGCCTCCTTCCTCTCCGCCAAGGAGTGCATCCTGGGTTTCGTCTACGATCGCCGCTACGACGCCGATCACAAGCGGGACCTGGCCGCGCCGCAGACCCCGGCGTAATCCGGTAGGAAAGGAGCCCCCTCCGTGCCAACCACAGTCCTCGCCGTCCGAGGAATGACCTGCCAGAACTGCGTGCGCCACGTCACCGAAGCGCTGACGGAAGTCCCGGGCGTGCAGTCCGTGAAAGTCGACCTGGCCGCCGGGACCGCCACCGTGGAGCACACCACGGCCACCCGTGAAGCCCTGGTCGCCGCGGTAGAAGAAGCCGGCTACGAGGCCTGAGGGAGCACCCTCGCCGGACGGGCGCCGCGGCTCCCGGTCCAGGCTAGCTGCCGGACTTCACCGCTCGCAACGCCATGAAGAGGGGAATCTCGGCCCGGGCCCTGTTCTCCGCCCGGGAGCGCGTCCCCGGCTCGCTCTTCCTGTCCGACGGCCACTCCTCGAGGCGATCGATGAGGAACCCCGCTCTCACCAGCGCCCCGACGTACGCCTCCAGCGGGCGGTGGAAGCTCCAGGTGTACAGATCCGGCGCATTGCCGGGATGCGCCTGGATCGGCACCTTCAACGGCCCCAGGTACGCATCCACCCGGCGATACTGGAGCTGCCGGGCCTCGTCCCACCCCCACCCGCTCTGGCGCGGAATGCGAAACGAGGGGTGCATCATCACGAGAACCAGCCGCCCCCCTGCCTTCAGGCGCGCCGCGCAGCCGAGGAGGACAGGCTCGAACGGGTCCATGTTCTGAATCGCCAGCAGGCACGCCGCGGCGTCGAAGGCCGGTTCCGCCAGAGATTCGAGGGCCTGTGCCGCCAGCGCCAGGTACCTGGGCAGCCTCTCTCGGCCAGGCCGCCCGCGCCCGCCATGTGGCTCCCGCGCGGGCCGGGAGCGGGCGCGCGCCGCCTCGATCAACTCCTCGGAGGCATCGACACCGACAGCCTCCACACCCAACTTGGCCAACTCCCTGCAGAGCACTCCTTGGCCGCATCCGACATCCAGGACCCGATCCCCCGCCCGACATTCCAGAAGTCGAACGGCCCCCGGGATGATGATCGAGCGGTGGAAATCGCTTCCCTTCTGCCCAACCAGACCGTCATACCATTGAGCCACACGGTCCCAGCTCGTCGCCGATCCTCGCCCCCCTGGAGCGCGGCCCTCTTGCCGCGCCTGCGGAAATCTGCCCGACGGCCCGGGTCTTTTCTCCCTATTCCAGCGGCCGAGCGGTCGACCCGGCGCCTTCATGCGGGCCTCGGGGTTCGCCCACCGGGCTTGCGTCCCAGGCTGGGCGTGCGTTTCTTCGTGTCGAGCTTCATGGGAACGTCACTCTCCACCGCCACTCTCAGCGCCGCGCCCGTCGTGGACCGCCGCGCGGTTGCTATAATGACTCGCCGGACGAACTCTATGGAAGGCTCCATTCACCGGGCCGACGATACGGCCGATTTTTCGACGTCCCAGATGGCCGCGCTCGTGCGCGCCAGCCATCTCTTGAACTCCAGCCTGGAGCTGCCTGCGACGCTTGCGCAAACGATCTGCCTGGCCAGCGAAGCGGTCGCCGCCGAGGCGTCCTCGGTGATTTTGCAGGACGACGAATCAGGGGAGCTCAACTTCTACCTCGCCACGGGCGAGAGCGAGGGCACCCTCACCGGTTACCGGATGAACCGGGGCGAAGGGGTCGCCGGCTGGGTGGTTCAGGCCGGTGAGCCGGTTTGCGTCGAGGACGTGCGGTCCGACCCGCGCTTCAATGCGAAGGTGGACCAGGCCAGCGGGTTCGTGACGCGCTCCTTGCTCTGCGTGCCTCTGAAGCTCCACGGCAAGACGCTGGGCGCGCTGGAGGCCTGCAACAAGCGCGACCACGGCGTGTTCGGCGACGACGACAAGGCGTTCTTCCTGGCATTGGCGAACCTGGTGGCCGTCGCGATCGACCACGCTCAGCTCTATACGCGGCTCAGCCAGGCCCACCGCAAGCTCCAGGAGCTCGATGAAATGAAGACGGCCTTCATCGCCATCGCCAGCCACGAGCTGCGAACCCCCCTGGTCAGCCTCAAGGGGTACACGGACATCATGCTGATGTCCCCGGCCAGCGAGGAACACCGCCGCTTTCTGGGCGTCATGAAGAAGCAGGTCGATCGGCTCACGCGCCTGAGCTACGATCTCACCAACATGAGCCAGCTCGACGACCGCCAGGTCAAGTTGACTCGAACACTCTTTCCACTGCAGGACGTGGTCGACGAGGTCGCGCGCGAGTCCTCTGGCTTCCTGGAGCTTCGTAGCCAGGAGCTCTCGAGCCAGCTGCCATCGCCTCTTCCCAGGTGCAACGGCGATCGCACGCGCGTTTACACTGTCCTGAGCAATCTGCTGTTGAATGCCATCCGGTTCACGCCCGACGGAGGCAAAATCGCAATCGACGCGGAGCTCTGCGGAAGCGGACAGCTCGCCGTCAGCGTGACCGACACCGGAATCGGAATCCCGCGAGAGGAATTGGACAACATCTTTCAGAAGTGCTATCAGATCGGAGACTATCGACACCACACCTCCGGCACGGTCGAGTTCAAGTCGGGGGGGCTGGGCCTGGGGCTCGCCATCGCCCGGGGCCTGGTCGAGGCGCACGGCGGCCGGCTGGCGGTGCGGAGCGAGGTCGGAAAAGGTAGCCGCTTCACCTTCACGTTGCCGGCCGAGCAGGCCTGACTGGTCGCAACCAGAGAGGGGCTGGAATGAAAATCCTGATCATCGACGACGAACCCGGCATCTGCGACATGCTGGTCGAGATGTGCCAGCTCGAGTCGGAAGACTTCAGGGTCGAGCAAGCCCAGAGCGCCGAAGAGGCTTACCAGAAGATCTGCGACGCCCGCTACGACATCATCATCAGCGACGTGAAGATGAGGAACATGGACGGGGTCGAGCTCTACCACAAGATCCACGCCGAGAACCGCGGCGGGATGCCCTTCGTGTTCCTTTCGGGAACGCCGGAGACGTTTTGGAAAATCCCGAAGGACGCCAAGTTCTTCGAGAAGCCCGTGAAGCTGCGAATTCTCTTCGACTACATCAAGGAAGTCGCCTCGCAGCACCAGGCGTCGACACACTGACGGGGCGCGGGCGCGCCTAGCTGAGCAGACTGTAGCCGCCGTCGGCCACGATCACCTGGCCGCAGATCCAGTCGGCGTCGTCGCCGCAGAGCATTGCGACCACCTTCGCCACGTCTTCGGGGGTACCCATCCGCCCCAGCGGCGTGCGCTTTATCGCCAGCTCGATCATCTGGTCTCGCGTCGGAAAGTGCTTCAACGCGTCGGTGTCGAGGACACCCGTGCTCACGCAGTTGACGCGGATGTTCCGAGGACCCAACTCCACGGCGAGCGTGCGAGTCAGCGACTCCAGGGCGGCCTTGGAGGCCCCGACGGCCACGTAGTTCGGGATGTACTTGTGGCTCCCCAGGCTGGAAATGCTGATGATCGTCCCCTTGCGCCCCTCCATCAGCGGCACGGCCCGCTGGGCGCCCAGCAGGAAGGCGCGCGCGTTGGTGTCGAGAGTCTTCTCCCAGCCTCGCGCGGTCATCTCCATGGCCGGCGACAGCTTGCCGGTCGCGGCATTGCTGACGAAGATATCGAGCGCACCGGCCTTCTCCCGGATCGTCCCGAAGATCTCGGACAGATCTTCGGGATTGGAGACATTGCCGCGGACCGTGAAGGCCCGCCTGCCGAGCGCCTCGGCCTGCCGGACGGTGTCGAGCGCCCCTTCCTCGCTCGAGAGGTAATGAACGACGATGTCGGCGCCACGAGCCGCCAGCTCCCGGGCGATCGCCTTGCCCACGCCGCGCGAGCTACCCGTGACGAACGCCGTCTTGCCTGCCAGATCCATCGGTGGTGCCTCCTGTCGCCCGCTCTGTCTGGAGCGGGGCCCGAAGGTACAACCTCTACACCCGCCCGTCAAGGTCCCGCAGCTCCTCACGGGCTTGACATGGAGGCTCGGGATCTCTAAAATGCCGCGAACCTCGGAAAACGTGGTCGACACATGCCAGGGAAACCAGAACAGGGGAGGCAGTATCGTGAGAATCCGTGGCCAGGTCTCTTCGTTTAGTCGCAGGGGAACCTATGTTTTCATTCGTCCCGAAGGGCGAGTGGCGCCGACTTTCTGCCATCGCTCCGACGTGCAAGGCGCTGATCGATTGCGCGAGGGGTGCCCGGTGGAGTTCGAGCTGGGGCGGGACGACTTCGGGACACGCGCCGTGCGCGTGATCGCCCTGGCCTGCGTCTGAGCCCATCCAGACGGCGGCTCGGACCGGCATCGCGTGCGATCGTCAATTGCCGAGGCCCTTTTGTCGATACAGAGGGGAGAAGCCCCTTCCTGCCGCCCCGGCGGCCCGGGGAATCGACGAAAGGAGATTCGGCAAAACCATGCGTCGTCTCATGCTGGGCATCGTCTCGACCCTAGCCCTGACCTGCCAGGCTCCCGCCCAGGAGGCCACACCCGCCGCAGCCGCCCCCCCCGCGCCGGCGACGGCCGGCGCCCAGAGCGCTCCCACTCCCCCCAGCCCCGCGGCCGTCATCGCTTCCGCGGCAGGCGCTTCCGGAAATCATGCCGCCACTGCATCGAGCTACTCGGAAGGCCAGAAGGTCGAGCTGAGCGGAACCCTCTACTCCACGCGAGATGGCCGCATCGTGCTCAAGACGGCTACCAGCGAGATCTTCGTGGTGCTGGAGAACCAGAACCTCTGGCGCATGGAGCAGCGCGCCGCGTTCGGCGAGCGCGAGTTCCACGTCAAGGGCCAGGTCAGCAAGTACCAGGAGCGCTACTACCTCTCCGTCTCCCGGATTCTCGAGAAGAGCGCCAAGGGCCGCCCGGACAAGGGCGACGACGACGACGAGAAGCCGTTCTGGGAGCGGCTGATGTTCTGGAAGAACTCCTGAGCAGCTCAGCCCGTCCGCACGCGCGCCGCCGCACGGCCGTCTCACCGGGCGGGAGCACGCGGTATCATCAGACGCGAACGTAGGATGCCAGTCCCGGACGAGAGACAAACGAGCGAGCCCGACAGGGCGATTCTGGTGGCGCTGAGGCTGCCCGAAACGAGTCGCGAGGACCTCGACGACGAGATGAAGGAGCTGGGGGCGCTCTGCCAGACGCTGGGCACCGAAGTCGCCGACCAGATCATCCAGGCCAGACCCAAGCCCGATCCCTCCACCTTCATCGGACGAGGCAAGGCGCTCGAGATCCGGGACCGCTGCAAGCGCATCGGCGCCAACAGCGTCATCTTCGACGAGGACCTTTCGCCGGGCCAGGTCAAGAACCTGGAGAAGGTGATGGGGCTTCCCGTTCGCGATCGGTGCGGCGTCATCCTCGACATCTTCGCCAGCCGCGCGCGCACCTACGAATCGAAGCTGCAGGTCGAGCTGGCGCAAATGGAGTACGTGCTGCCCAGGCTGACGCACCAGTGGAGCCACCTTTCCCGCCAGATCGGCGGAGGCAAGGTGCAACGCGGCATCGGCGAGAAACAGCTCGAGCTGGACCGCCGTTACGTGCGCAACCGGATCGCCGTTCTAAAGGAGCGCCTCTCCAAGGTGGAGCAGCAACGAGAGACGCGACGGCGCGCTCGCGAGGAGAACTTCCGAGTGGCGATCGTCGGCTACACCAACAGCGGCAAGTCGACCCTGATGAACCGGCTGACTGACTCCCGGCTGCTGGTCGAAGACAAGCTGTTCGCCACGCTCGACTCCAGCATCCGCGCCATCGTCCCGGGTGAGAAGCCGCCCATCCTGCTATCGGACACGGTCGGGTTCATCCGCAAGCTGCCCCACTCGCTGGTCGCCAGCTTCCGGAGCACCTTCGAGGAGGCCGGTTCGGCCGATCTCCTGCTCGACGTCGTTGACCTCACGGACGCCCGGTTCAAGGAGAAGATGGAGGCCAGCCGCGCCGCGCTCAAGGAATTCGCCCTGGACCGCAAGCCCTACATCACGGTGTTCAATAAGATCGACCTTCTCCCCCAGAGCAAGCTGCCGGTCATCGTGCGCAGCATCTATCCCAGCGCCGTCTGCGTCAGCGCCGTCACGGGCGACGGCCTGGAGGAACTGCGCCGCAGGATCTACGGCTTCTTCGAGGACCGCATGGTCGACGTCGAAATGGCCATAGACTACGACCAGGGCTCGCTCATCAACCGGATCTTCCAGAACGCCCGCATCTCCAGCATCGAGTACCACCAGGACCGGATCGTCCTCAGGTTCCGCACCACCAAGACGGAGGTGAGCCGCATCCAGAGCCGCCTGAACGGCCGGAAGGCGCTCGCCGGCTAAACGAGAAAGCGCGGTCGCCGCACTCGGTTGCGCGGGAACTCCGAGACCGACTCAGGCCGGCGCGGCCTGTAGCAGGTCGCGGAAGACGTAGAGCGTGACGGGTACGCCCAGGAGCAGCCCCCAGACGCCGAAGAACGTCTCTCCCAGCAACAGCACCACGATGACCACCAGCGGGTGGACGGCCAGGTGCTCCCCCATGATCTGGGGGTTGAGGACATAGGCCTCCAGGATGTGGATGAAGGTGATGAGCGCGATCGCCTTGGCGCTGAGCAGGAAGCCGCCGACGTTGAACGCCACCAGCACGATCGGCGCGGAGCTGACGAACACTCCCAGCACCGGGATGAACCCGCAGAAGAAGACCGTCGTCGAGAGCATGAGGCTGTAAGGAATCCCGAGCAGCACGAGCCCGAGGAACGTGACGATCGTGTTCACGGTGGCGATCAGCACCTGCGCCTCGAACACCTTCCCGAGCATCTCGAAAAACTTCAGAAGATGCGGAGCCAGCTCGTCGTAGACGGGCCCCAGCCTCGAGTGCGCCAGCGCCTGCACCCCGGAGGTCATCTTGGGCAGGTCGAGCAGGATGAGACAGGCCAGGATGAGGGAAAGAAACAGGTGGAAGAGGAACTTCAAGAAGTCCTTCACGCCCGACGTCGCCTTCTTGGCCAGAACGCCCACAGTCTCGTGGACTCCGGACTCAACGCCCAGCGACTGGATCCGTTCGTAGAGACTGCTCTCGATGAGCTGGGAGGCCGACTGCTCCACCTTGCGGATGGTCTGGGGCAACTCGTTGTAGAACCGCTTGCCCTCGTCCACGGCCCGCGGGAAGACGACGATGATGCCGACCGCAATGATCACGGCCAGACAGCTGAAGATGGCGGCCACGACCACACGCCTGCGGAAGGCGAACTTCTCGATGATCGAGGTGGTCAGGCTGTTGAGGATGTAGCAGACGATGAAGGTGATGATGACCAGAGACAGGAAATCGATCAGCAGCCAGCAGCCGCCGAAGAAGGCTGCCCAGATCGCCACCCGGCGCGCCACGGCCAGCACAGGCCTCCAGCGAGGGGGAATCCCAGCATCTGGGGGCGGTCCGGCCGCGTCGGCACCCTGGGCCGAGGGCACGTCGAGGGCCGAGCGGGAATGGGTCTCCGACCGCTCGCCCCGCACCGGTTCCTCGGAAAGCGCCAAATTCGACCTGCTCATCGCCACTCCTCCCCGGGCGCAGCTTAACCCAATGCGTACGCCGCTGCACAGCACGGCTCTTCGGGACAATTCAAGGAAGTCCGATAGTCCTTTTGTATGAAGAACCTGATCGTGTCCCTCGCCATCTGCCTCTCCTGCTGCTCCGTCTCAGCTGCCTGGGAGCTGGTCCCGCTCGAACAGCTCATCGCCTCGAGCGACCTCGTCGTCATTGGGAAGCTCGCCTACGTGATGCGCGCAGAGCCCGGGCCGGCAGCAACCGACCACGGGTACATCGAAGCCTCCGAGGTCCTCAAAGGGCAGGTCCCGGACGGCCATGGTATCGTCCTGGCATTCCCGGGAAAGCGGGGAAACCCGGGCCCGGACGGAACGTTCAAGTCGAGTCTCACCGCCAAGGATCTGAGGTTCGAGGAGGGACTGGACGTCTGCTGGCTGCTCAAACGCGTTCCGGGGACCGACTCCTACGCCGTCGACCACCCATCGCGAATTCAACCCTATCCGTCCTATGACGAGGTCCGGGCGCGGGTCACCGCGGTGGCGAAGGCCTCCGGTCGATAGCCGCGAGACAAGGAACCTGCCGGGCCGTCGGTAAGGCCGGCGCACCATGCCCGTCCGAGTGCTCGAGCTGATCGACCTGCCGATGCTGGGCGGCGGCCAGCAGCACGTGCTGGCGCTGGCGAGGATGCTCGATCGCGCCCGCTTCGAAGTCGAGGTCGGCTCTGCTCCCGGAGGTCCGCTGGTGGAGCAGCTGCGCGAGCTCGGAGTTCCGCACGTGCCGTGCCCCGTGGTCAAGAGCGTCGACCCCAGCCCGGTCATGGCGCTCAGGTCGCTCGTTCGGGAGCGCCGGTACTCCGTGGTCCACACGCACGGCGGCGTGGCCGGCCTCTGGGGCAGGCTCGCCTGCGCCGGGCTCTCCCGGGTCGGCCGCATCCATACGATCCACGGCATCCACTACCTGAACTATCCGCAATGGTGGAAGCGTCAAGGGATGATCTGGCTCGAGATGGCACTGGCGCCGCTCGCAGACCGCATCCTCTGCGTCTGCCGATCCGACTACGACAAGGCGCTCGCCGCAGGCGTCGCGCCGGCCGCCCGGACCCGCGTCATCCGCAACGGCATCGATCTCGCACCCTACCAGACCTCGGGGGACCCGGCCCTGCTGCGCCGGGAAGCAACCGTCCCGCAGGGCGCGCTGATCGTCGGCACGGTCGGGCGGCTCCACGTGCAGAAGGGGCAGTCACATCTGCTCGAAGCGTTCGCCGCACTGGCGCCTCGGATGCCCGAGCTCTACCTGGCGCTCATCGGTGGCGGCGAGCTCCGGGATGCGCTCGAGCGGCAAGCCGCCGCGCTGGGCATTGCGAACCGAGTGCGCTTCCTGGGCGCCCGGCGCGACGTCGCGGCGCTCTTGCCCGGGATGGACATCTTCGCCCTCCCGTCGCTCTGGGAAGGTCTTCCCCTCACCTTGATGGAGGCCATGGCCGCGGGTCTGCCGTGCATCGCCACGGCGGTCGACGGCAATGTCGAGCTGATTCGCCATGACCTCGACGGGCTGCTGGTGCCGCCCGCCGACGCGGCCGCCCTGGCCGGCGCGATCGGGTCGCTGGCCGCCGACCGGGCGCGACGACACGGGCTGGCGGCTGCCGCTCGCGCGCGCGCGCTAGCCGAGTTTGCCGAGGGTCCGATGGTGGACGCCATCGCGGGCCAGTACGAAGAGGTTCTCCGGGAGCGGGGGATGGCAACCGGAAGGTAGAACGTAGCAAATGGACGTCGTCGTCTTCGCGAGCGCGT
The DNA here is from genome assembly GCA_016190005.1 of Candidatus Wallbacteria bacterium. GTDB lineage: Bacteria > Muiribacteriota > UBA6191 > JACPRK01 > JACPRK01 > JACPRK01. Next base: position 46,181 of record JACPRK010000098.1, on the reverse strand, counting down.
ACTGGGACGAACCGCTCTGGACCAACAAGCAGCACATCGCCGCGCGGCTGGCCGGGCGAGGCCACCGGGTCCTCTACGTGGAGCCCGGGTTCTCGAGATTCGTGCTCAGGGAGCGGCTGACGGGCCACCGCGGGGAAGGCCCGGGCGGCGTGCCGTTTTCCTGGTGCGGCTCGAGCCGGACGGAGTCGGGCGTCCAGGTGCTGTCGCCGCTCTGCTTGCCGTTGCGGCGCGGACCCGGGCCGCTTCTGTCGGTCGCCTGGCGAATCCTGGCCGGCTGGATAGAACGCTCCATGAGAGGCCTGGCTTTCGGCCCCAGCTGGGCCTACGTCGTCTACTACCCCGAGGGAGTACGGCTCCTTTCTCACCTGCGACCGGCCGTCACGCTCTATGACTGCGTCGACGACATCGCCAGCCAGCCGCACATCGCGTCGCGGCCACGCCTGGCGGCAGCCGTACGGCGCGCGGAGGCGCTGCTGGTGGCGCGCGCCAGCTGCGTGACGGCGACCTCCCGTCCGCTCTGGGAGCGGCGGCGGCTGGAGAACCCGTGCAGCTACTACGTGCCGAACGTCGGCGAGTATGCCCACTTTGCGCGGGCCCAGGAGCCGCTGGCGGAGCCGCAGGAGCTGGCGGCGATACCCCGGCCGCGCGTGGGCTTCGTCGGCGCGCTCGATCCCTACAAGGTCGACTACGCTTCCCTCTCGGCCCTGGCCACGAAGGCCCCGGAGCTCTCGCTGGTCCTGGCAGGGCCGGCCGAAACGGCCGGCGCCAACGCCGAGCTCTCTCGCCTGGCCCTGCTGCCCAACGTGCACGTGCTGGGTCAGTGGCCCTACCGGCTGCTCCCGGAGCTCCTGGCCTCGATGGACTGCCTGGTGTTGCCTTACCGGCTCACTGAACATACTCGTTTCGTCTTTCCACTCAAGTTTTTCGAGTTCCTCGCGACGGGCAAGCCGGTCGTCTCGGCGCCGCTGGAGAGCCTGAAGGAGTTCGAAGGGCTGATCCCCTTCGCGAGCTCACCGGACCGGTGGCCAGCCGCCGTGAGGCAGGAGCTCGGCGCAGACGGGGCGCGGCGCGAGGCTCGGCTGGCCCTGGCGCGACAGTCGACCTGGGACCACCGGGCGGCGCGCATCGAGGAGATCCTGGCCGGGCACCTCGCCGGAAGCCCGCCTCCGCCGGGTTGAGGGCGGGGGAGCTTGACTTGGGCGGGCCGGCTTGGTAGCTTTCCGCGCCTTCAGGAGAGGCTACCAATGCACAATGAATCGACGAGTGGATTGACGGTCCTGGTCACTGGCGGCGCCGGTTTCATCGGAGCCAACTTCGTGCGCTGGGCGCTGGCGGAGCGTCCCGAGTGGCGCATCGTGAACCTGGACAAGCTGACCTACGCGGGCAATCTCGAGAACCTGGACGGGATCGCAGAGGGGCCTCGCTACCGCTTCGTGCGCGGGGACATCCGGGACCGGCAGCTCGTGGATCGGCTGCTGGCCGACGGGGTCTGGGGCATTGTGCACTTCGCCGCAGAGTCTCACGTCGACCGCAGCATCGAGTCGGCCACGGAGTTCCTGGAGACGAACATCGTCGGCACCCAGGTGTTGATCGAGGCGGCGCGCAAGGCGCGGGTGGCTCGCTATCTGCAAGTCTCGACCGACGAGGTCTACGGCTCCCTGGGAGCAGAAGGGAAGTTCAGCGAGACCACTCCGCTGGCGCCCAACAGCCCCTACAGCGCGTCCAAGGCGGCGGCCGACATGCTGGTCCGGGCAGCCTTCCACACGCATGGCTTCCCTGCGCTGATCTCACGCTGCTCCAACAACTATGGACCCTACCAGTTTCCCGAGAAACTGATCCCGCTGATGGTCACCAACGCCATGTCGGACGTCGCGCTGCCCGTGTACGGCGATGGCTGCCAGGTCCGGGACTGGCTGCACGTGAGCGACCACTGCACGGCGCTGGCGGCCATCCTCGAGCGCGGCCGGCCCGGTGAGGTCTACAACATCGGCGGCGGAAACGAGATGAAGAACATCGAAATCGTGCGGCTGATACTCTCGGCCCTGGGCAAGCCGGATACGCTCATCCGCCACGTGACCGACCGGCTGGGCCACGATCGCCGCTACGCGATCGATTCGTCCAAGATCCAGTCCGAGCTGCTCTGGCGGCCCCAGATCGGCTTCGAAACTGGAATCCGTTCCACCATCCGCTGGTACCAGGAGAATGCGCGCTGGTGGCGCAACATCAAGAGCGGCGATTACCAGGGCTACTACGACCGGATGTACGCCGCCAGGCTCCGAGCCGCACGCTAGGTGCCCGGTCGCCGGCCCTCGAAGACGAACTGCGTGGCCAGCATGCCGGGCCAGAGCCTGGCGATGAAGGTCTCCACGGGCTCCACCCAGCGTGCATACGTCTGGTAGGCCGGAGAAGCCAGGACCGCGCCCGCGTCCTCCTCGCCGTGCCCGCTTCGGAAACAGCTCTTGAGCAAGGGCCAGATCGCCCGCGCCATGTGGGGCGTCACGCCGATCCGGCCGACCGAAAACCCGGCGGCTTCGACCATCCGACGTCCGCTGGCGCGTGTGAAGAACCGCAGGTGCGTCCGGTCCATGATACCCGACTCGGCATACTCGAAAGAGCCAGCGAGTAGTCCCAGTCTGACGGTCCACGCCGCCACGTTCGGCAGCGAGACCAGCACCCGCCCTCCGGGCTTCACCAGCGCGCGCATGCCGGAAAGAACTCGCAGCGGATCGGGCAGGTGCTCCAGCACGTCGGCGAACACGAGCACGTCGAACTGCTCGCCCAGCGCCGCCGTCAGCCCAGCCGTGTCGGTGACGTCGTGGACCACCACCCGTCCGACGCGTTCCCGCGCTTTCACGGCGGCCGGCTCCCAGAGCTCCACGCCGGTGACGCGGTTGCCGGCGTCCTGCGCCGCGCGAGCCAGCGCTCCGGTGCCGCAGCCGACGTCGAGCACGCTCTGGCCGGTGCCCAGCAGGCGCATGACGGCCGGGTTGACATAATCGAAGTAGACGTACCCAAGCCCCATGGAGCTTGGAAGTGCGCCGCCCTGACCGCTCATCGGAACTGCGGGAAACAGGCGATGCCCAGGTTGTGGAGCACGAACTTGCCCATCGTCACAAGGATTCGCAGACCGTAGATGCAGCTGCGGCCGAAACCGATTTGCGAGGCCTCCGGGAAATAGCGGGTGGTGATCGGGATCTCCTCGATCCGCATCTCCTTGAGCACGCCCTGGGCAATGATCTCCGTGTCGAAGACGAAGCCGTCGGAGTTCTCTTCGAAAGCTATCGCCTCGAGGTAGCGCCGCGAGTAGGCCCGGAACCCGCTGTGGTACTCCGTCAGATACATGTTGAAGACGACATTCTCTGCGGCCGTCAGCAGCACGTTGGCGACGAACTTCCAGCGCGGCATGCCGCCCTCTACGAACCGCCGACCCAGCATCCGCGACCCGAACACTGCATCGGCCGAGCCGTCGAGGATCGGGAGGATCAGCCGCGGGATCGCCTGCGGGTCGTACTGATGATCGGGATGCACCATGACCACGATGTCGGCCCCACGCCGCAGCGCCTCCGCGTAGCAGGTCTTCTGGTTTCCGCCGTACCCCCGGTTCACCGGGTGCACCAGCACATGGATGCCCAGACCGCGAGATATCTCCACGGTCCGATCGCCGCTCGCGTCATCCGTCAAGATGATGTCGTCGACCCACTCCTTCGGGATCGCGTTCCAGGTCGCCTCGATGGTCTTCTCCGCCCAGTAGGCCGGCATGATGACCGCCACCTTCTGTGTCCGCGGACGAAGCTCGGGATTGGGCCAGGGAGAACCTTCGACGAACGGCATGCGCCGTAGTTTAGGCGCAGCGCCGCGGATGGTCAAGGTGGGGAGAATCGAGAATCGAGAAGGGAGTAGCCAGCGGGGGAGGAAGACGGAAGGTGGAAGGTAGAAGTCAGAGGCTGTGAGTCTCTCCAAAGTCCCCCCAAGAACCGCTCGGGCTGAGCTCGTCGAAGCCCAGTATCGAAGCAGCTATGGTCCCTCGACAGGCTCCGGGCGATCGGTTCCAGGGAGTTTCTTCACAGCCTCCCAGAAGGTGCGAAGCTCGGAGCACACACCGGGATGCCCGCCAATTGCCCCCCGTCCCCTGACGCCTGAGGCCTGAAGCCTGCCCCGCTACCTCGCGACGCGCCGCACTTCTTCGACGCTCGTGATGCCTTGCAGCACCTTCAGATAGCCATCCTCAACCAGCGTCACGAAGCCGCGCTGCTTCGCATGCTCGGCGATCGACTCGCTATCCGCATGCGACAGCACGTCCTCTCGCAGCGTCGGCGAGTTGATCAAGATCTCGTGGATGGCCTGCCGGCCCGAGTACCCGGACTCCTTGCAATACTTGCAGCCGACCGGGATCCACATCTTCGGGTTCTCGACCTTCTTGCCATGCTTTTCCAGGAACTCGATCAGCTCAGTGGACGCCGGGGCCTCACGCTTGCACTTCATGCAGAGCCTGCGACAGAGCCGCTGGGCCACCACGCCCAGCAGCACGCTCGCCACCATGTACGGCTCTACCTCCAGCTCCGTGAGACGCGCAACGGTCGCAGCGGCACTGTTCGTGTGAAGCGTCGAGAAGACCAGGTGGCCGGTAAGCGCCGACTCGACAGCGATCTTCGCGGTCTCCGTATCACGGATCTCACCGATCAGGATCACGTTGGGGTCCTGGCGCAACAGCGCGCGCAGCACCGTCCCGAACGTCATTCCGATGGCGCTGTTGATCTGCGTCTGGTTGAAGTACGGGATGTTGTACTCGATCGGGTCTTCGACCGTGCAGATGTTCAATCCCGGGTTGTAGACCGTATCGAGCGCTGCGTAGAGGGTTGACGTCTTGCCGCTTCCCGTGGGGCCCGTCACCAGGATCAGCCCGTTCGGATGCCGAATGAGGTCCTCGAAGATCTTGAAGCTCAGCTTCGAGAACCCCAGGTCGGCGAGCGTCTTTGCTCCGCCGCTGGACCCCAGGATGCGGATACAGATCTTCTCGCCTCTGGCCACCGGCAGTGAGTTCACGCGCAGGTCGACCACCCGCTCGCCCGCGGTCACCCTGATGCGGCCGTCCTGTGGAAGCCGCTTCTCCGAGATATCCATGTTCGCCATCAGCTTCAGGCGGCTGATCAGCTCGCCCTGGAACTTCATGATGCTGGGCGGGATCTTGATGATTTCCTGGAGCACTCCGTCGATCCGGAACCGCACGCGCAGCGATTGCACGGACGGTTCGACATGGATGTCGCTGGCCTTCTCGCTGATTCCCTTCTCGATGATCTGGTGAGCCAGCGCCACGATCGGCCCCTCGATCTTGTCGAGGTCGATTGCCTTTCCGGTGTCGTCGTCCCCGCCCGAGGCCTCCTGCCCCGCCAGATCGAGCGCCACCCGCTCCATCATCTTGGCGTCCTTCGGGTGGGCCTCTTCCAGCGCCTTCTTGATGGCCGAGGGAGTCTCGATGAAGGTCTTCACCTTCAGACCGGTCTTGTGCTCGATGTCGTCGACCAGGAAGATGTTGAGCGGGTCGCAGACCGCAAGCTCCAGCCGCCCGTCGGTCACCTTGACCGGACAGACCTGGTTCTTCATCAAGAACTCGAACGGCAGCATGTCGACCGCCTCGCGGACCGGCGTCGAATCCGCCAGGTGCACGCGGGGGATCTTGAGCTGCAACGCCAGCGTGTCGGCCAGCTCCTCCTCTTTGATGAAGCCCAGGTCGACGAGAACGTCACCGACCCGTTTGTGGGTCTTGGGCTGCTCCTCGAGGGCACGGTTGAGCTGCTCCTCGGTGATTTTCCCGGCCCTGATGAGGATGTCGCCAACCCTCTCGCGTCGGATCATGCGTGTTCGTCGGTCCTCCCGGAACTCGAAACCGGCGCTACCAGCGCCTCGAACGGTCTGCGCTCCGATTCTAGCTTACACGTCCCGGCCCCCCAGTAGCCACCGGAGGCTCCTGTGACCTGGGGCTTACGGTGTAGGCGTCCTCCACACCCTCGGCGGCGATCGTGCTGACTCAACTGCCCTGGACGTTTTCGCCGGACACGACCACGACGCCCGACAGTGCGACGGCAGCCGGCACCGTGAAGTTGTTGCCGTTGATGTCCTGGACGAAAAACGTGATGTTGGCGACGAGGATGCTGGAGTTGAGTACTAGGAATGTCCTGGCTTCCGGAGAGATGACGGCGGCGGTGAACGTCGTCAGGCCATTGCCAAAGCCCGCGACCTGCTCGGGTGCACCAGGAAGCGGGTTTTCCGTGGCGCCCGAGGGCCCGTTGCCGAGACTCAAACCCTCGTTGGAGTTGACGGGGGCCGCATCGACGAAGACGTTCAGAGCGCCGCCGAAGAGGGGCAACCCCGACGGAGGGTTACCAGGAGCCTGCAGGTTGTAGGTCACCGAGTATCCGGTGATGAGCGCCGACACGCCGTTGTTGATGCGGACGGTTACATTTGGCTGTGGGAAGATGTCGAGCGTGATGGGGCGAGTCTGAATCGAGAGCCCATCAGCGCTTCGAAGCGTTTCGACTCCGCCCGTGATCACGCGCCGCCGGGTTATCTGGGCGGGGCTGAAGCTGGTGACTTGCAGATCGGCCCGTGGACGCAGCGGATCTTGCAGCCCCGAATCTAGGTTGCAACCGGCCTGCCAGAGAAGACCGAATGACAGCACAAGAAAGGTGGCGAAGACGTGAATGGCAGCTTTCATGACGGTGCGAGTCCTCCGGAGTCAGTCATCGGCAGTCGGCGCCTCCCGGATGACCCCCCTCAGACTCGTACACGCTGCCGGCTCAGTCTCTGCGGCGGAGTTCCAGGAGCCAGCTGCTCGCAAGCGGCGCGGGTAGCCAGGCCGCCAGCCCACGATCCAGCGCTTCCAGTGCCGGGGTCCTGCGAAAGAGCCACGAAAATGGGAATACGCCGATCAGAGTCGATAGGTTGCGCTCCCGCGCGACATCGAAGCCGGCCTGGCTGACCAGTTTGCGCAACTTGTGGCGGGTAAAGAACTGCACGTGCTCCAGGTGCGGGTTCCGGGATTGCAGCGTCGCCTTGCCGAACCCGAAAGCCCTCTGAAAGGCCAGGAGGGGTCCGCCCAGGCCACAGCGTGCCAGCGCCTTCTTGGCGAAGTTCATTGCCTCCCAGGGGCCGTACCCGTTCGGCACCGTCAGTACGAGTAGTCCCCCCGGCACCAGCAGCTCGTGTAGATGGTTCAGCATCCGGGCAGGCTCGGGGAGGTGTTCGAGCACTTCGGAGAGCACCACGACGCCGTAGAGCGACTCCGATCGATACGTCAGCGGGTCGGCCTGAGCAAAGCGAGCGTTCGGAAGCCGGGCGTCCCGGGCGGCTTCCTCGACGCTTGCCCCGTCGATGTCGATTCCCAACATCGGGTAACCCAGGGACGCGAGAGGCTTCGCTAAGTTGCCCGTTCCGCATCCGACGTCCAGGATGGGAATCGCAGAAGCCGGACGGCCGGCGCGAAATCGCTCCACGGCGTCGATCACGGCGTCGAGTCGCGTCAGTCCGCCGGGCTCCGACGCGTAGGCCGTGAACTGCAGGTAGCCTTCGGACGAAGGGCTCACAGCGTCCTCCGGAAAACGGCCGCAGTCTGCCGCGCAGCCTCTTCCCACGTGAAGCGGGCCGCGCGCGCGAAGCCGAGCGCGATGCGATCGGCGCGCACCTGGCCGCCCTCCGCCAGGGCGGCCTCGCAGGCGGTGGCGATGGAGGCCGCGTCGTACGGGTCGAAGTACTGCGCGGCATCCCCGGCTACTTCGGGCATGCAGCTGGTCCGCGAGCAGGCGACGGGCGTCCCGCAGGCCATCGCCTCGATCATCGGAATCCCGAAACCCTCGTAGATCGACGGGTAGACGAAGAGCGCGGCCCGGTTGTAGAGCGTGAGGAGCATCTCGTCATCCGCGTAGCCGATGAAGACGACGGCGCTGCCGAGGCCGTGCGCCTCGACCAGCCGTTCCAGCTCCGGCTGGCTCAGGCCGGGCGGCCCCGCGATGACCAGCCGATGCGGAAAGCCGCGCTTGCGCAGCAGCGCCACGGCCTCGATGAGCCGCCCGAAGTTCTTACGCGGGATGCGCGCCCCGACCCCCAGAAGGAATGGCCCGTCGCCAACAGCGTCGAGCCGGCGCCGCTCGAGCTCCTCGGCGGAGAGCTTCCTGAACGCGGGCTGCACGCCATTGTAAATCACGTCGATCCGCTGGCGATCGACTCCGAGAATCTCGACGATCTCGCCGGCCGTCGCTTCGGACACGGCCACGATCCGGTCCGCCACGCGGGCACCCAGGCGCAACATGCTGCGCAGGTAGACGACGAAGGTCCACGGGTCCAGCTCCGGATGCCGGAAAGGCACCAGGTCGTGGATGGTCAGAATTCGCCGGGCGCCGCCCGAGAGCGCGGGCAGATAGTTGGCGCAGGAGAAAAGCAACGGGATCGATCGCTGCCGCATCAGGGCCGGCAGCGTCACGTGAAGCCAGAAGTCTGCCGCCGGGTGCCGGGAGACCTCCATCGAGGTGGCGTGCAGCTCCACGCGAGGCCCCTCGAGCACACCAAATCCGGCCCGCGCGGCTTCGGTGACGATGACCAGCATCGAGAGATCCGGCGCCGCATCTCGGAGCGCGGTCACGAGCGCCATCGTGTAGCGGCCGATCCCCGTGTAGGCGCCGCTGGCCGCCCGGGCGTCCACGGCCACCGTGAAGGAGCTGCCCATGAGGCGACCATTGTCCCTTACGGCGCTCGGGCAGGCAACCGGTTTGGCGGTCGGGTCGCGCTGTGATAATATCTTGCGGACTCTCGATGGCAAAAAAACTCCAGGAAGTCCAGGTCGTCGACCTCGGCAGCCACCTCATCAAGGCGGTCACGGTCTCCACCAAGAGTGGAAATCCGGTAGCCGAGCGGCTTAATGCGGTGACGCTGAAGGACAGCTTCTCCGAGCCGACGCGCTACTTGAACGACGTGCGCACGGCCATCGACGGCCTGGTGAACGCGGGCGCCATCGACAGGAAGGTCCCGCTCTACTACATCGTGGCCGAGTGGCTGATGCCGATCAGCATCGCCTACCTGAACAACCAGGAGCCGGCCGGGATCGATATCGCCCTGGAAGATTCGCTCAACAAGTTCGTCGCAGCCGAGGGCACCAGCGCGCTCGAGGTGACGCTGAAGAAGAGCTTCCGTCTGCGCGAGAAGCCCCAGGGCGCGCAGTTCCAAGTGGTCGCCGCGCACACCTGCGTCAAGTACGACATCCTCAAGGAGCTCCAGGAGATCTGCGTCTCACGCAAGATTCCGTTCGGAGGGGCCTTCCCCAAGCTCTTCGCTTACCAGGAGCTTTTCCGCACCGCTTTCTCGGGCCGCCCCGACGTGATGTCGACCATCTCCTGCGTAGTCGACCTGGGCTACAACTCCGCCAACATGGTCGCCTTCAAGGAAGGCAAGGTCGTCTTCCACAAGGCGCTCCACATGGGCGCGCGCGACTTCTTCAACGAGCTGCGCAACCTGTCGGCCGAAAGGAACTTCTTCCAGCTCACCTTTCCGCAGTTCTCCGACTTCATGGCCAAGGTTGGCGTGACCGGCGACGCCGACCGAATCGCCTCGCTGGGTCTGCCGATCACCAATCCGGCGGCCTACGAGGAGACGACGGACAACGTCTGCGAAGAGCTGTGCACGAAGATCCGGCTGTCGCTCGACTACTTCTCGACGGTCAGCGCCACAGACTTCAACACCTCCATGGCGACCGTCATGGCCGTTCGCAAGGGCGCCGAGCACATCTTCTTGACGGGCGGACTGGTCTCGACCGACGGCTTCTTCGTTCGCGCTGCCGAGCAGCTGTCTCAATCGGTCCAGGTACTGGACCCACTCGAGGCGCTGGGCGGCGCCAAGCCCGAGGCAGCCCCGTCCTCCTTGCACTTCGCGGCGGCAATCGGCGGCGGGTTGGCTGCCCTGACGGACGAGGCCGACAGCTTCAACATCGGGCTGCAGCTCGAGGGAACCCAATCTGCAGGGGCCGCCACGGGCGCTGGCGCGAACCTCGCGGAAAGCATCCCGCAGTGGGCGCACATCGTGCTGGTCGTGGTCATGCTGGCCGTCGGCTACGAGTACTACGAGGCGTGGTCGGCACGTGGCAAGCTGCTCAAGGAGAAAGTAGCGGCCCAGAATGCCTTGGCCGAGGCGAAGACTTGGTTCACCAAGTACGCCGAGGCGCGCCTCCAAGAAGCAGGGACGAAGGCAAAGCTGGAGCTCTTGCGCGAGGTCGCAGGAGGCAAGCCGGCCTGGGGCGCCCTGTTCAAGGAGATGGGTGCCGCCTCGCAAGGCCTGGTGAAGATCAACCGGTTCCAGGTGTTCACCACGTATCCACGCTTCGCCGGGACGCGGGCCGCGGACGGCTCGATGGCCGGCAAACAGGAGAAGATGCGCCTGACTTTCAAGCTGAGCGGGGAGGCCAGGGGTCGCGACCAGGTGTTCAGCTTTTCTCGAAAGCTCACGGAGGCCGGACACTTCTCCGATCTGGAACAGCCGCAACTGATCGAGACCTCGACGGGCGCCAACCCTTACGCGGCGGAGACGCTCGACAAGACTCCCGACTGTCAGTTCTACTTCCAGTTGAGCGGAACGCTGAAGGGGGATTGAGCAGCCCAGATCATGGACGAGAATCAGAAAAAGGCCCTGGCAGTCTACATGGCGGTGGTGATCGGGTTGGGCTGGTTCGGTCACGTCGGGATGGCCGGGCCCGAGAAGGCCAAGCGGATGCGACTGGCCAAGGACGTCGCGGAGCTCAAGGAGAAGAGGGATGCCTACGAGCGAGCCAAGAAGGAACTCGAGGAAGCCGCCGCCAGCCAGAAGGCCATCGAGGCCGAGCTGAAGGCGCTGCTGGGCCGGTTCGTGAACCCGAAGGGCCGTCAGGGCGAACGCAACGCCAAGTACTACGACACCTTCAGCATCTCTGAGCAAGTCTCGGCCGCCGCGGCCGGTCTGACGTTGAATCCGCGGGACCCGCTCGATCCGGAGCACTTCCTCTACCAGTCGAAGCTGGTGCAGGAGGAGGATCTTGCCGCCCGCGCCAACGACATTACCGACCCCAATGACAAGCCCAGCCTGCCGGAGGGGAAGAACAAAGTCTGGAACTACCTGGGTGTGGACCAGGTTCGATTCAAGTACTCCGCCGCCGGCGAATTCGGCGCCTTCCTGGGGTTTCTGGAGAGGCTGGCCGACCAGAGCTACTTCTTGGATTTGACTATGCTGGATGTCTGGCAGAAAGGCGCCTCCGGCAGCGCCGTGAATGCGACCCTGATCGTGAGCGCGCTGGACGCCAGCGACGGCCTGGTAAACCCCTCGGGACCCTGAGCGAGTGAACGGTCCCGTGCCAGCTCGAGCACGCTAGCGAGCACGGTCGACCGGAATGCGGCCTGAAGAGGTGCGATCCACGCCGCGCCAAGCGGGTCCGGTTGTTGCTTACGAAAACGGGGCCCGAAAGTATATTCTCAAGCGCAGACTGCCGATAAAGGAGATGGAGCGTGATGTCTACACGTGTCGTTCTTGGAGTCTTGCCGTTCATGTTGTCGGGCATGTTGAGCCTGGGAGCCATCAGCGTGCGCGCCGAAGAGGCCGCGCCTGAAGATCCACCCAATCTGAAAAAGATGACCGAGCTGACGAAGAAGGCTCTCGAGGAGCGCTCGTCGAAGGCCAAGGGCGCCGGTGACGTGGCATTCCCGTTCGGGCACTACTTGTCGGCGGCGCCAGTGTCGACGAAGGCGGGCCCGGCCCAGCCCAAGGCGGTTCAGCAGCCGGCCGGCATGCCCGAGTTCACTGTCTCGGGCAAGATGAAGATGGGGCGCCAGGTGAAGCTCTTCATCGGGCGTGGCTCCTACGGTGTCGGGGACACCGTCGAAGGGGCGCGAATCGTCGAGATCAAGGACGACGTCGCCGTCTTCGACTTCGGCGGCACGCAGTACACGAAACCCATTCCCTGAAGCAGGTCCGGAGGACGCGCGGCAAGCGCGGGTCCGGAAGGAGGCACCCAATGCGCGAGGTCAGTAGCAGGAACGTCGTGGGACAGTCAGTCCTCTGGGCTTTCTGGCTGGTCCTCGCGCTGGCGGCAAGCGGATGTGGAGAGAGCTGGGAAAACAGTCCGACGCAGCCCAGGCGCGCCGATGCCACTCAAGCCCTGGCCGTGGCCACGGCGATTCCGGTCATCGACAGCGTGGCCGGCGAGGTGGCCGGCAGACCCCTCTCGGCCAACCAGTTCATCAGGATCAAGGGAAGGAACTTCGGCGTCGTTCAGTTCGACTCGAGTGAGGTCCTCTTCCTTCTGAACTCCGGACGCACCAAGCTGAGTGCGGGAACTGTCGCGGCGCCCACGGATTGGACCAGCGATTCCATCCGGGTTCTCCTGCTCTCCAGCCTGACGGAAGCCCAGTCCATCGGCGTTCAGGTCCAGTTGAGGGGAGGCCGGGCCGCCGGCGGAGTCGAGTCCAACATCAGTTCGATCGACATTTTGCCCGCCTCCGTCCCGACGATCGACACCATCTCGCCTGTTGGAGCTGTCCAGGGCCAGCCGGTGACCATCACCGGCGCCAATTTCGGCGACGCCCAGGCCTCCTCTTCCGTGCTGTTCACCAGAGCCAACGGCACGTTGATCTCGGCCGGCACCGCGCCCGTTTGGAGCAACGAGAAGATCGTGGTCCTGCTTCCCGCCGGGGTCCAGAGCGGCCCTGTCGTCGTGGCGATCGGAAACCTACGCAGCAACCCCGCGTCCAACCCCGAGAAGAACCAGATCATCGTTCGCGACACGGAGCCGCCAAAGCTAGAGTCCTCGGTTCCGAGCTCCAAGACCTCCCAGGTCGATCCGAGAACTTCGTTCACGCTCGTCTTCAGTGAACCCATGGGCCCGGGCACGACCTTTCCGAAGAACTACGTGCTGACGTCACTTTCGGGTATCAGCCGCGATATCTCACCCTCCTCCATCCGGTTCATCACTCCCAACACCGTGCAGCTGCAACCCAGCAAGCCGATGGTGGGAAACTCGACCTGGACTCTCTCCATCACCGAGGGGAAAGAGCCCCGGCCGGTGGCGGACATCGCGGGGAATCGGTTGGCCGGACTCGATCTCCGGATCTCGACGGCCGACCTGCAGGGAGTCCCCGACGCGGACCTGACCGTGCCAACGCTCAGCACCAACCCGACACCCGGAGAGACTCAGGTCGATAGGCTCACTCCTATCGTGCTGACGTTTTCCGAGCCCGTCACCTTCACTGGCACCCCAGTGACCATCTCCGGCGACAACAACTCGGCGCCGGCGGCAGGACCCATCACGCCATCGGCAGACGAACGCATCTTCACGGCCACCCCCGCCCTCGAGGGCGGCGTCACCTACTCGGTTGCGGTTTCGAACTTCCGGGATCGAGCGGGCCTGGCCTTCCCCGGGGCAAGCTTTCAGTTCTCTACGAAGGAGGTCCCGGGACAGCCAGGAGACCGGACGCCTCCCGAACTCCTGACGAACTTCTCCACGCCCAAGGACGGCGACCGCAACGTCAATGTCAACTCCTCCGTGGTCCTGCAGTTCAGCGAAGTCATGGACCCCGTGGCCTTGACGACCACCAGTTTCTACTCCTTGACGCAGGGGACCACGGACGTTCCTTTGAGGCTGACGGCGTCGAGTCCTTCGAGAGTGGAGCTCGCTGCGGCCACTCCCCCGCTGGATGGTGAGCGCGACTACGTGCTGAGGTTGGGCAGCTCACTCAAGGACAAGCGGTCCAACTCGCTCGCGAACACCGTCATCGGCTTCCGGACCGCCGCAGTATCTCCTGGGCAGCCCGGGGACAAGAACAAGCCTTCTCTTCTGAGCAGCGAACCCTTGCGAGGCGCTACCCTCGTGGACCCCTCCACCAAGGTCAGGCTGCTCTTCAGTGAACCGCTTGGCGTGGCCGCAGCGCAGACCAAGGCTAACTACACCTTGACCCCAGGTTCAGTGACGAATCCTCTCACGGCCACGGCAGATGGGAACCTGGTGACTCTCGACTTCGGGCGATTGCGGGTCAACACGTCGTACTCGCTCTCGCTCAGTTCGAGTCTACTCGTCGACGGAAATGGCAACGCGCTGCAAACCACAGGACCGATCACCTTCACGACGCTGGACATCCCCGGTGAGCCAGGAGACACGCGCCAACCCGAGGTCGTCGAGGGTAGCGTCTTCCCGACACGGAACTCTACCGTTGGCGTCGACAGCGCCATCTTCCTCACGTTCACGGAGGCCGTCAGCAAGGCGACGCTCGACGCTTCGCTGAACACGGCCAACTTCCGGCTCACGGCAGACGGGTCTGCGACACCCATCCGGTTCGACGTCCTGGCGATCACGCCCACCACGCTCGAGATCTCGCCGACGACCACGCCACTGCTGTCGGACACGAAGTACGCCTTGATCATGTCAGGCGGGATCACCGATCCCCAGGGCAATGCGCTGAAGCCGTTTACCCTGACCTTCCAGACCGCCAACGTCACCGGGGTCGCCGGGGCCGACAAGACCCCGCCCGTGCTGGTCGGTTCAACGCCGCCTCGGGGTGCCACGGATATCGATCCCTTCACCAACATCGTCCTGGTGTTCAGTGAGAACATGTCGCCGACTTCTCCGGGCGTGACGCCAACGGCTGCAGAGATCACGGCGAACTACCAGCTGAGAGCCGAAGGCTCGGCGACCAATGTGGAGTTCGAGCGGCCGACGGTCTTCAAGAACTTCGTCTCGCTCACACCCAAGGCGAACTCGCCGACCGAGCCTCCCCTGCTCGTCGACACGACGTATGCCCTGGTGTTTCCCAGGGACAATACGATCACGGATTCTGCCGGAAACGCTCTGGCTCCGACTGCACCCATCTTCTTCAGGACTCGACTTATACAGGGATTTGCAGGCGAGAGGGTCCCCCCCGCCGTGGTCAGTGTCAACCCCTCGGAAGGCACATCCGTCTCGACCAACTCGGACATCTTCGTGACTTTCACGGAGCTCATGGACGACCGCACTTTCGGCGTGCGGGAGCCCTCGCCGGTGACAGGCTCTCTCAGGAACGTGCTCATCACCACGTCCGGGGGACCGTACCCGGTGGTCACCGCCTCCGGCTTCGCCGGTAACAAGTCGATCATGAAGGTCGAGGCCGGCTTCACCGATCGGGGCAAGACCACCAAGCTGCTTCCCGGCACGAAGTACACGCTCTTCGTCGGCAGCGGCCTGACCGACAAGGTGGGGAACCCCCTCGTTCCCAAGAGCGGGAATTTCACCACCATAGACCCCCCGCCTCCGGGTGGTGGCCGGGATGTCGTCAGCCCGGTCCTCCGGACCTCCAACCCGTCGGACGGTGCCGTGGACGTCGATCCCGACACGAAAATCCTGCTCACGTTCAGCGAACCCCTGACGTCCACAGCTGTGAGTCGGGCGAACTTCACGCTCACCTCGCCGACAGGCAGCTTCCCGCCCTCGACGGACGCTGAGCCCACCGAATCGCCACCCAACAGCCTGATCGTGACGCCGGGCGGCCTCTTCGGGGACACGGACTACATCCTGGTGCTCTCGAGCGCCATCAAGGACATTGCCGGCAATGCCCTGGAGCCGACCGCCATCAGGTTCAAGACAGCGAAGGTTGTCGGCACGAGCCGGGATACGACGCCGCCGGAGGTCAAGGAGACCAACCCGGCCCACCTTTCCCAAGCAGTCTTGAAGGACGCTCAAATCACGGTGACCTTCTCGAAGCTGGTGAACTTCAATACGGCGGTCTTCGATCCCGACAATCCGACCTCCGTGACCAGCACGAGGGCCCTCACCTCGGCGTTGCACCCGGGTAATTATGAGCTGTTTTCATCTCTGGACAACCCGGGGATCGCGACCGCCACACTGCTTCCGTTTCCTCCCAACTCGGTGCTTCTGAGCCCTGGGGCCACTTTGAGGGGCAACACAGCTTATTCTTTCATCCCTTCGACCCGCATCCAGGATACGGCCGGGAACAGCCTCAAGGTCACCCGGGTCGCCGTCCAGTTCCAGACGGCGGACCAGCCTGGCACAGGCCCAGGGGACCGCACGCAGCCTGAGTTGACTGCAACGAATCCTCCCAACAATTCGGTCATCATCAATCCACTCACGAACATCATCTTCAGCTTCTCCGAGCCAATGTCGGACGATTCGAGCTCGGACCTCACGTCGGTCATCAACAAGGACAACTACTTCGTCGCGACTGGGTGCGATCTGACTTCTTTGGCCAGCAATCCGAGTCCACTGACGCTCAGTTTCGTCGAAGCGTTGACGGTCCCCGCAAACTCGTATCGTCTCAGGTTCAGTCCCACGGAACCCGACAGGCTCACCCCCGTCAACCGGCTCTATCTGATCGAGCTCTCCAACCGCATTTCGGACAGATCGGGAAACCCGATCAAGCCGGCGCAGACCAGTTTCACGCTGGGCGCGCCGCCCTCGCCGCCGGCCATTACCTTTACATCGGTCGACACCAGCCCAGTGGCGACGGATACCAGGCTCATCACGGTGCAGTTCGATGGGGACGTCGTAGACACCAATGACGTCGGTGCTAGCACGCTGACGAACAACTTCATCGTCACAGGCATCGCCAAGGACGGCGCGGATCCCACATTCAAATTCGCGTCGGATTTCGCCATCGCCATCGACGGCACCAACACGACAGAGTCCTCGCCCGGCACCTTCACCCTCGCCCTGAAGCGCCTCGGGAACGCCGACGGCGACTCGGACTTCCGCCTCAAGAAGGGCGGATCGTTCTCGCTCACGGTGGTCGGCTTCAGCGGCGCCGACTCTTGCAGGCAGGCGATGTCCTTCTTCAAGAGGGACTTCGTCGCCACCGGTCAGTAGGGAATCGGGGCCACACGAATCGTCTCCGTCCGGAAAATGAGTCGTGTGTCCCCAATTTCCCGGGTGTTGTAGGATGCCGTCGTCCGTCGGGAGCTCAAGGAGGGCGAATCGGTGGCCTACGTTCGACGCAACACGATCAAGTGCATCGGAATCCTGACCGGGGGCGGCGACTGTCCGGGACTGAACGCGGTGATCCGGGCCGCAGTGAAGACGGCCATCGGCCGCTACAAGTGGAAGGTCCTGGGCATCGAGGACGGCTTCGAGGGCTTCCTGCGGAAGGGTTCCATCAAGGAGCTCACGCTCGGCTCAGTGCGGGGAATCCTGCAGCGCGGCGGCACGATCCTGGGGACGACCAACCGGGGCAATCCGTTCCGGATGGTGGTAAAGCGAGGCGGGGTCGAAAAGGTCGTCGACTCGAGCAAGCGCATCCTGGCGAGCTTTCGGGACGCAGGGATGGACGCGCTCGTGGTCATCGGCGGCGAGGGCTCGCTCGGCATCGCGCGCGACCTCTACAAGATGGGCATGCCGGTGGTCGGCGTCCCCAAGACGATCGATAACGACCTCTCCGCGACGGACATCACGTTCGGTTTCGACACCGCCGTCAACACGGCCACCGAGGCCCTCGACCGCCTGCACACGACGGCGGAGAGTCACCACCGGGCGATGGTGCTGGAGGTGATGGGGCGCCACGCGGGCTGGATCGCGCTGCGGGCCGGCATCAGCGGCGGTGCGGACATCATCTTGATTCCCGAGATTCCGTACGAAATCGACAAGGTCTGCGCCGCCATCAAGCACCGGGAGAAGCACAGCAAGTTCAGCATTGTCGTCGTGGCAGAAGGGGCGATGCCCGCCGGCGGCGACATCAGCTCGATCGGCAAGACCGCGGACGGCGTCGTGCGGCTGGGCGGAGTGGGTGATCGTGTCGCGCGAGCCATCGAGGAGCGCACGGGCGTGGAGACCCGCGTAACGGTGCTGGGCCACCTGCAACGCGGCGGGCGCCCGACGAGCTTCGACCGACTGCTGGGAACGCGCTTCGGCGCTGCCGCCATCGACCTGGTTGCCCGCGGCGGATTCGGGCGGATGGTCGCGCTCCGAACGCCCAGCATCGTCGACGTCGACATCGTCGAGGCCTGCGGCCGGCTGAACACCGTCGATCCCAAGGGCGACCTGATCGTCACCGCCCGCGACGTCGGCATCTCCTTGGGGGCGTGAGGAAGCCGAAGATGGAAGGTGGAAGATAGAAGCTGGAAGCCCGGGCGCTCGGGTGAAGTCCCCCACCAGCGACTAACTGTGCGGCGTCAGTCGCAACCGGAGTGTCCGGATCCGAGGAGCGACGAGCCCCTGTCGAACACACAGACGGTCGGGGACAGCCCCCGCCCAAGCCTAGCATTGCGACTCCGCTCTCTCCGCTAGCCGCTGCAACCTGGTCTTCGGTCTTCCCACTTCCAACTTCTGCCTTCTAGCTTCCCGTCAGAGCCGTCCCCTGCCGGTGCCGATCGAGGAGTCCTTGCCGTAGAAGTGGTTCAGGACGCGGTCCTCGAACACCACGGTGCCAATCTTGCCGGACTCGACGAAGCGATGCTTGAGGCTGGCCGCCGATTCGTCGGGCTTGCCGGAATTGAGCATGTAGTCGTTCTGCTCGACGATCTTCGGCGTCAGCGAGAAGATGAGGTCGTTGACTTCGTTGGAATCGGAGTGGCGGTGGAAGAGCCGGCCTACGATAGGCAGCCGGCCCAGGAAGGGCTGCGCGTCGAAGTTCTTGCTCATGTTCTGGGCTTTCAGGCCGCCGATGATGGCTGTGTAGCCATTGCGGACGTTCAGCACGGTGCTGATGATGTTGGTGTCCTTGACGGGCACCTCGCCGCTCTGGCCGACGGCGACGGTCCTCAGGACGTTGCTGATCTCGGGGTTGATGGAGAGCCGGATGGTACCGTCCGCAAAGACGCTGGGCGTGAAGCGCAGGATGGTGCCGACGTCGGTGAACTTCACCTTCGTGACCGGCACGCCCTGGGCGACCTCGGTCTCGAGGACCGGGAACTGCTGCGTGATGTTGATCTTGGCTTCTTGGCCTTCCTGGACGAGCATGCGCGGACTGGCGATGACCTCGCCGCGCTGGCGGGACTTCAGGTAGTCGAAGAGCACGCTGAACTGCTCCGGCCCGATGGTGCCGAACCTGAGCTGGAAGTTGGCGGCACCGCTGCCCAGGTTGCTGAAGAACTCCGTGAGTGGAGTCTGGCGGCCGGACTGGTTGACGACACCTCGCAAGCCAGCGCCGAACTGATCGCGCTCGTTGCGGCTCACCTTCATCAGCGTGATCTCCGCGTAGATCTGCTTCAGCGGCCGATCCAGCTCATTGAGCAGCTTGGCGATGAAGTTGAGGTTGTCCTCGGTCTCCGTGACGAGGACTCGGCGGGTATTGCTCGTGCCCACCTGTTCGGCGCTGACGCCAAGCTGGGAGGCGGCCCCCGCGGCGGCTGGGGCAGGGGCGGCCGCGGCGGCGCCAGCGGCCGCTCCCGGGAGGCCCGGGGTTCCCCCGCCGACCGGGCTCTGGACGACGACGCCCTGGCCCGACAGCTCCAGGAACTGGTTGTCGTTGAATCCCGGCAACTGAAACTTGATGGCGTTCTTCAGGAGGCTGGCAGTGATGTACTTCAGCTCATAGACGCGAAACTTGGTCAACTCGCCCTTCTGCGCCACGTCGAGGGTCTGGAGCACCTTCTCGATCTTGCGGTGGACACTGGGGCGTGTCGTGATGATGAGCTGGTTGTGTGCGCGGTCCACGATCACGCCGCCGCCGCCCGGTGCCCCGCCGACACCTGCGGCCGCACCGCCGGCCCCGGAAGCCGCCAGCGCCGCCAGGGGCGAGGGTCCTGCTGCCGCGGCCGGGGCGCCACCGGCGGCAGCGGCGCCGGCGACCAGCGCCGTCAGCTCGCCCGAGATCTGCTGGGCGCTGGCTACGCCGAGCTTATAGACGCGCGTGTACTCCGACGGCGCGTTCTTCCCGTAGAGCGTGATGATGCGGCCTTCCACGCGGTACTCGAGGCCGGTGATCTGGGTAAGGGTATCGAGCGCGTCCTGGATCGACACGCCAGAGAGCGATAGGTTCACCGTGTCGGCGAACTCGCCTGACGTCACGAAGTCGTAGTTGCCGTTCATCACGATGCTCTCGATGACACTCTGAACCGGAGCGCCCTTGATCGTGATAGACACGGACCCAGGCTTGTCGAGCGGCTCGGGTGCCGCATTCTCGGCCGAGGCGACCGTCGTGACCAGCAAGAGCGCGGCTAGCGCGTGAATGAGCGACATGCTATGTTTCTCCCGGCAAGGCCTTCCCCCCCTCACTCCCTCATCGGCAACTCGCAACTCCAGGCTGAACCCGGCTTTGCCACGACCGGCCCGGCCCGCCTCGGAAGGCGCGATCTGCTCCAGAAAAGGAGAGCGCAATGAGACCCCGGAACCTGCTCGCCCTGCTTGTCGCCCTTCCTTTCGCAGCGGCGGCGGCTCTCGCCCAGGACGTCGGCCAGCTCAACTGGCGGGTCACGGACGCCGAGCGCCGCCTGGCGCTCATCGAGAACAGCATCGCCAACCTGCAGGGCCAGGTCCAGACTCTCGAGACGCGCCTTCAGTCCCTGGATGCGCGCTTTTCCCAGCTGGTGAACCTGCTCGACCATCAGCGCAAGGAAGACCACTCCGCCCGGCTTCGCATGGAAGCGTCGCTCGAGAAGATTCAGGCGGAGCTGAGCAAGTCGGCCCCCAAGGCCCCTGACAACGCGGAGCCTTCCGCCCCCCCCGCGAAGTAACGGCCGGAAATCCCGACGACTTCCCGACAGCAGACAACGGACAGCGGCCCGAGGGCCTGCCGTCCGTGTCCGCTGCCGGCTGCCAGCTACTTCTTGCGCTGGTGGCGGGTCTTGCGGAGCAACTTCTTGTGCTTATGACGGCGGATCTTCTTCCGGCGCTTCTTGACGACACTCGACATCGGTCACCTCCCGATTACTTGGAGAGCATCTCTTCGTAGTTCTCTTTCAGGACCTGTACAGGAATGAGGCCGGGCGCTCCACTGCTCTTGAGACGCGTCACGCCGACCTTGAGGCGGGCATAGGGCTTCTTCCTGTCGCGCAGGAAGCGATCCAGGGTGTCTCCGATTCCCTCCTGGCCATCGCGGGTCTGCAGGACCTGCGCGGTCAGGTTCCGGTGGTAGCGGCCCAGGTCCCGCATGACGCTGTCGCGTAGCTCGCGATCCCAGTCATCGTGGAGCGGGATCTGCTCGACGGCGCTCGCGAGGTAGTGCAGGAACAGCTCGTCCCCCAGCCGGTACCAGAGACCAGCCACCATTTCCAGCGAGGTCTGGGCCTGCTCCCGGATGCCGACCATCGTCAGCACCGGCTTCATGAACGGGATGGTCGCCAGCTCCTGGGCCAGCGCGTGAGGGAACCCTTGATCCTCGAGCGACTTCTCGTCTGCGATCAGTTTCTGACGGATGTCGGGTGAGACGTGCTCCCGCATCCGGAGCATCAGCTCCCGGACCTCGGGCGCGTAGCGCGACACGACGTCCTTGTTGATCTCCTGCTGCAACTTGGTCCGCAGGATGCGGAGCCCGATCGCATAGATGGTCTCCTCCAGTGCCAGCAGCTGCTGGTACTGGAGCCGTGCGGGCGCCTTGTTGTCCAGGGCGTGAATCTCGGCCCGGATGCGATCGCCCTCCAGCAGGTCGTTGACCAGGATGTAGATCCGGACGACCTCCGCGACCTCATCGCCGGACTCCTGGCAGAGACGGTGCACGAAGCAGATTCCGGCCTGGTTGACAATGCGGTTGGCCAAGCAGGTGGCGATGATCTCGCGGCGCAGATGATGACGCAGACAGGCTTCACCGAACCGCTGCCAGACGGATGGAGGGAAGTACTCGATGAAGAACTTGCGATAGTAGTCTCGGTCGGGAAGCGGCCCCTCCAGGATCTGCTCGTATAGGACTTTCTTGGCCCATCCCGTCAGCAGCGCCAGGACCGGCCTGGGGATCGTCTGACCGAGCGTGCGACCGCTGCGGAGCTCCTCGTCGGACGGGATGTGGTCCTTGTCCCGGTCGACCAGCCCACGCTTCACGAGGAAGTCGATCAGGCCAATGAACGGCTCGACTTCCGTCCGGCTTCTCGACTCGTCCATCGAGAGCAGCGCGCTCTGCAGGTAGTTGTTCTGCAGCACGGCGGCCCCGACCTGGTCCGTCAGGTCAGCGAGGATCCGGTTGCGCTCCTCTTCGTCGCCGACGCAGCCCTCTTCGATAAGGAGCTTGAAGAGTATCTTGAGGTTGACCTCGTGGTCGGAGCAGTCGACGCCGCCCGAGTTGTCGATGGCGTCGGTGTTGATCCGGCCGCCTTTGCGCGCATACTCGATGCGACCGAGCTGCGTGGCCCCCAGGTTGCCGCCCTCCCCGACTACCAGGGCCCGTACCTGGGCGCCATTCACTCGCACCTCGTCGTTGGCCTTGTCGCCGACGTCGAGGTTGGTCTCGCGGCTGCTCTTGATGTAGGTGCCGATGCCGCCGTTCCAGAGCAGGTCGCACTTGGCGCGCAGGATGCAGCGGATCAGCTCTTCGCCGTTCACGGTCTGGGCTTCGATGCCGATCAGCTCGCGCGCCTCGCTGGAGAGCTGGATCTTCTTCTCGCCTCGACTGAAGACGCCGCCCCCGACGCTGATCAGCTCGCGGTTGTAGTCGGCCCAGGAGCTGGTCGGCAGCTTGAACATCCGTTGCCGCTCCAGGAGGCTCGCCTCGGGGTCCGGATCGGGATCGATAAAGATGTGGCGGTGATCGAAGGCGGCGATCAGCTTCAGCTTGCGAGAGAGCAGCATGCCGTTGCCGAAGACGTCACCCGACATGTCGCCTATGCCGACGCAGGTGATCTCGCGCGTGTCGAGGTCGATACCCATCTCGCGGAAGTGACGCTTGACGCACTCCCAGCCGCCGCGCGCGGTGATCCCCATCGCCTTGTGGGAGTACCCCGCACTCCCGCCCGAGGCGAACGCGTCGCCCAGCCAGAAGCCGAAAGACTTCGAGATGGAATTCGCCGTGTCCGACATGTTGGCCGTGCCCTTGTCGGCCGCGACCACCAGGTACGGATCGGCGTCGTCGTGGCAGACGATGTCGGGTGGAGGCACCGGCGAGCCCTGCACGATATTGTCCGTGAGGGACAGGAGTCCGTGCATGAAGACCGTGTACTGCCGGACCATCTCCTCGTTGAGGGTTTTGCGGTCGGGAAAGGTCTTCTTGAGGACGAAACCGCCCTTGGAGCCGACGGGGACGATGACGGAGTTCTTGACCATCTGCGTCTTCATCAACCCCAGAATCTCAGTGCGGAAATCGTCTGGCCGGTCGCTCCAGCGGATGCCGCCACGCGCCACTTTGCCGCCTCGAAGGTGCACGGCCTCGACGCCCGGCGCATGGACATAGATCTCGCAGTGGGGCTTCGGATGGGGGATGTCTGGGAGCTGCCCACTGGCGATCTTCAGGCTGATCGAGCGCAGCCCGTCGGGGACAGTCAGGTAAAAGTTGGTCCGTACGGTCGCTTCGATCAAGTCCCTGAGCGACCGCAGCACGCGATCGGCGTTGATGCTGTCGACCTTCTCGAGCTGTTTGGCGGCCTCTTCACGCGCCGAGTTGAGCGCGCCGTGGCGGCTGGCACCGAGCCCCGGATCGAAACGCGCCTCGAAGAGTTGAAACAGCGCTCGAGTCACGTGGGAGTACTTGAGGAGCGCGTCGTTGACCGCCAGCGTCGAGCTGGTCCGGCGGACCTGCATCATCAGGTTCCTGTACGCCAGGAAGAGGTCAGCGGCCTGCCAGGAGAGTCCGCCGGTCAACACCAGGCCGTTCAGGGGATCGCTGTCGGCCTGGCCCATGCGCACGCGCTTGAGGCACTCCGACAGCGGCGCCATCCGGTCTTCCGGGATCGGCTGCCCGTCAGTGCAGCGCACGTGGAACGAGTGGATGTAGGCCGGCCCGGGCGCGAAGAGCTTCACCTCCGCGGCACGCTCCTCGATCACCATCAGACCGAGGTTCGAGAGGATCGGCATGATCTCGGAGAGAACGACCTTTTCGCGCCTGTAGATGCGGACCTCGGTGACCTCGGGGGTGCCGGGGGCCGGGTGCCTTTCGCGGTAGATCCCGACCTGGATCGGCGCGACCAGGGAGAGCTGCTCGAGGTTGCGGATGTCCCAGAGGGCCGAGTCGACCGAGTTGGACGCCTGGTAGGTCGCAGGGAAAGCGTTGGAGTAGACCCGCCCCAGCTCCTTGCTCGCTGGCCCGGGCCACTGTTCCTCGATGGAGGCCAGGAGCCGGTCCTGCCAGGTTCGGACGACGTCTTCCAGCTCCTCGCCCAGCTGCCAGAGCCTCCGGGAGTCCTCGGGCAAGCGGGGCCCGAACATGTAGATGTGAAGCCGGCTCACCTCGCCCTCGCCAAAGCAGTGGTAGTCCCGCATCACAGCCGGTTGCAGCTCATCCCTGAGCCGCGCCAAGAGGCGATCGCGGACCGGAATGGAGTAGTTGCGATCCGGCATCCGGATGGTCACCGTCATCCGGTTCTTCTCGGGCTTCGGTCGCAGACTGATGAGGACCTCCTCTCCCTCGGCGGCCGACATCAGCGCGTCGACCTCCTCGACCAGGTCTTGCTCCGTCGAGTTGAAGAGCGCCTCCTTCGGAAGCGAAGTGAGGATCGAGGCTGCGGTCTTGTAGGAGTAGGAGTTCTCCAGGTAGCCCAGTGTGCGCAAGACGAGCGCGATCTTGTCCTTGATGAGCGGGATTCGGGTCGGCTTCTCGAGCAGCGCGGAGGTCGTGAACAGGCCGACGATCTCCATCACGTCGCCGATGGTTCCGTCCGGGCGGCGCTTGCGAATCGAGATGTAGTCCATCTCGTCGAAACGGTGGACGGGCGAGTGGAGCCCGATGCGGGTCACGGTGAGCGTGAACTCGCGGGAGAGAGCGGCCTCGAAGGTCGCGGAGAGCTCCTCCTCGAGAGTCCGCACGAAACCGGGGGGCGTCCGGTCGCGCCGGAATAGGCCCCAGATGGCGCCCTCGATGGGGACGAAGCCCTCGCCCTGGCGCTCGAGCCGCCGTGCGGCCAGGCAGGTGAAATTCCCGTCCAGCAGCCACAGGAAGAAGTGTCGCTTCTGCTCCTGGGTGGAGCGGCCGCCCGGATAGAGGTCAGGGCTTTCGATGAGCTCGTCGGCGACCTGGCGGACCGCGTCACGGACGTGGGGGTAGTCGTCGACCGCGGCACAGACCATCTGGAGCATGTCACGGGTCGTGCGCTCCAGGGCCTCCTGATCTTCGCGCGCCTCGAGCCTGTCGAAGTGCATGTAGACGTAGGCCTCGCGGCGACCCGACGCGCGGCCGCTGGCCAGGCTGCGAAGGCGGCCGGTCTCGTCGCGGTCCACGGCCAGCACGGGATGGACGGTCAGGAGGACCTCCAGTCCGCGGGTCCGAAGGAGCTCCTTGAGGGAGTCGACGATGAAGGGCCTGTCCTCGAGCCGCGCCTCCAGCACGGAGACGTTGAGGTTCCAGGCTTCCTGCGCGCTCGACGGCGAGTAGACTCGCACGTTGCACGAGCCCTCGACGCGGGGCTTGAAGAACTGCCACCGCGCGAGCAGGAAATCGGTCAGATCGTCGCCTTCGAGAAAGCTCCGATAGCGCTTCGGGATGGCGGGAAAGTAGAGCTCGACGAAGGAGCTGAAGAGCTCGAGCTCGTCAGGCTGGAGCTGGTTCTTGGCGGCGTCGAGTGTGCTCTGGAGTGCGGATTCCATGGCAAGCAAAAGCGGCCGGCATCGGCCCGGTCAGGGTTCGGCGGGGGCGCAGACAATAGCAGAGGCAAAATACAAAGTCAATCGAGGATGCCGGCGATGGGAGCGACGCAAGGAAATGAGAAGGCGCGTCGTTGCGTAGCGACGAAGTTACCAAGCCACCAAGACTCAAGACATGAAGGACAGCACGAAGAGTCTTCACCAATCAGCCATCCCTTCGTGCCGCTCTTCGTGACTTCGAGCCTTTGTGGTCCAAGAGTCGCTCCGTCTCACCGTGATCAAGCGTCGCCCCCGACTGCAGACTGCAGGCTGCAGGTAAGGCCCTGGACGCTATCACCCACCAGCGCCGCGAGACGAGCAAGGTTCTCGGTGGGCTCGTTCGCTCTCTGCGGGAGAAGTCACGTGAGCAGGTTGGGCACTCGGAGTAGTTGCTGCGGGCCCGGAGGCTACAGCCTGCAGTCGGGCGCTGGCTTCAGGGGCGCCTGCGGGCTGGGCGCACGAGGATCGGCGACTCGCAGGGCGGCCGGCCGGGCGCCTGCAAGACCACTGACCAATCGATCTTGACGTGCTCGCCCGCGTAGCTGGGCGGCCCGGCGACGGGGATCGCCAGCTCCTGGACAACGACCTGACGCTCCCCGGCCCCGAGCGACGGCAGGGCGACTTCGCAGCTGGCAGCGACGACCGTCTCGGGTGTTCCCGAGCCGTGGCAACGATACTGGAGTCGAAGGATGCACCGGCTCTGATGGCACCCGGGCGCTGAGTGGATCGCGAGGCTGCACGGGACTGCGCCGCCGGTCTCGAACGTGGGGACGGGCTCCGGCGCGCCGGGCGCCGGCAGAGGCAGCGGCAGCTCGAGCGTCAGGTCGAAACCGGAATCGGTGTGCTCGCTCATGCGGCGATCACCGGGGCCACCACCACGGTCCAGTCGCGCGTGGCGGCGGGCCAGCCTGCGAGCTGGACCTCGAGCACCACCGACCACTCCAGCGAGCAGCTGGCCGCCGCAAACGTCGGGGCGCGGTCGGCGGGTAGGCGAAACTGGGCCGGGTAGGACAGACGCACGCCAGGCTCCACCCTGAGGCGTTCCCCCAGCGCGACCGTCTTTTCGAAGACTTTCTTGACGAACACGTGCTCGCGCCCTTGGTCGCAAAGCAAGGCCCGCTCGTGGCAGCGGAGGTGGAGCGAAAGCCGCTCGGCCAGAAAGCCGCCGGCAGATTCGCACTCCAGACGTACGATCGCAGCACCGCCCAGCTCGAGCGGCTCCTGCTCCAGACGGAGCGACACGGAGGAAAACAGCAATCGCCCACGCACGCCGGCCAGCCCGGCCGCCCCGAACGCCAGCCCTGCAAGGGCGAGCCCTGCGGGCACGGCCCAGCCATGCGCGGCTCCCAACGCGGCCGTGGTGACCGCCAATGCCAGGCAGCCGACGCCCGCCGTCAGCAGTCTCAGCGATGCAGCTCTGGCCCTCGGGTGCGCGCGCACGCGCACCGTTTTATCACGCCCCGCCGGCGCGCGCACCAATCGCGAAATGGAGGGACACACGACTCATTTTCAGAAAATGAGTCGTGTGGCCCTCCATTTCCACCCGGGCGCGTTCCGCGCTTGACTTGCCTTTGCCGGCTCGGGCAGGATGTTCATGAAAGCCCAGGGGGTGCGGCCCTGGAACGGACCCAGCCGCATTCGGAGTGCCGGCCCGAGGACGACCGGCGGAGGCTGCAATGAGCGTACCCAAGACAACCGTGACCGCAGCGCTTGTCGCCCTGCTCGCCGGGAGCATCTTCTCGACATCCGCACTCGCCCAGACGACGCCGACGACGGCCCCGTCCCAGCCCGCGCAGCCCGCGGCCACGGCCACGGCCGCGACGACCGGTGCCGGCGCAACTCCGCCCAGCACCGCCGTGGCTCTCACCCCCGAGGAGCTCGAGCAGGCCTACAGGCTCCACAGCGAAGGCGGTCAGTACCTCAACAAGAAGGACTACCGCAAGGCCGTCGCCCGGCTCGGCGAGGCGCTCAAGATCAACCCGGGCCTCAGGGACTGCTGGTTCGACCTGGCGCTGGCCTACACTTACGCGCGGGAGTTCAAGTTCGCCGAGTTCTGCATCGAGAAGGTCAAGAAGATGGGCGGCGACACCGCCTTCCTCAACGCCGAGCTGACCAAGGCCCGCCCCAAGGAGCCCGAGAAGCCCGCGACGGTCGTGTCCAAGGGCCTCGAACCGGGTAACGTCTTCGGCATCACGGTTCCGAAGAAGGCGCCGACCGAGGCGCAGCAGGCGCTGGCAGCCCAGTACCAGTCCGCCGGTGGCCGCTACCTCGACACGAAGCAGTACGCGCTGGCCATCGATCAGTACAAGCAAGCCCTAGGGATCAATCCAGGCCTCGAGGACTGCTGGTTCGACTTCGCCCTGGCCCTGGTCTACTCGGGCGAGTACGACCTGGCCCAGGCGGCCATCGACGAGCTCAAGAAACTCGGCGGCAAGACGGACTTCCTCGCCGGAGAGCTCGCCAAGGCCCGACCGGGTGGGGCCGCTCCCGCCGCGCCCGCCCCCGCGAACAACGCCCCGCCAGGCCTGGGCCAGTAGCTCCTCGTCGTCACTTCCTGCGACACACGGTGCCGATGCCGGCCTGATCGACCGGCATCATGATCACCTGGTTGATGTTCACATGCGGCCGCCGCGTCGCGCAGAACACGATGACGTCCGCCACGTCTTCGGCGGTGAGCGGCGTCATCCCCTCGTACACCTTGCGGGCGCGCTCGGCGTCCCCCCGAAATCTCACAACGCTGAACTCCGTCTCGACCATACCGGGATCGACCGAGCTGACGCGGATTCCCGTGCCGACCAGGTCGAGCCGCATCGCCTCCGTCAACGCCTTGACCGCGTGCTTGGTCGCACAGTAGACGTTGCCGCCCGGGTAGACCCAGTGGCCCGCTGCGCTTCCCAGGTTGATGACGTGGCCGGCCTTGCGCTCCACCATGCCGGGAAGGATGGCCCGCGTCATGTAGAGCAGCCCCTTCACGTTGGCGTCGATCATCGCGTCCCACTCCTCGATGTTGCCCGACTGGAGTGGGTCCAGACCGACCCCCAGACCCGCGTTGTTGACGAGGATGTCGATCGCCGGCCACGGGATGGCGCGGATGCCGTCCAGATCCCGCACGTCGAACACAACGGTCGTCAGCTCCACGCCGGTCGAGTTACTCAGGCTCGCCGCCAGTGCCTTGAGCCGGTCATCCCGCCTTCCGGTCAGGACCAGGCAGCAGCCCAGCTCTGCGAACGCGCGCGCGCACGCTTCGCCGATCCCGGATGTCGCCCCCGTGATGAGCACCCTCTTGCCCGCGAGTGAAATCACCTTTCCGCTCCTTTGCTCCGCGCGGCGTGCCGCCGGTCGCGGGCGAGAATAGCACGAGCCGCCCGGCGAGCGCGACGCGCCCTTGCGATGCCCGGAAGCGCCGCCGCGTGCTAGAATCGCGCGGTGCAACCAGAGGAGCGGACTGCCCCGGCCGGCGCAAGCGCGCCCGCCGCTCCCGGGCCGGCGCCCTCGATGGCCGAGCAGCTCCAGCCGCTGGTCGATTCCATCGCCCGCCCGGCCCTCGCTGTCGACCCGGCTGGCATCGTGCGCGCCATCAATGACGCCGCCCTCGAGCTGCTGGGAGTCACCCGCGGCTTCATCGTCGGCCTGGGCATCGAGCTGACCAACTCGCTCTACGTCAAGCAGGAGATCCGCCAGGCCCGGACGGCCGCCGTCGCCGAGGCCGGACGCTGCTGGGAGGGCGATTGGATCAAGGTCCACGCCAGCGGCCAGGAGATCCCGGCCCGCGTTCGAGCCTGTGCCCTGCCCGGCGGCACGGCCACCGTCGAGATCGTGGTCAGTTCCGATGAGGAACCGACCGCTGCCGAGCTAGAGCGCCGCCTGATGACCGGGCTGGCGGAGCTGGCTCCCATCGGCCTGGCGATCCTCGACGCCAAGTGCAGCATCCTCTACACGAACCCGGCCTTCGAGAAGCAGTTCAACCGCGGGAACCGGGTCCCGGCAGGTGTCGGGTTGGCGCGCTTCTTCGAAACGGCGGACTACTTGCGGCTCTTCGGCGGCGGTCCACGCCAGACGCGCACGAACCCGGACCGTGAACCGGCCCTGCTGACGGCGTCCGACGGCACCACCAAGCCGGTGCGAGTCAGCGCCTCCGACATCGCCGACGAGCTGGGACGCGTCAGTTTCCGGATCGCCACCATCGAAGATCTCTCCGAGCTTGAAGGCGCCCGTGAGGACGCCGGACTCATGCTGGAAGCCGCCCGCCACATGGGCGAGGCGCTCCTCTTCACCGATCCCTCCGGGACCGTCTTCTTCGCCAGCAAGAGCGCTGAGGCGCTGTTCGGCAAGCCCGAAGACGCGCTGATCGGAGCCAAGGTGGACGAGCTGCTCGCGACCGACGCCCTCACGCGCGCGCGCGCCGCGGGCGAGCGCGTGAACTTTGCCGCACGGCCGCGCATCGCCTCCGGAAGACCCTCGCCGCGGAGCGTCACCGGCTTCCCGGTCGCCGGGCGCGGCGGACGTCAGATCGCCTGGGGCTGGCTCGTGGGCCGCCCCCAGCGCAAGCCCAGACTTCAGACCCCCAGCGGATCGTAGGCCAGGGCGATCACGGCCAGCCGGCGCAGTGTCCGGACCATCTCCCGCCCCCGGATCGCGTCCTTGCCGCCGAACCGCTCTTCCGAGACCCCTTCCACCACGCCCGTCTTCAGCGCTCGCGCCAGATCGCCGTAGGCCAGGCTGGGGAGCGCGTGCAGGTCGCGGTAGTGAGCGCTCGGCTCGCCGTCGAAGTACCGGAAAATCCGCAATCGGGTCGCCAGACCGTCGATCGCTCGCGCCGCGATCGATGCCAGCTCGAACCGGCTGAGCGGCCGGTTCCACCAGTCGCGAACGGAGTAGGGCCGCATCAGACCGGTCGAAAGCGCCAGGTCGACCTGCCGGTGACCCCACATGTTGGGCTCCACCACGACGTGAGTCACGTACTCCAGCTCCTCGGGGAACACCCGCCCACAGCGCGCCTCGACGAAGGCCGCCAGCTTCCCAATCAGAAACGCAGCCGACCGCCGGTCGAGCACCTCGTCGTCTTCCAACGCCGGTCCCTGGTAGCCGTCGAGGAGCCCCCGCGTCTTCAGGAAGCCGAGGGCATCATCCGAGTAAGGGGCCATGAACTCCGAGCGCACCGGCACCTTTCGCGGGCCCAGGCGGTGCTCGATTCGCCGGTCGTAGTATCGCGGTCGCAGCTTCGCCAGGAGCCCCGAGCCGGCCTCGACCACTGACGACCCGAGCAAGGCGATCAGCAGGAGCACGAAAGCGCTTCGCATCGAGACTCTTATCGGCCAGCTCGCCCCGGAGGTCGGCCAAAGGTCCCGACAGTGACGTTGCACGGCTGCAACGGCAGTGGTCGTGATAAGCTGAGGCGTCGGAGGCTTGGCGAGCTCGAAGAGTTCGAGACCCCGCTTCCAGCCTGCACGAGCGCGCGGACGGCGGCGGGCGAAAGAACTGGCGGCATGGAACTTGCTCACCCCGGGCGCACCATGGAAAAAGGCAAGAAGTGCGCTTTCGGCATCCAGTACTGCACCTGGGGCATCGTCCTCGGAGCCTCCGCGGGCGCCGTCGACTTCCTCACGGCTCGATGGCTCGGCTTCCGCCACCTGTGGAACGGTCACGAGGTGCCCGCGGTGGTCTTCGCCTGGGTGATGGTGACGTGGACGGCAATCGGATATCTGCTGGCGATGTTCTTCGAGCGCCGGCAGCTGGCCCGCGAAGCTGCCGAGATCATCGCCGACCAGTACGAGAAGCTCGTGGAAAGCCAGAACCAGCTCCTGCGAAGCGCCAAGCTAGCGGCACTCGGCGAGCTCTCGGCCAGCATGGCTCACGAGATCCGCAACCCCCTCGGCATCATCCGCTCCTCGGCCGCGCTGGTGCGCGAGAGCTTCGCCGAAGACGATCCGAACCACAAGGCCTGCGTCTTCATCACCGAGGAGATCGATCGGCTAAACGGGCTGATCACGTCGCTATTGCGCTTCGCTCGCGCCAAGGAGCCGGTCTTCCGCGCAGCCGACCTCAACGGCATCCTGGCTCGCTCGGCCGATTTCGTCGGCGGCGAGCTCCGCAAGCGCGGCATCGAGCTCGTCTGCCATCTCCACCCGGGGCTCCCCAGCACCACGGTCGACGAGGACCAGATTTATCAGGCGGTGCTCGAGCTGTTCCTGAACGCCTCGCACGCGCTCGGATCGGGCGGACGGATCGTCGCCCGGACCGCGCCGGCCTCCGGGCCGCACGCCGTGGCTCTCTCCATCAGCGATAGCGGCCCCGGCATCCCGGCCGAAAACCTCGACCGCATCTGGGACCCCTTCTACACCACGCGCCCCGAAGGCACCGGCCTGGGCCTGTCCGTCGTGAAGCAGATCGTCGAACGCCACCACGGCGAGATTCGGGTCGACTCCAAGCCCGGGGCCGGCACCACGTTCCACATCAGCCTGCCCGCCTCCAGCGGCGACGAGATGCCCGCGGCCGCCTGAGCGCCACTACCCCCCGCCCCCACCGCCAATGAAGCCGCGCGTGATGATCGTCGACGACGAAGTCCGGATGACCCAGATCCTCGCCATGGTGTTCGACAAGCAGGGCTACAAAACGACGACCTTCAACGATCCGGAGAAAGCGCTGGCGAAACTGGGTGAGGACTCCTTCGACTTGCTGGTGACGGACCTCTCGATGCCGGGGATGGACGGGCTGGAGCTGCTGCGCCGCGCCAAGGCGCTGCGGCGCGATCTGCCGGTGGTGCTCATCACCGCCCACGCCACCGTGAAGTCCGCCGTGACAGCGATGAAGGACGGCGCCTTCGACTACATCCTCAAGCCCTTCGAGAACGACGAACTGAAGAACATCGCCGCCAACGCGCTGGAGATGTCACGACTTTCACGCGAGAACCAGTACCTGAAGGGCGAGCTGAAGAGCCGCTTCCTGGTCGACGGGTTCGTGGCGGAGGACCCGAAGACCGAGAGCTTGATGGAGCTGGTAAAGCGCGTCGCCCCGAGCAAGGCGACGGTGCTGGTGCGCGGCGAGAGCGGCACCGGCAAGGAGATGGTGGCCCGCGCCCTGCACATGTACGGAGACCGCGTCGGAAAGCCGTTCCTGGCGGTCAACTGCAAGGCTCTCTCGGAGAGCCTGCTCGAGACCGAGATCTTCGGCCACGAGAAGGGAGCCTTCACCGGCGCCGCCGCTCAGAGAAAGGGCCGCTTCGAGCTGGCCCACCAGGGCACGCTCTTCCTCGACGAGATCGGGGAAGTCAGCGAACCTTTTCAGGCCAAGCTCCTGCGGGTGCTGCAGGAGGGCGAGTTCGAGCGCGTCGGCGGCACCCAGACCGTGCAAGTGGACGTTCGCGTCGTGGCCGCTACCAACCGCGACCTGGAGACGCAGGTGCGCGAAGGAAAATTCCGCGACGACCTCTACTTCCGGCTAAACGTCATCCCCATCGTGATCCCGCCCCTGCGTGAGCGGCGAGCGGATATCTTGCCGCTGGCCCAGCACTTCCTGCGAAAGTACTCCGACGAGATGCAGCGGCCGGTTCGCCAGCTCTCACCTGAGGTGCGCGAGTTTTTCGAGAGCTACCACTGGCCAGGAAATGTCCGGGAGCTGGAGAACACGGTCGAACGGGGCGTGGTCCTGGCTCGGGGCGCCGAGCTCTCCATGGAAGACATCATGATGAGCCAGACCTCCAGCACCGCCGGTGAGCCAGCGGGCGCCAACCGGCCGCTCAGCGAGTTTCTCGACGGCGCCGCCGCCGACTACATCCGCAAGGTGCTCGACGAGAACTCGGGCAAGAAGCTGCGCTCAGCCGAGCTCCTGGGCATCGACCGCGCCACGCTGTACCGCCTGATGAAGAAGTACGGCATCGCCGGCTGAGCCTGGCCCCTGGGAGACCAGCCAGCCGAGCGCGCCGGCAATGGGGAAGTCCCCGTCGCGGAGGCGGCGGGATGACACACGGCTGCGCGGCGGAAATCCCGTGGCGTCTACCTGTACCGGGTTTTTTGAAAAAACCCGGTACTGGTAGACGCCACGGGATTTCCCACTCGGGCCCGCGGGCGGCGGCGGCGGCGGAGTGATGCACGGCTGCAACATGGCCGTGCGCGGGCGCAACGTCGCCAGCACCGGCCCCGGGCAGCAAGCGGCCGAGCGTGAAAGCTGCTTGGTGCTGCGTTCATGCGGCTTCTGGCGGCCAGATGGACGGCCCGAAGAGTGGATGGCACGGACGTTGTACAGGAAGGGGCGCAAACCACTGGACCCGACCACCCCGAGGAGGAGACCGATGAACCGAAAACTGGCAACGATGGCATTTCTGGCGGCGGCCCTTACGGCCGTCACCGCCCAGGCCCAGGATCGGCTCGCGCTCGCCGCCCAGGTCCCCGTCCAGGTCGAGTGGAGCGCCCCTTCGGCGGTCGCCAGCTTCCGGACGGCGGCGCCGGTCTTCCCTTCGCGTGGTGACCGGAGCAGCGCCCCCCGGCCGGCTGCCGCCCCGACCCAGCAGACGCCCCCTGTCCAGGGGACCCGGTCTTCGGACGACAGCAGCGTCCAGGTGACGGGAATCGAGGCGCTGAAGTGGATCTATGCGGTGGTGACAAGCCACGACTCGAAGACCTGCGAGGGCCACACCAAGGGCGTCCAGATCAACTTCGGAATGCCCTACTAGAGCCCAGCTTGGGGCCCCGGGTAATGGCCGGCCGTGGCCCCGTCCGATGATCCATGCGGCACGTGAGTACTTGCATTGTCGGCCGAGGATCTACCGGGAAGCGGCCTCCCCAGCCTGGAAACCGACGGGTGTTGCCTGGCCCGCAGAGGGCGGCATTCATTCTCGCTGTCCTGCTGGTGGCCGCGCTGCCGGTCCAGGGAGCGCCGCCCCAGATGGTGGCCACCCTGGCTCTGGCTCCGGAGGCCCGAAGTACGGGCCGCCCGGGCGGAACCTCGACTTACGCGGCGCTCGAAATCGCGGCCGCGTATCGCCGGGCCCAGGCCCACGATCAGGCCTACACGATCCTGGGAGCGGCGCTCGGAGAGCACGGCTTCACGCCGGAGCTGGCACAGGCCGTGGTCGATACGGCGCTGGCTTCCGACGATCCCGACTCGGGACTCGAGCTGGCCGCTCGGCTGCCGGGCCTGGCCGCGCGAGCGCTCTCGGCGCATCTCACCTTGGCCACCACGGAGCTGGCACCCACGGCCGAGCTGGAGGCCCTGCTCCTCGAACCGCTGGCGCCCGCGGCACCCGGAATCGACCGCGTCTACGAGCACCTGGAAGCCGTAGCGAGTCGACATCTGAAGGAAAGGCCACGAGGGCGGGCCCTCTTGCTCTGGTTGCTGGCGCGCGCGCGGGCCCGTTTGGACTGGCGGCCTCAGCTTGCCAGGCTCCTGGCCGGCCCGCTGGCCTGGCGCCGGCTGCTCGACCAGGTGCTGCTGGCTGCCGACCCGCTTTCGGGAGAGGGCGGCGACTTCTGGAACCTGGCCACGCGCTACTGGGAGGCCCTGGGCACCGGCGAGGCTTCGGGGATTCCGCGGCCGGGGCGCCGGGGGAAATCGCAGGCAGCGACCGAGACCGCGACGGCGGCCTTCGGCAGGCTCTGCGGGGAGCTGCAGAATCGCGCCGGACTATCGCCCGAGAGTGCGGGCCCAGCCGCGGCCGTCATGGCGCTCCGAGCGCGGATGGGAGACCGCGCCGCGGCCGCGCTCTGGGCTCGGAGGGCGGCAGCCGCTGCGCGCGCGGGGGCAGGGCGATCGCTTGAAGCCACGTTGCGGCTAGCGGACCTGATGGGACGGGCAGGATTCGCCGAGGAAGGTTGCGGCCTGCTCGCGTCGATGGAGCACGCGCAGCTGTCGTCGGTGGCCGAGGGCTCGCACCCCGCC
Organism: Candidatus Wallbacteria bacterium; assembly: GCA_016190005.1. GTDB lineage: Bacteria > Muiribacteriota > UBA6191 > JACPRK01 > JACPRK01 > JACPRK01. The sequence goes on along the minus strand of JACPRK010000098.1, from coordinate 10,633 downwards.
GGCCCAAGGACGTCGGAGGCGGCCGCACAGCTCTTCGTGGGGCTCGCGTCGCTGTCGATCCTCGACCGCCGTGACGAGCGTGCATTCGAGCACCTTCGGCGCGCGCTCGATGGGCCCGGCGATCCCGGGCCGGCATTTGCGTGCCTGGAGCGACTGGGAACACTTCCCGCGCTGCGGGAGCGCGCCGTGGCGATGCTTGTGTCGACGACCTCACAGGCGCTGCAGGCCTGGACCACGGCCGCGCGCATCCTGGAGCGGGCGGGCGATAGGGAGGCCGCGCTGGCGCACTACCGGCGGGTCATCGACGCCCGGGCGGTGCCCGCCGCCGGCGCCAGGCCGGCGCCCGAGGCGCACCCGTACCTGAGGGCGGCCTGGCTCGAAGCGGCGGGAGGACGCGGCGCTCGGGCCCTGGACGTTCTGGCGGCCGGCCTGCGGGCGCTCCCGGGAGAGCCGCGGCTGATCGCAGAGCTCTTGCGCCAGACAGATGGTCTGGGACGAGCGGACCTCACGCTAGCCACTCTGGCGCGCCTGCATCCGGCGCCTCCGTCCCGATCCGAGTGGCTGGGTCTACTTCTCGAGGCGCTGGAAGCGCGAGCAAAGACCTCGAGCGAGCGATCGGCTCTTTCGACTCTCTTGGCGGATTGGCTGAGGCAGCCGGGAGGCGCCGCACCGGAGATCCGGGTTGCTCTCGGCACCCAGCAACTAGCGCTCGCGCACCGCGAGCGGGCAGCCTCGACGGTGGAGCCTTGCCTGGCGCGCCCGCCGGGTTCGCCCATCTGGACTCGAAAGCTCCTCGAAGTCCTCAGACTGTCGTCGCCGGCCGGCTTCCCCGCCACGGCCGCGGCGCGCGTGCTCCCGGCCGGGACAGCGGGACGAGCACTCTACTTCCAGGCCCGCGGGCGTTCGCTTGCCGCCGAGAAGCGGACGACCGCCGCCGCCCACGCCGGCCTGCTCGCCCTGGACGCCGATCCCGGCTCGCCCTCCATCTGCGCCGACCTGGTGCGCTGGATCCGGGCGTATCCCTCGCCCGGCTACCTGATGGGCGCCTTCACTCTCAAGACGCGGGGCAACCCGCTCTACGCGCCCTTCCAGGCCAGGTACCACGTCGCCGACAAGGACTTCTCGACCGCCCGCTCCTACTACCGGCCGGCGATCCGGGCCTATCCGGACGACCTCGCGCTACGGCTGGAGTACGCCCGCTTCCTTCTGGATCAAGGCGACGACAAGGCCGCGGCGCAAGTCTACCTGGGCATCGGCGAGCGCATGGGCTACCGCTACGACCGCTGTTGGGGACCGCCGCTCATCCGGATCGCGCTGGCTCGCCGGGACACGGCGGCGTTCCTGGAGCCGTTCTCCCGCTGGCTGCTGGAGGACCAAGCGCTGGACGCCGGAATCCTCCGCAGCTTCCTGCGCCTGTCGAAGCAGGCCGGGCTCCTGGAGGCCGCAGAGGAGCTGCTCGGCCGGCTGGCTGCCGCAGAGCCGCGCCTGGTCACCTTGCACGAAGCGCTGGCGCTCGTGTCGGAGGCCCTCGCCAGGCCGGCCGAGGCCGCCCACGCTCTCGATTCCCTCGAGGCCGCGGCACGCCAGCCGGACGCCCGGCTGGCCGGCGTTCACCTGGCGGACCTTTTCACTCCGGAACCGGCGTCCCTCCCCTCCCCCGCTCGCGCGGGCGACTGAGGCCCGCTACTGGGGCTCGGGCACGCGCAACGCCAGGAGTCCCTTGTCCGTGGAGGCGTAGATCGCTTCGGCGTCCGCCGCCAGATCGAGGAGTTCGCCCTCGAACCCGGAGACCAGCGCCGACTTTCCGGTCTGAAGCCAAAGAAGCGAGATCGCATTGCGCTCCGGGGACCACAGGAAACGCTCGCCCGAGACCTGGGGGAACGCCGAGCGCCGCCCCAGGTCGTGGCTGGCCACCGGCACGCCCCCGTCTGCGGCGAGCAGGTGCAGCTTGTTGCCCCAGACGAAGGCGATCTGGTTGCCCACCACGTATGGGCCAGCCGTCGGAGGCTCACCCTCCGCCAGCGTCTGGCTCCAGACGAGCTTGCCCATGGAGTCCAGAGCCATCACCGAGCGGCCCGCGATGGCCACCACGCGGTCCCCGAGCGCCGCCGGTCCGGGCGCAGGCAGAAAGGGGGCCTCGGCCCGGTACTCCCACAGCTTCTTGCCGGAAGCGCGCTCGATCGCCACCAACCGCTCGCCTGCCACTGCCACCTCGGTCACGGGGGTCAAGAGCAGCGCCTGGCCCTCGCCCGGGCCGACCTCGTCGCGACGCAAGAGTGTGCCGCGGTGCGGGTCCAGGAGCAACACCGAGACGCCGCTCGGAGGCGTCGAAACCAGCACGAAAAGTGCGTCCGGCGCGGCCTCGGGGCGGGCGAGGATCTGCCCCGGCACCTGCACTGAAAGCGCCCGCTCACCCGTGTCCTGGCGGTAGGCCAGCAAGGTTCCGCTATCTCCGGCTACATAGACCAGATCGTTGGCCGCCACGGGCGCGTGCATCTCCCGGCGTCCCGGGCTGGCCTCCCAGAAGACGCCACCGTTCTTCTTGCGATAGGCGACGACTTTCCCACCGGGCTCGGCCGCGAGCAGGAACTCGCCTGCGGGCGCCAGCCGGGCGGCCGGCGCCCGGCCCTTGCGCCAGAGCACCGGACCGCTCCTCGACGGGACCAGCAACCAGGCAGCGGCCATCAGCATGACGGCCAGTGCCAGCGCTCCCCAGACCATCGGCGGGACCGTCTCCCAGAACGGCGGGCGCAGCGGCTCCTGGGCCCGCATCCGGCGGTTGTCGCGCTCGAGCTCGATGGAGAAGACGGCCTGGCAGAGGTCCTTGAGGTCGGGATCGTCGACCTTGCCGGACTGGAAAAGGACCAGAACCCGCTCGCCCAGGCCGTGGACCTGCTCGCGGCGCAACGAGACGCTGTCCACTACGTCCTCGCCCCGGTCCAGACGCTGGGAAGCGTCGCGGATGCGATTCCGGAAAGTGGCCAGCTCGGGCAGGAAATCGGGCGCCTCCTTCATCTTCTTGTAGGCGGCCAGCCCCAAGGTGGCGATGAGCCCACGCCGCTTCTCCTCGAGGTCGGTCTCCGCTGCGATCGCCTCGGCACGCACGTGCACGCGCGCGTCGCGGTCCTTGGTGGCGAGCCGGATGCGATTGCGAGCCCGGGCGTCGGGGAACTCGGCCAGCTTCTCGAGGGCGTCGAGCCGGATCTGCGGATCGGCGTCGTTCATCCGCAGCAAGAGGACCGGCAGCGAGTCGCGAGTCCAGCGGCCGCTCACGCCGCGCTCGCGGTACTTCTCGTGAAGCTCGCGGGCCAGCTTGTTGGTGCGACCCAGCACCTCCAGCACTTTGAGGACCTTGAGCTGGATCTCCTGGCTCTTGTTCTGCAGGCCGATCTCGAGGATCTCGACGATCTGCTCGGTGCCGATCTCCTTCAAGGCGAAGAGTGCGGAGTCGGCCAGCAGCGGGTCGGGAGCGAGCAGCATCTCCTTGAGCGTGCCAAAGGCGCGGTCAGAATCCTTGGCGGCGACGACGCGGGCGGCGTTGGCGCGGACGCGGTTGTTCGGGTCCGTAAGCAGGGGCTCCACCAACGAGTAGATCGAGGGCAGGCCGGTGGCAGTCAGACCCTCGATGGCGTTGGCGCGAACACGCGCGTCGGCGTGCTGAAGATAGCCAGCGAGCAGCCTGACCTCGTCGGGGCCTCCGACCTTGCCCAGGGCCTTGACCAGGAGGGCGATGACGAACAGGTGATCCTCGACAGCCAGCCGGTCTCGCAAGAGCCCCAGGGCCTCAGGAGCAGGTAGCTCGAGTGCGGCGGCGACCGCGTCCATCCGGTCGCGGAAGGCTTCTGCCGCCAGGCGGCGAGCGACTTCGGCGGCTGCGGGCGGCGCCGGCGGCTCGGAGTTGGCTCCCTCGAGGGCAGCGGCCGCTGCCCTGCACCCTCGGGACGCAAGCAGCTCGAGGGCTGCGTGCACCTTGGGTTGGAGCTCGCTGGTCTCCTTGCGGAGCATGCGGCGCAGCAGGTGCGCGGAGTCGTCGTCGCCCAGCTGGCCCAGCAGCCAGATGGCGGTGGCGCGCATCCAGACTTCCGGGGCAGTGGCCATGGCTTCGGCGCCCTTCATGGCGCGTGATCGGTCGAAGCGCGCCAAGGCCCGCAGGGCATTGCCCCGAGTGCGATTGTCGGAGTCTTCCAGCCTGGGCTCCAGCAGCGGCTTGAGGCGCGGATCGGCCAGCTCGTCCAGCGCCTCGATGGCGTTGGCGCGCACGCGGCCGTCGGGATCTGCCAGGAACCGAGCGAGCAGCTCGAAGCTGTCGGGCCTCTTGAACCGGGCCACGGCCCGCACCAGAGTCGCCTTGACGCGCGGCTCGGGCTCTTCCGACAGGCGGCCCGCAAGGACGACGTAGATGGCCGGGTCGACCAGCTTGAAAGTGGCCAGCGCGGCCTCTACGCGGCGCTCGGAGTCGGGGGCGGTCAGGAGCCTGCGCCAGCCGGCCAGGTCGACGTCGTCGGCGGCGGCTTCTTCGAGGACTCTCTCCCAGTCCCCTTTGGGTTCGACCCGTTCCTGCCGTATCTTGTTCATGCCGACCCGAGCGAAGTAGCGAACGGCGGGCGAGGCGTCGCGCGTCATTCGCTCGAGCAACGGCAGCACCTGCGGGTCGCCGCTCTGGGTCAAGCCGATGACGGCGAACTTTCGAACCTCCTCCATCTCGCTGGCGAGGTCGGCGACGTAGCGGTCCCGAGTTTCCATCTCTTCCATGAATGATTCCGGCCCCATGGTTAATACGCCCGGCGCACATCGCCACGTGAGGCAGGGTCCGGATATCGGCACGTTTCTTGCTTAGGCGATCTGGGTCACTCCGTGTACTTTTCCTCGACGATGAACCGACTGGTCTGGGTGCTCGTGGCCTCGTGGACGGCTTCGAGCCTCATTGCCGCGCCGCCGGCCGGCCGCCGGGCCGCCGTGGCGAAGCTGACGCAGGAAGCGGGCGGTGGGGCGATTGCCGAGTTAGAGGAGTCCTCCGGAACGGTGAGGAGACTGCGGTGGCTGGCAACACCGGCCGGCAAGGGCGGACCGCAAGCGCTGGCCCGGTCGTTCCTCGAACGGCACCGGGAGGCGTTTGGTGTCCTGTCCGGAAACCGCTCACTGCAGGAGCACCACACCAAGGACAGCGTGACGGGCCATCATGTGCGATTCCGGCAGACGATCGGAGGGCTGCCGGTACACGGCGCCTGGGTTGCCGTAGACCTGGACAGGTTGGGGCGAATTCGCGGGGTGACCAACGACAGTTTGCCTCAGCTGGAACTGGCGACCGGGACACGCTCGGTCTCTGCCAGTGCGGCACTCACGATCGCGCTGGCGCACCTTTCCGTGCGCGGAGTGCTCCGAAGCAAGACCGGTGCCGAGACTGTGGCCTACCCCGCCAGTAAGACCGCCCGCCCGGCCTGGCGGCTGACCATTCCCGCCGGGACACCGCTGGGCGACTGGGAGGTGCTGGTCGATTCGATCGACGGCAGAGTGCTGGAGTCGAGGAACCGGCTGCGGTTCGTGGACGGCGTGGGCCGGGTGTTCGACCCGAACGCGGTCGTCGCGGCGCGCTCCACCGCGTTATTCGACAACGGAGACTCGGCCGCGGCGGTGCCCGACACCGCCTACAGCGTGGTGCCGCTCTTGGGACTGGACGGCTCGGGGGCGCTGCGCGGCCAGTTCGCCAGCGTCTTTTCGCAGACGGCGGCTGGCGGCAGCTCGGGAACGCTGGCTCCGACCAACGTGCCGAGCTTGCAGTTCCTCTTCAATCGGTCGGACCGGCGCTTTGAAGAAGTGATGGTCTATCACCACGTGGACGCCTCGCAGCGGTTCATCCAGAACGAGCTGGGATTCTCCAACGTGATGAACCGGCAGCTCTCCGTCAACGCGCACGCGTTTGGTGACGACAACTCCTATTACAGCCCTGACACGAAGAGCCTGTCTTTCGGCGACGGCGGGGTCGACGACGCCGAGGACGGCGACGTCATTCGTCACGAGTATGGCCACGCCATTCAGGACGACCAGATCCCCGGTTTCGGCGCCGGCTCCCAGGCGCGGGCCTTGGGCGAGGGCTTCGGCGACATCTTCGCCGTACTGAGCACCTCGGCGGCTGGTCAGACCTTCAACGTGCCGGTCGTGGCCGACTGGGACGCGACGGCCTACTCGGGCCAGAACCCGCCTGCGCTGCGGCGGGTGGATGGCTCGAAGATCTACCCGCGCGATATCCAGAACGAGGAGCACCGGGACGGAGAGATCTGGTCGGGTGCGCTCTGGGATTGCCGCAACCGGATCGGCGGCGCCGGGGGCGGGGACAGGACGATGCTTCGGCTGCTCCTGCAAAGCCACTTCAGCCTCACCCCGGCGGCCACTTTCCAGGACAATGCCAACGCCGTGCTGGCAGCAGACGCCGAGCTGAACGGCGGCACCAACATCGCAACGCTGCGCACGGTCTTCTCGCAACGGGGCATTCTTGCGGCCAGCACGGCGCCGGTGATCAGCTCGGCCTCGCCCAGGTCGTTCCTCAACCGCGCCCCCACAGACATCCTGGTGCTGGGGTTCGGTTTCACGGGGGCGACGGCCGTGTCGATGACGGCGGGAAGTCAGACCGTGACGCTGGCGCCGCTGCAGGTCATCGACGACGGACACATCGTGGCGCAGGTCCCGGCCGGTCTTTCGGCAGGCTCCTACATCCTCAACGTGTCGGTCGGGCAGAGCACGGGCAGCGGCCCCGGGCGCTTTCACGTCGACGACAGGCCCGATTCGGCGGCGGAGGTGACGCTGGCTGACCGGATGGCGCCCAACGGGTCGGCCTCCGGCAACATCGGCGACGGGCGTGACTCCGATTGGTACGCGTTCCCGGTCCAGTTTGGAGCTTCTTACACGCTCAGGACCGTGGCACCAAACGACCTGGACACGGTGTTGACCATCTTTGGCCCCGACGGCACCACGGAGCTCGCGACCAACGACGACATCTCCACCAGCGAGCACAACAGCCGCATCAGCGGCTTCCTGCCCGCGAGTTCGGGGACCTACTTCGCGCGGGTGACGGGGTATGACGGGCGAGTGACGGGACCCTACTCGGTGCAAGTGTCGGGTCCGGGCGGGACGGACCTGCTGCTGAACGCGTTCTCCGGTCCCGCGGCGCTGACGGCGGGGCAACCGGTGCCGCTGGTGGTGGACGTGAGAAACGTGGGCGACCAGGCGTCAGGCCCATTCACGGTGGAGGTGCGCATGACGGCCGCGGCGGGCGGGGCCAGCTTCGTGCTGCAGAGCTTGGTTGTGGGGACGCTCTCTGCAGGTGGTGGAACGACGCTCTCCTTCAGCACGGACTCGCTGCCGCGGCTCCTCTTCCCGGGGGCGTACACGCTGAGCGCCAGCGCGGACGTCACGGGCGGGGTGGCGGAGTTGGACGAAGGAAACAATCGGCGCTCGCTGGCAAGCCTGACCCTGGCACCTCCGACGGCCACGGCGGGGTTCACGCTCGACCTGAAGGCCGGGCTCAACCTCGTGGCGCTGGAGCGGCAGCCATTCACGAGCTCCGGCGGGCCCTACAAGGCATCCGACCTGGCGCGCGAGCTCGGAGCCTCGCTCGTGGTGCGCGTGACCGGGAGCCCAGGCGGCGACGGCCAGCTGGAGCTGCACGATCCGGCAGGCGGCAGCGCGGACTTCGCGCTCGAGGGGAACCAGGGTTACCTGGTCGGCCTGCCATCGGACAGGTTCCGGACGCTGGACGGCGTTGCATGGCCAGCTGGAACGGAGCTGGTTGGTCTGCGCCGGGGCATCAACATCCTGGCGTACCCGTTCGGCGTGCCGGTGGGCGAAGGGCCCCTGCAGCTCCTGGAGCGCACGGGCGGGAAGTTCGTAACCGAGTCGGTGGATCTGGCACTGCCGGGTTCGCGCTTCAAGACCGTCATCCCGGGCAGCGCGGCAAAGCCGGGTGACGGCCTGCGTGCCGGGCGCGGCTATGTGGTCCTGGTGACGCGTCCGCCGGCCAGCGCAGTTCGCTTGCCAGTCCCTTGACGCAAACCGTCATGGGCTGGTAGATTTGCGGCTCTTCTTTGGCGTCCGCGGGGCAGGATTGCTGCTGCGCCCTGGCGAACGCGTCGTGTCGATCACCTCGAAGCGTCGAGCCGAGCGAGCAAAACCCCCATCAAGATGAACATGCACAAAATTCGATCGATAGTCTCTCGCCTGGGCCTGCTGTTGACCGTGGTGTCGCTTGCGTCACCGGCGATGGCGGGTGAAGCGGACATCAAGGTGCCCGAGCTGGCATCCCTCCAGTTCAACGTGCTGGGCGCCTCGGTCGGCGGCATGGGGCTGCTCTACTTGGGGCTGCTCGTCTGTCTGGTCGGCGGCGTGTTCGGCCTGATGCAGTACAACCAGACGAAGGCGCTGGCGGTCCACCCGGCCATGCGCGAGGTGTCCGAGATCATCTGGGAGACCTGCAAGACCTATCTTTTCCAGCAGGGCAAGTTCCTGGCCGGGCTCTGGCTGCTGATCGCAACCTGCATCGTCTACTACTTCAAGGTCCTGCAGCACAACAGCATGGGCCACGTGATCATCATCCTGCTCTGCTCGATCCTCGGCATCCTCGGATCGTACGGAGTCGCGTGGTTCGGCATCCGGATCAACACGGTCGCCAATTCACGGACCGCGTTCTCGGCGCTGAGGGGCAACCCGCTCGACACGCTGTCGATCCCGCTGCGTTCGGGGATGAGCGTCGGCCTGCTTCTGGTCTGTGTCGAGCTCTTCTTCATGATCGGCATCCTCGGGTTCCTCCCGCTGGTACTGGTGGGGCCATGCTTCATCGGATTTGCGATCGGCGAGTCGCTCGGGGCGAGCGCGCTGCGCATCTGCGGCGGCATCTTCACGAAGATCGCCGACATCGGCTCCGACCTGATGAAGATCGTCTTCAAGCTTCCGGAGGACGATCCCAAGAACCCGGGCGTGATCGCGGACTGCACGGGCGACAACGCCGGAGATAGCGTCGGTCCGACGGCCGACGGGTTCGAGACTTATGGAGTGACAGGGGTGGCGCTGATCTCGTTTCTGGCGCTGGCGCTGGCCGACAAGCCCGGGACCTGCGGCACGCTCATCATCTGGCTCTTCGTGATGAGGACGCTGATGATCCTCACGTCGCTGGCGTCGTACTTCATCAATGAGACGCTGTCTCAGTCGATGTTCGGCAAGGAGAAGGACTTCGACTTCGAGGCGCCGCTGACGCACCTGGTCTGGCTCACCTCGGCCGTGTCGATCGCCGTGACGTTCGTGGCGAGCTGGCTCTTGCTGGCCCGCCAACCGGGCGTGAACCCCAGCCTCTGGTGGGTGCTCTCCGTCATCATCAGCTGTGGCACTGTGGCGGGCGCGCTGATCCCCGAGTTCACGAAGATCTTCACCAGCACCAACTCCAGGCACGTCAAAGAAGTCGTCAGCTGCTCGCAGCATGGCGGCGCGTCGCTCAACGTGCTTTCGGGATTCGTGGCGGGCAACTTCTCGGCCTTCTGGCAGGGGCTGGTCATCCTGCTCTTGATGTACGTGGCCAACTACTTCTCGCAGCACCCCTCGCTCTGCTCGGCCGATGCCGGGGCGATGAGCCTGATGCCCCTCACGATGTCGTACGCCGCGTCGATCTTCGCCTTCGGCCTGGTTGCCTTCGGGTTCCTCGGGATGGGGCCCGTGACGATCGCCGTCGACAGCTACGGGCCGGTCACGGACAACGCGCAGTCCGTGTACGAGCTCAGCAGAATCGAGGCGATTCCCGGCATCAGGGAGGAGATCAAGCGGGACTTCGGGTTCGACCCCGACTTCGAGAACGCCAAGCATCTCCTCGAAAAGGGCGACGGCGCAGGCAACACGTTCAAGGCCACCGCCAAGCCGGTGCTCATCGGCACCGCGGTGGTCGGCGCCACGACGATGGTCTTCGGCATCATCATGCTTCTCCAGAGCCTTCACGTCCTGCACCCGACGCTCTTCGGGCCCGTGGTCGAGAGCCTGAGCTTGGTGCAGCCTCTGGTCATCATGGGACTGCTGATGGGCGGGGCCGTGATCTACTGGTTCACGGGCGCTGCGACCCAGGCGGTCGTGACCGGGGCGTACGGGGCCGTGGTCTACATCAAGGAGCACATCAAGCTCGACGTGGCTGCCGCCTCGATCAAGGACAGCAAGGAAGTGGTGCGCATCTGCACGGTCTACGCGCAGAAGGGGATGATCAACATCTTCGTCGTCATCTTCACGCTGTCGCTGGCGCTGCCCTTCTTCGACCCGTACTTCTTCATCGCATACCTCATCGCCATCGCCTTCTTCGGGTTGTTCCAGGCAATCTTCATGGCCAACGCCGGCGGCGCCTGGGACAACGCCAAGAAGATCGTCGAGGTCGACATGCGCCAGAAGGGCACCGACCTCCACGCGGCCACGGTCGTCGGCGATACAGTGGGCGATCCCTTCAAGGACACCTCGTCCGTGTCGATGAACCCGGTCATCAAGTTCACCACCCTGTTCGGCCTGCTGGCGGTCGAGGTGGCCATTTCCCTGGGCGACCAGGCGCCCGGCAAGTGGTTCGTGTCGACGACGTTGACGCTCGGCCTGGCGGTGGTCTTCTTCCTCATCTCGGCCT
>JACPRK010000086.1 GCA_016190005.1 Candidatus Wallbacteria bacterium | reverse complement strand
GCTCGGGCACGGGCTCGGGCGGGGGCAGGGGAGTCAGCGGTCGCGGACGGCGACGCGAAGGTTCGGGGCGAAGCTGTAGCGGCCGGCGCCGGATTCGGTGAGGATCCAGTCGCGCGAAGAGCCGAGCTCCCTGAGTTGGCGGCGAAGGCGGCCGACCAGGTTGTGGACGCTGTTCTGGTGCAGTTCCGGGTTGTAGCGCTTGCGCCAGACGGCTTCGAAGAGCTCTTCCTTCGTCAGGGTCATCTCCGGCGCCCGACCCAGCGCCGCCAGAAGGCCAAGAGGCTTTGATTTTCCCGCCAGGCTGACCCACCCTGCGTCGGAGGTGTACACCCGATGGGTACATAGGTCCACTCCCAGGTCGAACCGTTCCAAACTTCGGTCGACACCACGCGATTCTCGCACCATCCCGGGGGCCCCGCCCGTCACGCGCCCATATGGGACGGGCGAATCGAGGCAAGGGAAGCCGAGGACCTCGAGCCAACGGCACGTGGCAGGGCTGGAGGTGCCGGCATGCTGACGCAACTCCTCGGCGCGAGAGATCTTGCCCTGTGCCCGAAGGAGCCGCTCCAGGGCCGCCAGCGCAAAGAGATCCACGGTCGTCGAAGTGCCTTCACTCAGCCGCGACGCCAGGAGCGCGGCGGCCTGAGGGCTCTCGCCCAGCATGCTGAGGGCGGCTGCCTGGAACAGATTCGCCTCCCGGCGCTGCAGTTCCGAGGTACCCAGGCCGGGGAGGGTGCCGAGTGCTTCGAGGGCCCTTTTCGGAGCCCGCGCCGCAAGTGCCAGCCAGGCCTCTGCGAGCGACAGCCGGGCCTGCTCCGAACCGGGCCGCGCCTCCCGGTCTCCGGCCCTCCTCGCCAGCGCCAGCCATTCCTCGGCTTCGTCTTGACGCCCCAGCGCCGCGAGGGCCCGTGCCGCCGTACAGACTTCGACACAGGTCGGCCCCTCATGCTTCGCCGCGGCGTTCCTGGCCGCGCCTTCGCCCCAGACCTTTCGAGCTCCATCGGCAGACTCGGGGGCCGCGATTCGCAACGCCCGCTCCCAATCCCCCGCTGCAAGCGCTGCTTCGCCTGCGACGCGCCGGCACCGGTCGCGAATCTCCGGGCACTCCACCGGAGGCGTCGCTGAAAGGACCCTCTCCATGAACTGCAAGGCGCCGTCGCTATCGCTCTCGAGGAGCGCGACTTCTCCTAACAACGCGTCCGAGCCGGCAATCGCCAGGACATAGGAAGCCCGTGCCGCCACGCTCCGAGCCTCGCAGGCCAGCTCTTTGGCGAGCTTCAGGCGTGACTCGTGAGTCTTGCCGGCCGGTTGGTCGGCGCCGGGCTGCAACTCCAGCACCGCCAGGAGCAGCAGGGAATCGCAAAGCGGGTACGGAGAGCCGAGCCTTCGCGCGAGCGTGTTGGCCCGTGCCGCCTGCTGGCGCGCGCTCGCGAGCTCGCTCGACGCCAGCAAGGCCTCTCCCAGCGCAATCGTCGCCTCGCACTCCTCGGCAGCGTCGGCCCCGGCGCGGGCCGCATCGATCGCGCGGTGCGCCAGCATCACCGCTTCGGCCGCCCGGCCCGAGCGCGAGCGCAGGTGCGACAGCCCTTTCATCGCAGCCGCCGTCAATCTGGGAGAGACCGATTCCCCCATGGCGATGAGCCGCTCGTAAGCCGACTCGCACGCCTCGCTGCGACCCAATAGCATCTCCACCTGGACGCGATTGGCCAGCGCCAGCGCCCGCCCCGACGGGGAGCCGCAGCGCTCGTAGAGCAGCTCGGCGGCCTCGCAGAGCCGGGAAGCTTCGGTCAGCCGCCCCTGGGCGCACGCCATCGTCGCCTCATTGATCCGCAGTGCGGCCTGCGCCGCCGGCCGGTCGGCCTGCTCCAAGGCCGCCTTCCGGCGCGTCAGGTAAGTTGCTGCCACGGCCATGTCGCCCGCCCGGAAGTTGACGTTTGCCAGTCCCGATAGGGCCCCGGCCGCAAGCTGAGCCATTCGCGTCTCCCCTTCGCCCATCGTCCTGAAACTGTCGACGAGGGCGGCGGCGCACGCGTCGAAATCGCGAGCCGCGGCTCGGAGGTCGCCCTGGCGATAGTGGGCGTCGGCTCGCGCCTTGAGGGCCTCGAGCCGGCCTTCTGTAAGGCCGTCCGGTCGCTTTGCCGAATCTGCCTCCAGGAGCGGGCCGAGCACCCTCACGGCTTCGTCGGGCTCGCCCATCTCGGAGCGCGCGTGAGCCAGCGTGAGCAGGCAGCGGGTACGGAGCGGGCGGCTGATGCGAGGATGCGCGCTCAGGCGCGATATGAGCGCGGCTGCCTCGGTGGGCTGTCCCAGGGCCAGCTGCAGCTGTCCTTCGAGGAGTCCGAGTGGCAGCGAGCAATCGCCAGCCCGCCTGCACAGGGCCAACCCGCCCCGCACCTCGGTGAGCGCGCCCCACTCAAGGAGCTCGCCCCCTTTTTCGGTGAGCAGCGTTGCCAGCTCGCTTGCGCGCTCGCCCAAGACCAGCAACCGGACCGCTTCCCGCGTGACAGCTAGGTCCGTCGAGTCCCGGGCCACGCGCGCCAGTGCTAGGCCCAGCCTCGCGGCCAGACCTCTCGAGGTGGCTGTCGGCCCAAGAGCCGCTCGGAGCGGGCCTGCAAGGGTCAGCCCCGAAGGGCCTGGATGGAGCGCGTAACGCCGGATGGCCTCCGCGACGCCAGCATCGGCGCCTTCGAAGAGCATCTCGAGCCAGTCGCGTCGCAGGGGGATCTTGGCCGCGGCCACTGCGCAGAGGATGGCCAGAGCGGGGGCGCTCGAGCCTTCTGGCAGTGCCAGCCGGGCCAGCTCCGCCAGGTCGGCCGCGCGACCTTCGGCCAGCAACGCGCTGTGGCAGAGCATGGCGAGGGGATGCCCTTCGAGGGAACCCGCTGTGCCCGCCGAAGCGCCGGACAGGTCACTCGGCTCGTGTCTGGGCCACTCGAGGCCGCTGGCCTCGAAGGACTTCCTCTCCAGTGTCGCCGCGTCGTCTGGATCGAGCCCCGCGAGCGGTAGCTGCACCAGGCCGTGGATGTAGGCGCCGGGCCTGGTCCTGGAGGTCACGAGGGCCGGACCCGAGCGGCTGGCGAGCTGCTCGAGCGCGCGCTCGGCGCGAGCGGTCGGGAGCCGGTCGAGTCCGTCGACGACTGCGAGCGCGGCGCGATCGACGGCCACTCCCGCAGCGGCCTCTCCGGGCGTGATACGCACCACGGGACCGGCCGTCCACGCGCCCGAAAGCTCGTCGGCGAGCCGCGTCTTGCCCGAGCCCGGAAGCCCGCCTATCTGCACGACCTTCCCCTGAGCAAGCTCCGATCCGAGCCGCTCGCGCTCCGCTACGCGACCCACCAGCTCCACCGCGGGCACCGCGGGTCGGCCGGCCGGAAATGGTGCTACCGCGATCTCTTCCAGCCCCCGCAGCCACTCCGATGCCTCCGTCGTGCCACGGGTTTCGAGCCCCGCGCCGAGCGGCGACGGCCTCCGAGCTGTCCTGCGCGCGCCCACGCGCACGATTTTGCTGACACTCATTCGATAGCCTCCCTGCGCGGCCGGCCCTCCGCTCCCGAGCGTCGGCGGTCCGCGCGTCACAGGGCGCGGATTATCGCCGGGCCGGCGACCGGGCGTCAACGGAGGCGGAGCTGGATAAACGATTCATCCACTCGATGGATGAACGGACTCCACATGGGAGCGCAGGGGGGGCGCCGAGTCAGCGCGTGGAGATGGCCCCGACGACGAAGCGTCCGCTGCCGTTTTCGGCGGGCGTGACGCGCACGAACCCCGACTCGTTGGGGGAGCCGGCGCGGAACGGGTTGGTCGCCGTGGCGCGGACCGTGAGCGGTATGGCGACCGGGACTCGCACGAAGAAGAAGCTCCCGTTGAGCAGCGTGACCGACTGTCCGAGCTCCAGCAGCGTCACCTGGTCGAACTGACCCGCCGGGAGGCTGCCGCTGGAGGTGACGACCGTCCCCTCGAGCGTCACGGTGGCCGGCTCCAGGATGACGTCGCTGGAGAGGTTTGCCGTCTGGTTGGCGCGCGGGGCGACGAGGTTGGAGAGGGCCTTTACGAGGAAGCCCTGGCCGCTGAAGACCAGCCCGAATCGCCGGGAGCTGGCCGAGGAGCTGCCGGGGACCCGGACGCTGAATCGGCCGGTGCCGCCGTCGATGACCGGGTTCAAGAAGGAGGGGTCGATCGAGTCGCTGGTGATCGAGATCCGGGAGTAGGTGCCCGCTTGTCGGTAGAGGTCGTCGAAGGCCGAGGCCCGGAGCACGCCCTGAACCACTGCCTGTCCGGGCTGCACGCGGACCGTGACCGACACGACCTGGTTGGCGATCGGGATGACCGTAGACGGCTGCTCGCTTCCCTGGAGGTGTGCCTCGTCGTTCACGAGGATGCGCTGGGAGGCGGGCTGGCCCAGGCTGTCCGGAGAGACGGGCACGTTGAGGGTGTAGGACCCGCTGGACCCGCCGGATGCGCTGGATACTCCGACTGTGACGGTTGCGTTCGACACCGGTTCGCCGGTGACGGCGTCCACCACATTGACCACGACCACGCCTGCTCCGGAAGCGAAGACGGAGGAGAGCGTCACGTCCGGGACCTGGGAGGTTCGCTTCGACTCGACGAACACGGTGACGGGCCTGTTGGACGGCGTCGCCTGGAATCCGTTGCCGAAGAAGGAGAGCTCCCAGCGGCCGGTCGGGACCTTGTCGAACTGGAAGTGGCCGTAGACGTCGGTGGTGGTCGAGCGCATGAGCGGCGGGTCATCGATGCGGCTGGCCTGTACGGTCACGCCAGATGCGGGGGCGATCCCCGAGACGCCCGCCCTGGGGGCGAGCACCGTGCCCTGGATGCGGCCGTCGCCGACGCCGGCGTCGCCTTCGCACCCGGCGCCGAGAAGGGCAGCCAGCAGGAGCAGGGGAACCAGGGCCGTTTTTCGCATCATCGTCTTGGACCTCGCTCAGAAGAATAAGAACCGACCCGCGCGCTGACAATCCCTCCCGGCCTGATTTGATGCGGATCTTCCGCGATCGTTGCGCGCCGGGGACGTGCTCTGACAGAATCTGTCCGTATGGACGGCCTTTTGGCCGCAGGAGGCTTTCATGAACCGTCGACTTTCGGCGCTCGCGCTCGGGGCCGGCCTGGCCGCGAGCCTCGCCTTCCACGCGTACTCGGGCCCCAAGACCCTCAACGTGGGCGGCGCCGGCCCGCTAGCCGCCCCCAGCTACGAGAGCGGCATCCCGGCTGACTATGGCGATTTGCTGACCGTCGACGCCGGGTATCTTTACTTCGTCGACGGCGAAGGGACAATCCGGCGGCTCGGCCTCACCGCCGACGGCGTCGTCCAGGGCCCCCTCGTCACCGTCCACCGCAGGTAGCGCCTCGCCCTCACGGCCCGGCGCCCCCTGCGCTCTCAGCCGCCCAGCCTCGTCGCCACGTCGGCGAACGTCAACACCAGGAGCAGCGCCAGCCACGCGAACCCCACGCCCGCGAATAGCCGGGTCAGCTGCGTCTGCGTCTTCAAGTGCATGAAGTAGTACGCGATCAGCACGGCCTTCACCGACGCGATCGCCATCGCCGCCAGGAAGTTGAAGCGCCCCAGGTCCACATGGGCGACCCGGACCGTCACGACCAGCAGCGCGAGCAGGATGAGGAAGATCGTGAAGTACGTGGTTCTCGAGATGCTTTCGTGTGCCATGGCTTCGATCGATCGCGCTCAGCGGATCAGGTACAGGAGCGGGAACAGGAACACCCAGATGATGTCGACGAAGTGCCAGTAGAGCCCCGTCAGTTCCACCGACGGATGGTGCTCGGGCGTGACCTGCCCTCGCCGCGTCAAGACGATGACGTACGCCATGACGCCCAGCCCGATCAGGATGTGCAGCGCGTGAAACGCCGTCATCACGAAGTAGAGGCTGAAGAAGAGCTCCGCGTGGCGGGCGTGGGGACCGGGGAAGACGAAGCCATGGCCCGGGATCAGGCTCTCCACGAACTTGTGGTGGTACTCGAAGCCCTTCACCCCAAGAAACGTCGCGCCCAGCAGCATCGTCGCCACCAGGAACCCGATCACCGCGCGCCGCCGGCCGGCTTGCGCCGCGTGCACCGCCAGCGCCGCCGTCAGGCTGCTGGTCAGGAGCACTCCCGTGTTGAACGTGCCGATCGTGACGTCCAGGTGGTGGCTGGCTGCAACGAACGCCTGCGGGTAGAAGGACCGGTAGACCCCGTACGCCGTGAACATCCCTCCGAAGAACAGGATCTCGGTCGCCAGAAACAGCCACATCCCCATCGTGGCCGCCTCGTGCTGTTGCTCGAGGCTGTCGAAGTGATGCGCCAGAAACCTCGACTCAGGATGCATCGGCTTCAGCCTCCTGCGCGTCGTAGGCGTACGCCTCCTGGGTCACCTCGGGAGTCGTTTCGAAGTTCTGTACAACAGGAGGCGACTCCGTCTGCCACTCCAGGCCGACCGACTTCCACGGATTCGGGCCGGCCTCCGCACCGTACTTGAGCGACCAGAGCAGGTAGCAGAGCGGCATCAGGTAACCGAACCCCAGAATGGAAGCTCCGGCCGTCGACATGACGTTGAGCACCTGGAACTCCCCAGGGTAGGCGTAGTAGCGCCGCGGCATCCCCATGTACCCCAGCAGAAACTGCGGGAAGAACGTCAAGTTGAAGCCGATGAAGATCACCATCGCCGAGAGCCTCCCCCAGAATTCCGGGTAGAGCCGGCCGGTCATCTTGGGCCACCAGAAGTGGATGCCGCCCAGGTACGCCATCACCGTGCCGCCCACCATGATGTAGTGGAAGTGCGCCACGACGAAGTAGGTGTCGTGCACGTGCACGTCCACGCCCAGACACGCCAGGAACAGCCCCGTCAGCCCTCCGATGGCGAAGAGCCCCAGGAACCCGAGCGTGTAGATCATCGGCGTCGCGAAGCTGATCGAGCCCTTGTGCAGGGTCGCCGTCCAGTTGAACGTCTTCACCGCCGAGGGGATCGCCACCAGGAAGCTCAGAAACGAGAACACCATCCCCGCGTACATCGACTGGCCGCTCACGAACATGTGGTGGCCCCACACCAGAAAGCCCACCGCCGCTATGGCGATGCTCGAGTACGCCACGAACTCGTAGCCGAAAATCCGCTTGCGCGAAAAGCACGTCACCAGCTCGCTGATGACCCCCATCGCCGGCAGGACCATGATGTAGACCGCCGGGT
>JACPRK010000085.1 GCA_016190005.1 Candidatus Wallbacteria bacterium | reverse complement strand
TCGAGCGCAACGCCCGCGTCGGCAAGATGCTCGCCGAGACCGCCACCAAGACCTTCGTTGGCTCCGTGGAGCGCAACGCCCAGCTCTCCGTGGCCCTCTCCAATGAGCTCGGCGCCATGGCCCTCGAGGTCACCGACGCCGCCGCGAACCTCGCCCAGGCCGTCCTGGCGCCCTTCGCCCCGGCCACCGAGTCGGCCAAGTCCTCCAAGAAGTAATCCCACCCCGGGCCGGGCCGCACCAGCTGCGGGCCGGCCCGCGGTCTCGAGGCTCTCGAGGCCGGCAAGGGTGAGACGGACCGGTCTTGTTCCCGGCTCCGCCCCCTGGGTCGCCGTCGATTGGCTAGCGGCCTTCCGGAATCTCGCGTGACGCCAGGCGGCCGCTCCGAGCCTTGGCGTTGAGCCTCTCCCCCCCCCTTTTTTCTTACTACTCATCGGATCGGCCCCGTGCCGTCGGGGCGCCCGGGCCCGGAAGGGCCTGCGCGTGCCCGGTGCCGCGGCCCGGGGTCGATCCGAGCCGTCGTGGCAGTCGCATCGCGAGTGATGTGATGTCTCGGCGGCCGGCAGCCCGGACACTCGTGCCGGGTCTGCTCGCCGGCATCCGGCGGTGGCCCTGAAGATTCCGGGTCGTCCATCGGGCCGGCGAGGCGGGGGCTCTGATTGCAGCGCGAAGCGCGAGCCGCGTTGCACTCGGGCCCCTGCCACCTTTCCTCACCGTGCTGCTCGACCCCTGGGCGGTCCGTGCCGGCCCGGGCCCGCCGTTCCCCACCACGGCTGCCAGACCAGACGAAACAAGGCACCAGACGGCGCTATACTGTGCCCGTTCTGCCCACGAGCCTGCGACTCCAAGAGAATCCTCCAATCCCATGCGATTCAACGACTGGATCACACACCACGCCGCCGTTCATCCGGAGAAGCCCGCGCTGGTCCTGCTCGACGAGGATCGAACCATCACTTACTCCGAGCTCTCCAGGCGCGTCGATCGCGCCGCCCACTGGCTCGGCGAGATGGGCGTCGGCCCGGGCGAACGAGTCGCAGTCCTGGCGCCCAACAGCCTGGCCCACTGGGAGCTCTACTTTGCCACCGCCAAGCTCACGGCCCTCTTCGTGCCCTTCAACTTCCGGTTGGCTGCCGAGGAGCTCAAGACCATCCTCCACCTGGCACGCCCCAAGGTCCTGGTCGTTGCGCCCGAGCTCGCGGGCGCTGCGTCCAACGGCGCTCCCGCCGCTACGCGTCTCTTCGGTCTCGGTGTGCCGCCCAGTGGCATCGATTCCTACGAGGCCGCTCTGATGAACGCTTCCGATGCACCCGTCGAGGCGCTCCCCGCGGGGCTCGATACCGTTCACCAGGTGCTATACACATCGGGGACGACCGGCCAGCCCAAGGGTGCGATGCTGACGCTTGGGCAGGTGCACTGGAACTCCCTCAACACGGGCCTGGCCACCGATCTCACTTCCCAGGACAGCACGATCACCTACACGCCCCTCTTCCACACCGGCGGGCTCCATGTGTTGTCCACGCCGCTCTTTCACCGAGGCGCCACGGTCTTCCAGATGGCGGCCTTCGATGCCGAGCGAATCCTGGCCGCGCACGAGCGCTACAAGATCACAACGCTCTTCGGCGTGCCGACCACCTTCCAGATGCTGGCGGAGTCGCCCTCGTTCCAGCGCACGGACCTGAGCTCCGTACGCTTCTGTCTCTGCGGCGGTGCTCCGTGTCCCATCCCGCTGATCGAGCTCTACGCGCTTCGAGGGCTGGTTTTCCGCCAGGGGTTCGGCATGACGGAGGTCGGTCCGAACTGCTTCAGCCTACCCCCCCAGGACGCGGTCCGAAAGGCCGGGACCGTGGGGCGCCCGATGCTCCACGTCGCCGCGCGCGTCGTGGACGCCTCGGGTGCGGCGGTGCCGCCGGGCGCCATCGGTGAGCTCGAGCTCTCCGGGCCGGTGGTCAGCGCCGGGTACCTGGAGAATCCCGTTGCCACGACCGCTTCCCGTCGAGACGGCTGGTTCCGCACCGGCGATCTCGCCAGCGTCGACTCCGAGGGCTACTTCCGCATCGCCGGACGCAGCAAGGAGATGTGGATCTCGGGCGGAGAGAACGTCTATCCGGCCGAGATCGAGAACGCCCTGGCGACCCACCCTGGCGTGAGCGAGGCATGCTGCTTCGGCGTTCCGGACGCCAAGTGGGGCGAGATCGGCTGGGCCGCCGTGGTGATCCGGGCCGGCTACTCGGTCACCTCGGAGGCGCTCCTGGAGTTCTTGCGGCAGCGGCTGGCCCGCTACAAGGTCCCGCGTCGCATCGATCTCGTCAGCGAGATGCCGCGCAATGCCAGCGGCAAGGTCCTGAAGCACTACGTGCGCGCCCTGATGGAGGAGCGCTCGGCAGGGGGAACGCCGTGATGCTCATGCTTCGACCGGCGGCTCTCGAAGCGCTGCGCCAGGCGGCCTGGGGCAGGCGACAAGCTCCGCCCTCAGCCCCGCTTGCCGCGCGCGCCGCCGCGGCGGCTTCGGAGCGGCTCAGGCGGCCGGGTGCCGAGCTCTCCATCGGAAGCCGGGTCCGCAGGCGCGACCACTCCAGCCTTGCGGCCGAGCTCCACGTACGCGCGGAACGCCGCCGGCAGGTGCGACTGGAAGAAGTCCCTCACGGCTTGCTGCTGCAGGCTTGCCAGCTCCCGGAGAAACTCGATCGGCATTGCCTCGGAGACCGCTCCCGCTCCTTCGGTGAGCAGCGCCATCAATGTCGGCTGGGTCAGGTCCTCGTCGGTGCGCGCGTCCCGAACGACGAACTCGATGTGCGATCGCGCCAGCCCAAGCAGCTCGTCGCGGCTGATGCACCGGTGCTCCACCGTGTCGTAGAGCCGCCGGTTTCCGTAGCGCTTGATGAGGCGAGGGCCTCCGAGCTCGGTGATTCGTCGTGCCATCGGACGGAGTCTAACAGGCCCGGAGGCGCGTCGTGAGAGAGACGATCGCCGGCGGCGTCCGAGCGGTCTCCCCTGCCGCGCCCGTGCCGAGCCCCTCGAGTCGAGGGCGCGCGACGCGCGAGAAGTTGCTGAAGGTGGCTCGCGGCCTGTTTGCTCGCAAGGGGTTCCGCAGCGTCACGCTTCCCGACCTGGCTCGCGCAGCGCGGCTTTCGCCAGGAGCTCCCTATCAGCACTTCAAGGGCAAGGAGCAGATCTTCGCCGAGCTGGCGTCCGGCTTCGGGCAGGCGCTGGCGGAGCGGCTCGAGAGGGCCATGGGCCCCATGCCGGCGAAACGGCGGTGGCGGCAAGTCTACGGCGCCCTGCTCGCGGCCTTCGAGGCCGAGCGGGATCTGTTCGCGCTTTTCCGGGAGGCCGAGTTCGCCGTCGGCAGCAGCCCCCACGATTCGCTCTTGCCGGTCGTGAACCGCCTGGAGGAGCTCGTCGTGCGGCACCGCGAAGACGCCGGCCTCTCGGCCTCGGAGCCGGCGGCCCAGGAAAACCGCGTCATGGCCTGGTGCCTGTTTTCCCTGGCTTACTTTCCGGCGGTCACCGGCTCGCTGTGGCGCGAACCCGGGGCCTCGCCGTCCGAAGTGGTCGCCTGCGAGCTGGCGCGGTTCGCCGAGCGCGGCCTTGGCGTCCCGGCGGCACCGCAGTCCGGACGGGCCAGTCCAGTCTGGGAGTCGAAGCATCTACCGGCTCCGAAGGACGAGCTGGCCCTGGGGGCACCTTCCATACCGGCGGCCGAGCGCATCCTGGCCGCTGCCGAGCAACTCTTCGCCCGGAAGGGGTTCGCCTTGACGACGGTCTCGGCGATCGCGCGGTTGGCTCGCGTTCCGGACGCAGCGGTGTCCGCGCACTTCGGCAGCAAGGAGGGTCTGCTGGCGCGCGTCGTATCGCGGATTCGTGGCGACCTCGTCGCGCTTGTGGCCCGGGCGGCTGCGGGGCTCGAGCATCGCGCGGCGGTGGAGGACGCCAGCCTGCTCGCCTTTTTCGAATTCTTGCGCGCCCGGCCGGGCGTCTACCGGATCGTCCGGGAGGCGGAATTCGTCGTGCCGGGTGACGGCAGGGACTACTACCGGAGCCTCATGGCTCCTTACGCCGCCGGGCTCGCAAAGGCCCGCGCGGCTGGACAGCTCCGCACTCGGAATCCTCGAGTGACCGCGCAGGCCCTGATGGGGCTCGGTCACTGGCTGGGCCTGCTCGTCATGGTGGAGGGCGCGCTCAGGCCCGTCGAGGCCGTCGAGATCGTCCGGAGGTTCTTGAGGGCGGGACTCGGCTCGTTAAAGCCCGCGTTCTCTAGCCCCGGACGCCCGGAGCGGAGCAACAGGAGGAGAAAGAAATGACATCGAAGTCGGGAACGGTCAGTGGAAAGGGCGCGAGCGCCACGGAGCTCGTTGCGCGCTCGCAGGCCTTCATGGAGTATCTGCAGGACGTCTCCGCGCGCGGCGAACGCGCCAGCGAGGAACAGCTTGCCGGACTGGGTATGGCGCGCACGCCGCACGAGGTGCTCTACGAGGAAGGCAGCTGCCGGCTGCTCTCCTACGACGTTCTTGGCCCCCGCAACGATGCCCCTCCCATCTTCATGGTCTACTCGTTCATCAACCGCTGGTACATCCTCGACCTGCAGCCCGGGCACAGCTTCATCGAGGCACTTTCCCGGGCCGGTCACAAGGTCTACCTGATCGACTGGGGCATCCCGGGCCCCGAGAACGACGACCTGGCCCTCGACTACTACCTGGAGACCGTGGCGCTGCGGGCTGTCAAGCGCATCCGCCGGGCCGAGGGCGGCCGGAAGGTGACGCTGTTCGGCTACTGCATCGGCGGGACCTTGACCGCGATGATGGCGGCGCTGCACCCGGAGCACTACGCTGGCCTGGTGCTGTTGACGGCGCCGCTGTCCTTCGAGGACGCGGGCATCCTCTCGCTGTGGACCAACCCGAAGTTCTTCGATCCCGAGAAGATCACCTCGACCTTTGGCAGCGTTCCCGAGAAGATCCTGCACAGCTCCTTCCCGTACATGAAGCCCAAGGAGCACCTCTCCAGGAACCGCACGCTCTTCGAGAACATTCTGGACGAGCAGTACGTGAAGAACTTCCGCTCCATCGAGCGCTGGTCGACCGACAACGTCCCGTTCCCCGGGCGGGTCTACAGCGACTTCGTCAAGGGCTGCTACCAGGAGGATCGCCTGGCCAGGGGCAGCTTCCGCGTCGGCGGTGAGACGGTCGACCTCGGCCGCATCCGCTGCCCCGTGCTGAACATCTACGCGAAGAACGACCACATCGTGCCGTGCTCGACAGCCGAGCGAACCTCCGAGCTCCTGACGGGGGCGCGAACGACAAACCATCCCTACGACGCCTCGCACATCACGGTGACGGTCGCCCATCCGATCCGCGAGCGGGTCTGGGGCGACACGATCGCGTGGCTCGGGGCGAACACGGCGGGGGCCGCCAACTGACGCGGCCGCGAGGCCGAAAGAAGACGACGATGAGATCAGACAGCGTCTGGAGAGTACTCCTGGCAGGGGCCCTCTGCGTCCTTGCAACCTTGCCGGCTCCGTTGACGGCGTCGGATGAATTCACTCCGGATGCAGAGGAGGTGTTCGTCGGGGCTGACGCCGGGTGCTGGGAGAGGGTGGAGCGGCTGCGTGACCCCCACGCGGGGTTCCAGCAGGAGGCCTTCGCCCCGGCCGGGCTTCTCAAGGACCCGTGGCTGATCCGATGGTTCGGCGGCAAGAAAGGCCCCCATTCCGGCACCGTTCTCCTGCACTGCGCGCCCGGCTGGCGCTCCGCGTCCCGCCCGGTACCGATCCTGCTGGTCCACGGTGCCTCCGACAACGCCAACCGCGCCTGGCTCCACCCCTACGACGGAATGCTGGGGCCTGGTCAGAAGCCCAAAGAGCCCGGCTTCGCTCTCACGCTGGCCAGCCGCGGCTACGCCGTCTTCGCCGTCACCTTCGCCCACTCCCAGGGCGATAACTTCCTGCAGGCCGAGCAGCTCTCCAACGCGATTCGCCGCATCCGGCGACTCCTGGAGCGCGAGCACGACCGAAACTTCGCCGTGGACCTGATCGGTCACTCCAAGGGCGGCGTCGCAGCCCGGCTCTACTGCTCCGGCGCCCGTTCGCTCTTCCCCAAGAAGACTTTCCTCTCCGAGTTCAGAGGCGACGTCCGCCGCTTCATTGCGGTCGGCTCGCCGATGCTCGGCGTGGACACCGGCTTTCGCTACTACCTCTACAACCTCTGGGTCGACCAGGACGCCAACGTTCACGCCCCGATGGCAGCCGACAAGATGCTGCTCTACGGGTTCTGGACCGATGTCGGCGAGCGCTCCCTCTACACCGACCGAGGCAACGCCTTCCCGGGCCAGTGCCAGGTGCTCTACGACCTCGACGGCTCCGGCGTCGTGCCGCTCGCCCCCGACAGCTACACCGTCGACGGAAACCTCACGATGCGCGCCCTCTACCACGGCGGCACCAGCATGTTTCTGCACTCGCGGGGCATCCGCACGGCCATCGAGCAGGGCGATAGGCTGATCTACAAGCTCGAGGAGCGCGGCCTCGACCCCCGAGTTTCACTGGCAGTCCTGGCGGGCAAGAAGCCGTTCGACAAGCTGCAGTCCGGCAATCGCGTCATCCCCGTCTGGAACCACCCGCTTTCGCCCAAGTCCGACGGCGTTGTCTTCGTGGCCTCGGCCCTGTCTCTCGACGGGGTGGTGCGCCGCGGGGCGAAGCTCCTCGGCAAGGAACTGCTCGACTTGAACCACCTGGCCCTGGCCTGCAACCCGAAGGCCCTAGCGGTCCTCGAGAAGTGGCTCCAGGAGAACGAAAGGAGCTCCCGATGAATAGCCCCTACGAGATGGGAAGGGACATGTTGATCACCTGGGAGAAATCGATGGGAGAGATGCTGGAGCGTCTCTCCAGGAGCGAAGGATTTCTCAAGCACATGAGCGACGCCTTCGGCCGATCGCTCGACTTCAAGAAGCAGATCGACCAGCAACTCCAGGCGAGCCTGGAAGCGCTCAACATCCCCACCAAGGCCGACATGCAGCGCATCCTCTCCTACCTGCTCCGCATCGAGAAGAAGCTGCTCGACCTCGAGGACCAGCTCCATGCGGCCTCTGCGCCCAAGCCTGTGGCGACGCCCGTCGCCCGGCCCGCTGCTGGGCGTCCGGCCGAGTCGAAGAGGCCCTCCGCCCCCGCCTCGGCTCGCAAAAGGCCGGCAGCGCGACCGGCGTCTCGAAAACCGTCCGCCCCGGCGAAGTCCAAGCGACGGAAGTAATCCCCCCGGTTCTTTCACTGGAACTAGCGCAGTCCGCGCCCGGCACCCGTGGCTCCGGTTCCCCATTCACTGACAGGAGTGCTCTCATGCGTCTCGAAGGAAAAGTAGCCATCATCACGGGAGCCGGCGCCGGCATCGGCGCGGAGACGGCGAAGCTCTTCGCCGCCGAAGGTGCCAGGGTTTACGCCTGGGACGTCCGGCCCGAACCGTTGGCGGCGCTGGCCCGCGAAGCCGGCGACGCTATCCGGACGGCGGTCGTCGACGTCACGGACCGAAAGGGTATCTCGGCCGCCATCGACGCCGCCGTCGCCCGTGACCAAAAGATCGACGTGCTCGTCAACAACGCCGGCATCACGGCCGACGCCACCCTTTTGAAGATGGAGGAGGCCGCTTTCGACCGCGTCCTCTCGGTCAATCTCAAGGGCACCTTCAACTGCTCCCAGGCTGTGGCGCAATCGATGAGCATGTCGGGCGGAGGAGTGATCCTGAACGCCAGCTCCATCGTGGCCCTCTATGGCAACTTCGGTCAGACCAACTACGCGGCTTCCAAGTCGGGCGTCATCGGTATGACGCGGACGATGGCGCGCGAGCTGGCGCGTCACAACATCCGCGTCAACGCCGTGGCTCCGGGCTTCATCATCACCGAGATGACCGCAAAGATGCCCGAGAAGGTCCTCGAGATGATGCGCGACAAGACGCCGCTGAAGCGCAACGGCACGGCCCTGGAAGTTGCTCGCGCCTACCTGTTCCTGGCCTCGGAGGACGCCTCGTTCATCACCGGACAGGTGCTCGGCGTAGACGGCGGACTGGTGATCTGACGGTCCGCGGCCATCGCGAAGAAGGCCCGGTACGGGTAGACGCCACGGGTCCTCGCATTGACGGGCGGGGGGGAGCGAGATAATGCACCCGGCGAGATGGCTCGCACGTCGAATTCGGTTGCGCTGGGATGCGCGCTCGCGCTCGTCTGGGCGGCGGCGCCGGTCCGGGCGGACTGGTTGCTGCTCTACGAGAAGGCCTCGGGGCGAATCCTGGTCGTCCAGATGCTGCCGGCCGCGGAGGCCGAAGCTCAGCTGAGCCGTCCTGGCCCTCGGGCCGGGACGGCCCGGCTGCGCTGGAGCTCGGCAGAGCTTCCGTCCGCCGCGACCTGCAAGGTCACCCCCCAGGGAACCGTCGCCTGCGACGACCGGCCGCCTCCGATGTTGACGGTGGCGGTTCCGCTCGCCGGCCCCGAGGCGCCGGCCGGCCCCGAGGCCGCCGCTGGCGCCGCGCCGCCGGCTGCGGCCGTCGACGGGCGCGCACGTGTGCTGGAGCGGGTCCGGGCGCTGCCGGGTGCCGAAGGCCGCGATCTGGACCTTCCGGGGCGCTAGCTCGCGGTCCGGCGGTCGCGGCTCTTCAGCGTGCGGCCGGTTTGGGCGCCGCGATCGGCGCCAGGAACTCCGCCAGCGTGGCGAAGTAGGCCTTCGGGTCGGCGCCGTAGAGGTCGTTATGGAGTCCGCCCTTGTCGAAGAACCGTTTGGGCTCGGGGGCGGCGGCGAAGACGCGGCGGCCGTGCTCGATTGGGATCACCTCGTCGGGCGTTCCGTGAATGACCAGCGTCGGGCAGGCGACGCGCGCGATGCGACCGAGATTGTCGTAATGGCGGGGGACGAACGGGCTGAATAGAGAGTACGGGAACATGCCTCCGGCCATCTCCTTGATGGAGCAGAACGGGCTCTCGGCAATAAGAGCGGCCGGCGTCCGGTGCGTGGCTAGCTCGATCGCGACCGCGGCGCCGAGCGAACGGCCGAAGTAAACGACGCGGCTCGGGTCGACTTCGGGCCGAGCCAGTAGGTGCTCGAGCAAGGCGCGCGCGTCGAGGTAGATGCCGGCCTCTGAGGGATGGCCTTCGCTCTTGCCGTAGCCGCGGTAGTCGAAGAGCAGGACGTTGACGCCCATCGCCGCCAGCCTCGCCGCGTTCTCGGCTCGGTCCGAGATGTTCCCGGCGTTGCCGTGCATGAAGAGCAGGCTCACCCGCGCCCACCTACCGGGAATCCACCACCCGTGAAGCTTCACGCCGTCCGTGGTCGTGACGACGACGTCTTCGAAGTCGGCCCCGTGGTTCCGGGGAGTGTCCGCCAGCTGCGTGTCCGGGAAGAAGACGAGCTTGTCTTCGACGAGCAGCAGAAACAAGAGCATCGCCGCGTACGCTCCGCCCAGCAGCCAAAGGATGCTCAAGCTCGAACGCTCCTTCGAGTCGATGACGCCGCCCGCGGCCGCGCCCGGCAGTTGCGTGTCCACGGCGCCATCAACTCGCCAGGGCGCGTACGCCCGGGACAGTCTCCTTGTTGGCAAGGATGACGACGACGCTCTCGGGGGCGAGAACCGTGTCGGCGGGCGGATTGTACAGGAAGCGGTCGGCTTCTCTCGCCCGGTAGGCGATGATCAGCACGCCGCACTTGTCGAAGAGCGCCGCTTCGCGAATCGACTTGCCGGCGATGGCGGAGCCCGCCCGGATCTCGACCTGCTCGAATCGGGCGGCCGCCTGCGAATCGCGTAGCATCTCGTCCAGGAAGTTGACGACCTTCGGGCGGAGCATCTCGCTGGCGATGCGCATCCCGCCGATGAAGTTCGACGACACCACCGCGTCGGCTCCCGCCTTCAGGAGCTTGTCCCGGCTGCGCTGGTCGACGGCCTTCGCCACGATGCGGAGGTTGCGGCTGAGCTGCCGGGCGGTGAGCGTGGCGAACAGGATGTCCTTGTCGGACTCGAGCACGATCATCAGCCCCTTGGCCCGCTCGATGCCGGCCTCTAGGAGGACTTCGTCGTCCGTGGCGTCTCCCTGGAGCACCTTGAAGTCTCCCTCGTAGTGCTCGATCAGTTTGGCCACTCGGGCAGGGTCGCTTTCGATGAGCACGAACGGATTCCCCGTGCTCATCAGCTCGTGCACGACCACAAGTCCCGTTTCGCCGCCGCCGCAGACGATGTAGTGGTCCTTGAGGGCCTGGATGGCCTTGATCATCTTGCGCCTCCGCAGGTACTCGCCCAGCTCGCCCTCGACGAGGTAGGCCGTGATGGTCGACGAGACATAGATGACGACGCCGTATCCGGTAATCACGAGGAAAACCGTGAAGATGCGCGCGGCCGGATTGTTCGAAATGTCGTGCGCTTCCTCGTAGCCGACGGTTGTGAGCGTGATGGCCGTCATGTAGACGGCGTCGAGCATCGACCAGTGGGAGCCCCCCAGGATCATGTACCCGGCGACGCCGGTCAGGAACGTCAAGGCCAGCAGCACCACGCAGTATTTGATGCGCTCCAGCACGGGTCCCGATTACGATACGCGCAGCCCATCCGGGGATCAAGCAACCCCGGCGGCGGGCGCAAGACGTGGATCACGAAAAGCTCGAGGAGCACTTGGGGACGACGCGCGCGGCGGTCCAGGCCGTGCAGCGGCCGTATGTGGAGCTGTTCCTGGGCTGCGAGCGGGTCCTCGACCTGGCCTGCGGCCCGGGGCACTTCCTGGACCTGCTGCGCGCCTCGGCTGTCCGGGCCTGGGGCGTGGACTCCGATGGCGGTGCGGTGCAGCGTTGCCAGGCCGAGGGGCTCGACGCGGTCGCTGCCGACGTGCTCCAGTACGTCGACGGGCTGACGGCCGGTAGCGTGCCCGCGCTCTTCTCAGCCCACTTGCTCGAGCACCTTTCCCCCGAAGACGCCTCGCGGCTGCTAGGGGCCTGCCACCGCGCGCTCGCGCCCGGCGGCTTGCTGGTACTGGCGACTCCAAACGCTCGCGCGCTCTGGGCACACCTCGAGTCCTTCCATGCGCACCCGGGTCACGTCCGGTTCTACCACCCGGAACTGGTGCGCCACCTGGTTCTGAGCGCCGGTTTCTCGGTAGAGCGGATGGGCGAGAATCCGCCGGGGAATCCGCTCTTCGGCAACCGTCTCCCGCGCATCCGGCAGCTCTGCCAGGCGCTGGAAACGCCGCGGGGAGTTGCAGCGCTTCCAGCGGGTGAAAGCCAAAGGGCTGGGCTTCGCCGCTGGGTCAGAAACAAGGTGCTCGGCTGGCTGGCGCCGTGGATCGACCAGCTCTCGCGCGAGATGGCTGAGCTGGGGCGGTTCTCGGCCGACGTGGCCGAGCGGCTCGACAGGCCTCCCGAGTCTTTCCTGGTCGCCAAGAAGTAGTCGGGCTACTTCACCTTCGCAAGCGCGAAGCCGATCGAGGCATCCAGGTCGGCGCCTCGAAGACCGGCGGAGAAGACTTTGCCATCTGCGTCGACGACGACCATGAACGGGATTCCATCGACACCGTACTTCTGGCAGACTTCCGACTCGAAGCCCTTGCCCGCCAGCGCCGCCCGCCAAACCATTCCCCGATCCTGCATGAACTTCTGCAGCTTCTTCTCGGAGCCCGGCGTGTCGAGGCTGACGCCCACCAGCGTGAACTTGTCCGCTTTGCGCCGCTCGGAGAGCCGGCGGAGCCCGGGGATTTCCCCGTAGCACGGTCTGCACCAGCTGGCGAAGAAGTCGACCAGGACGACCTGCCCGCGCGCTGCCTTGAGGGACAGCGGCTTGCCGTCGAGCCCCGGAAGCTCGAAGTCGGGCGCGGGCTGCCCGATGAACCCGATCGTCCGGCGGGCTGCCTGCAAACGAGCGACATCCGCCGGTGCGGTGATCTTCTTCAAACAGCTGTCGATGGCGGCCAGTGCTTTCTCCTTGCTGCCGCGCTTTTGCCAGGCCTCGCATTCGCCCAGGTAGCCCTGCGCCGACACGCCCGGATCGGGATCGCCCTGCAGCTTGGCGAACTCCTTCTGGGCGGCCTCCATGTCGGATGCCACCTCATGGGCGTAGGCGGTCAGGAAGACGGCGTTGGCATGGAAGCGGGCCATCTCCGGCTTGGCGAGCAGGCCCGAGAGCTCGGAGATGGCAGTCTTGCTGTTGCCGGCCTCGATGAGAAACTTGGCGCGCTCGAGGCGCCACTGCGGGGAGGCCACTGCGTCGGGATAGAGCTTCACCTGGTCCGCCAGCGTCGCCGCGGCGGCGGCGGCGTCGCCGGAAGCGCCCTGGATGCGGGCAAGAGCGTGCCGGACCGCGCTGGCGTAGTTGGAATTGACGTGGCCCGCCAGGAAATCCGAGAGGACCTTGGCCGATTCATCGTGCTTGCCCGAGACCTCGAGGATGTCCGCCAGGAAGCGAGTGCCCTGGTAGAGCTGCGCTTCTTCCTTCAGCGTCTGCACGTAGCCTCGCCAGAGAGCCAGGGCCTCGTCGAAGCGCTGAGCGCTCAGCATCAGATTGACCAGTTGCAGATGGTAGGCTTCTCGATAGGGGCTCTCGGGAAACTCCTTGGACAGGCGGGTCAGGAGCTTCTCTGCCGACTGCATGAGCTCCTCCTGTTGCTTTGCGTCCTTGGGTTGGCTGTTACGCAGCTTCTCGAGCTCGTCGTAGAGGGGCTGCTCGGCCGTGGTCAGCTTCACCGGGGCGTGAGAGGGGCCGGCCGCCGGGTCCTGAGGGGTACCTCCCCCGTGGCCGTGATCGCCCGCGGCGTGGTCGTGGCCCGCGTGCGGATCGGCCGCGGGAGCTGCGCCAGCCGGTGGAACCGCTGGCGCGGCCTCCTCGGCGAAGGCCGGTCTGGCGGCGTGAGTGAGAATCATGCAAGTGGCCAGGAGCAGGATGGGCGTGCGCATGGGGGCCTCTTTTTCGGCTGGGACGGTCGGCGGCAGTCGTGTCGAAGAATGGGTCTATTATAGCGGACACCGGAAGGGAGTCTCGAACTCGATGGGAGCGTGCGGGAGCTGGGTGCCGGCGCTGCCGGCCGTCTTGGTCTGGGCGGTAGCTGCGGTCGCATCGTACGGGCCAGGTCATGCGGTCGCCGCCGAGGCGGCCTGGGTCGTCGAGCTCGACAGCGGGCGCTTGCTGGCAGTCGAGGGCACCACCGGTGCGGACCAGCCCGGGCCGCCGGGGTCTCTCCTGAAGGTGTTTCTCTTTCTACACGCGGCCGATCGCTCGGCGGTGGCGCAGGGGGCATTGGCTGTCTGCGGCGCCTCGAGCGCGCGGAGGCCGGCGCTGGACGCGTGCTGGTACCACCCCGGGCACGGGACGGTCAACTTCGCCGCGGGGCTGGCGCTGTCCTGCCAGCAGTTCGCAAATGGGCTGGCCGATCGGATCGACCCCGAGGAGCTGAGGAGCCTCTGGCGAGAGCTGGGGCTCTCGCTCGAGGCCGGTCGAGGGCCGCCGGCCCGGAGCCGGGCCTGGCGCGCCCAGGCAACAGGACACGATAGCTCCATTCGGTCCGAGCCCATCTCGCTCCTGGCGGCGCTCGCGGCGTGCGTCAATGGCGGATACCTGTTCCGGATCGATCGGATGGCGCCTGTGCTGGTGCGGCGACTGCGGTGGCGGTCGGATGCTGTGGAGGCCGTTCTGGCCGGGCTGGCGCGCACGGCGATCGAGGGTACCGCCCGGGGCGCGGGCCTCTCCGGATGCCTGGTGAAGACCGGTACGGCGCCCGCTCTGGAGCGGGATGGCCGGGCGAACCCGAGCCGGACGCAGGGATGGGCCTTCGCCAGCACCACGGGCGGCGGCCGGCGGATCGCGGTGCTGGCGCGAGCGGAGCCTGGCACGGGGACGGACGCTGCACTCCTGGCTGGGCGGGTCCTTCGACGTCACCGAGGGATAGGCCGGTGAGCGGGCGGGCGTTCGCCCTGGTCGTGGCCGTCCTGAGCTGCGCGGCCGGTCGCGCATCGGCGAGCGAGCCCGTGCGCGTGGGGCTCTTCGCGTTGCTGACACCCGTGGAGCTGACGCTCAGCGCGGCCGCGGGTGAGCTCCGGTTGACGCTTCCGGGAGGCGCGGGCGCGACGAACATGCGGCTCTCGCAGCATGGTCTACGCGTCCGCGCAGAGGGCGGATCGAGGCTTGTGGTCTGGGGTGGAACGGCGGGACGGCGGCTGGCCGATCGGCTGACCCTGGCTCGCGGACGCTTCGAGGCCGCAGTGGCGGGCGCCCCTTTGCGCGAGCTCGAGGGGGCGCTGACGGTGAGCGCGGCGGGCGGCGTGTTGCGGGTGGTGCTCGAGCTGCCTGCGCCCGCGCTGGCTGTGGAGTCGGCACTGATCGAGAGAGAGCCCGGCGCGGGCGGCGAGGCGATCAAGGCGCAGGTCGTGGCCTGCCTGAGCTTCGTGCTGGCCGGCCGCGGCCGGCATGTGGCCGCCGGGTTCGATCTCTGCGACACCACCCACTGCCAGCGATTTGCCGGGATCGTTCGGTCCGCCTCGGCGCGGGAGCGAGCTGCCGCGGACGCTGTGGTGGGGCTCTACCTGGAGCTTGGCGGGAGGCCGCTGCCGGCCTTTTACACCGCCGAGTGCGGTGGGAGGCTGGAGCGTCCGAGCGACCTTTGGGGCCCGATCCCGTCCATCTTCCAGAGCCGTCCGGACCCCGGCTGCGTCCGGCGCGAGTGGACGGTCGCGATGGCGCGCGAGGACTGGCAGCGGGCGCTGGAGCGTGCGGCGGGGCGCCGTTTGGCCGGCCCGGTCCGAGCTGCATTCGAAGTCAAACGGTCCAGTGAGGACACCGGTGGGCTGGCTTCGGCCTTTGCGGCGAGCGCCGGCGGCCGCTCCATCGAGGCGCCGTTCGAGTCCGTGGCCCGGGAAGTCCGGGCCGCGACGGGGCGCTGGGCGATGCGCTCCCGGAGGCTGGTGCTCGTCGACCGTGCCGGCCAGGTGCGGCTCACCGGGAACGGTCGCGGACACCTGGCCGGGATGTGCCAGGCCGGTGCGGCACGAATGGCGACGCAGGGGAGGGGCTTCCGCGAGATTCTCGCGTTCTACTACCCAGGCGCCGGGCTGCGTCACGTATGAGGGGCAGTGGCCTGGGATTTGCATTTATCTTTCCTTGATTGCCGTTGAGCCCGGATTGTTGCAACATTGCAAGCGGCGAGGCGCTGCGAGGATCTCGCGCGCCTGACGAAAGCGTGCACGGGAGCCCGGCGGCGGGCAGCCAAGGAGAGGCGGCGTGAGCGAGACGGGACCCGGCGGAAGCCGGCTGAGAGCCCGGCTGCTGGCCGCCTTCTTCGCCTGCATCGCCGTGCTCGCTGCTCTCGCCTGGCGGGATTTTCCCGCGGCTCGGCCTGCCCCCGAGGACTCTCGTGCCGCTCTGCCCTCGCCCCGGTACGTGTCCCAGCCCTTGCCTTGCTCCCAGCCCGCCCTGGCTACACCCTCCACCCCAGTCGCTCAGCCGCCCCCTGCGGTCCTCGACCGGTTGCCGGACATCCGGCTCCAGCGGCGGGCCGTCTCCCCTCGCACGAGCGACTCGCCGCGGCAGCTCCTCAGGCTCAAGTCCGGCACTTTCGAGCTCTTGGCTGGCGCGCCATTCGCCGTGCGCGGCGACCGCGAGTACCTCGTGGCCCAGTTCCGGGATGAGCCGACCGCTGCCGACCGGCTGGAGCTCGAACGGATCGGAGCCCGGATACTCGAGTACCTGCCCGACCGCGCCTACGTGCTGGACGTCCCCGCTGAAGCGGCGGGCGGTCTGAGGTTCGCCCGCTACCTGCGGGCCATCGGGAACCTCTACCCACAGGACAAGCTCTCGCCCGCACTGTCACAGCCGGCCGAGAGTGCGCCGGAGCCGGTCGAGCTCCGGGTCAGCCTCTTCGCGACGGCAGACTTCGCGCTGGCCGCAGCCGAGCTGACGGCCCTGGGCGCGCGTCTTCTCTCGGCGCAACCTTCTCCGACGGGCGCCATCCGGTTGACGGCGTACGCAAAGGACGTCGCTTCGATCGCCGGCCTGGCCGGGGTCTGCTACGTCGAGCCTGGGGAACCGCCGCGCCGAGTGGCCAGCGCGATGGCGGGAAGCCGGAGCAATGTGCAGTCCGCACTCTCCGCGCCCTACGGCGTCGATGGCACCGGCGTGAAGATAGGCGTGTGGGACGGCGGCCTCCCCGAGGCGAGCCACCCGGACCTCACCGGGCGCGTCACGGTCGTCGACGCGGCGGCGCTCGACCTGCACGCGACCCAGGTGGCCGGTATCATCGCCGGCTCGGGCCGTGCTTCGCCCGCCGCCCGGGGGCAGGCGCCCGCGGCCAGTCTCTTCGCATTCGACTTCGTGGGCGACCCGGTCCAGGAGTGTCGGGATGCGGCGGCCCGGGACGGCCTCAGCATCGCGAACCACTCCTGGGGGCACGCGATCGGATTTCAGGCAGGCGGGACTTGCGGTCAGACGTACTGCAACACGGGGGGGCAGCAGCTCTTCGGCTTCTACTCCGGAGCCGCGCAGGACTTCGACCAGATGGTCGTGCAGACCGGCCTGATCGTCGTGAAGGCGGCCGGCGACGACCGGGACGACGGCACGAACGCCTCGAGCCACGACGGGCTGCAGGTTTCGGGAGAGTTCTACGAGACGATGGAGGACCAGGCGTGCGCCAAAAACGTGCTCACCGTGGGGGCGACCACCGACGGCGATCGGGTCGCGAGCTACTCGAGCTGGGGTCCGTGCGACGACGGGCGCGTCAAGCCCGATCTCGTGGCGGTGGGCGATCGGGTCGTCGCGCCCGCGCCGGGCGGGGTGTACCAGCAGGCCAGCGGCACATCGATGGGCGCGGCAAACGTCTCGGGCCAGCTGGCGCTGTTCCTCGACGCCCACACGCGCTATGGCGGGGGAGCGCCGCGCGCCTCCCGCGTCAAGGCGATCGCGCTCAACAGTTGCACCGACATCGTCGCGGCGCCGTACGCAGGTGCCGGTCCGGACTACACCAGTGGGTTCGGTCTCCTCGACGCCCAGCAGATGCTGGCGCTGGCCTACACGGAGCTGCACGCGCCCTTCGTGAAGCAGACTCTCTCGGGTTCGTTCTCCTCGTCAGATGAGACGACTCATACGACCTTTTCGGTCGGAGACGCGCGCCAGGAGCTGAGGGTCACGCTCGCGTGGACCGATCCGCAGGGGAGCCTGCTGGCGGGCCCGGCCCTGGTGAACGATCTCGACCTGCGCCTTCTCGGTCCCGACGGCACCGTCTGGATGCCGTGGGTGCTCGATCCGGCGAATCCGTCCGCCGCGGCGACTCGCGGCAACAACTCCGTCGATCCGGTCGAGCAGGTAGCCCTGACGCGCGCCGGCGTCGTCGCCGCTGGCAAGATCTGGCCCGGGACGTGGCGCGTGATCGTGCGAGCCGGCACAATCGCCAAGGCGCCGCAGGCCTGGGACCTGGCGGCGACGGTTGCGCTGACCGCCCGGCCGAATGGCTCCGATCCGGTCGTGACGATCTCCAATCCGCCCGCGAACGCCTCCGGGCGCCAGAAGGTGATCGCTTCTGTGACGGCGGCGACGGGCCGCACGGTCGTGGCCGTGCAGTACCGGGCCGGGGCGGGGGCCTGGCTGGCGATGGTGCGAAACCAGTCGACCGGCAGCTACGAGTCCGTCGTCGACTACGTGGTCACCACCAGCGCTGGCGAGCTCCTCACCGTCCGGGCCGTCGACGACACCGTGCGCGAAGGGCGCGCGACGCGCTCGCTGACCCACGTCTTCTCCGACGACCATCCCAACCTGGCCAGTGGAACGGGCTTGGCGGATGTACTGACTCCGAATGGCGCTGCCGGCCAGGGCGTGATCGAACCGGCAGGCTCGAGCCCTGAGGCCGGAGACTTCTTCCAGGTGCCGCTCTCGACGGGCGTGCGCTACCAGCTCGAAGCCGCGGGAGCCGACGGCGTGGCGCTGGAGCTATCGCTCTTCTCGACGGACGGCACGACCGTCCTGACGCGGACCACGGGCGCCCTCGACGTGAGCGGGACGCAGAGCGTGGCGCGACTGCTCGATACTTCGGTGGCCGCCGACGGCACCTACTACGTGCGCGTCAGCCAGGGCGATTTCACGCCGCCGGCGCAGCCGCGATACGACTACTCGGTCCGGGTCTTCACGGTGACTGGAGTGGCGCGGATCGCCGCCTCGCCCACCAGCGGTTCGCCGGGCTTCTCGGTGACGTTCTCCAACAGGTCGTTCGGGCCGCTCGCCAGCTTCCTCTGGGACTTCGGCGACGGCTTGACGTCGACCGCCATCAGCCCCACCCACGTCTACTCGAGCCCAGGGGTCTACCAGGTCCGCATGAGGGCAGACGGGCAGTTCGCCAGCAACGTGGTCGACATCACTGCCACGGGAACCACGGACGATCATCCCGGGAATCGCTTCGAGTCCTTCGAGGCCGACGACATCCTGACCGTGGACGGGCCGGCGCTGCCGGGCGTCATAGACAGTTCCAGCGACAACGACCTCTTCAAGCTGACGCTTGCCAGCGGGCAAAGCGTGGTCCTGGACGTGCTGACGGGGACGCTACAGGACTCCAAGCTCACCGTCCAGACCAGCTCCGGGGGCAACCCAGGCGGCGTCTTGACGGACAACGACGATCCGGTTCCCACCTACGTCCGGTCGAGCCATCTGGTCTTCACGGCACCCTCGGCCGACACCTACCTGCTGCTGGTCAGTGGACCGAACGGAAAGACGGGGAGCTACTCGCTCCGCGCCCGCACGCTCGCTGGGGCCACGAACTTGAAGGTCACCGCCATCTCCGCACCGTCGAGCCTGCCCGTCAGCCAGGTCGCGCTCTTCACCGTGACGGTGTCGAACTCGTCGACCGTGGCTGTGACCGTCCCGTTCAAACTCGGAGTCGGTACGACCGTGGACAACCCAGGCTTCAACTCCACCTTTCAGATCCGCCGGGAGGTGCTCTACCGCGACGGAATTCCGGCCGGCCAGTCCATCACGGTCCAGCTCGCGCTGAGCATCGAGCTCGCGGGGGCCATCACCTTCTGGGGAGTCGTCAACTCCGACCACGCCGTTCCGGAGACGAATGTGGACGACAACCTGCTTTCGCAGGGCACCGCCATCAGCCTCACCCGGCGCACCCACCCGCCCAGGCTGCGAGCCGGGCCAGAACGCTCGGTCGCGGTGAACACGGCCGCCGGTCTCAACGCGAGCGCCACCGATCCGGAGGGCGCCTCCCTCTCGTACTCGTGGCGCCGGCTGCTGGGGCCGGATTCTCCTTTGATCGTCAACGCGACGCTTGCCAACGCCAGCGTCACGCCCACGGCGGCGGGGCGCTACCGGTTCCTGGTCACAGCCAGCGACGGCCAGGACGGAACGGCCACGGCGCCGGTAGACGTCTGGGCCTACGAGACAGTCAACGCCGACTTCGACGTCCAGTCCGTGACCTCCGGCTCCGGCACGACCTTCACGCAGCGGCAGACCGGCCGCCGGCTGAGCTTCACGGGCCGGAACCGGGGCGGCCACGTCGCCTTCGTCGACCGGGCGACTCTGAAGTTCATGCAGGGCGCCTCCGACGTCTCCAGCGGCTTCGTCGTGCGACCGGTCGGAGTCGGTCCCAGCTTCCTACTGACCGGTGCCGGCGGCAGCTGGGACTTCGACGTCGACGTCCTCCCGACCTCGGTCTCAGGCGCCAACATCGTTGTCCACGGAGTGCTCGAGGGCACGGATGCGCAGACTACCCAGGCCAAGAGCGATAGCCAGGCTACCGGCCCGCTGATGGTCACGGTACGGGCTGCGGCGACCGCGACCATCCAGCCGGCCGATGCCCCGGGCTCGATCGAGCCCGGCCAGACGATCCTGTTCACGGTGCCTGTTCGTAACTCCGGCGATGTCGAGGCCACCGCGCTGGCCGCGACGTTGACATTCGGAGCTGCGCCGCTCTCCGTCGTGCCGCGGGCCAGCAACCCCGTAACAGCTACCGCTGTCGCCACCGCATCCTTCGGGTTCGATGTCTCGGCGCCCCTCACGATCACGGCCGGACCGGCTACCGCCACGTTCTCGGTGACCGGCGTCGACGGTGCCACCGGATTCCAGTTGAGCTCGGCGCGCGATGCGCTGGCGGTGTTGAACGTGCTGTCGGCCCCGGAGCTGGTGATCGTCTCGTTCTCGGTGCCACGCCCCACGGCCTCCGTTGGACAGACGATTCCTGCGACTGTGATCGTCCGCAACTCGGGCGGCGCCTCCGTCCAGTTCACGCACCAGGCGCTCGTTCTCTCGGGCACAAGCCTCGAGGCGGCAGGCGTGACGCGGACCTTCTCGCTCGCCGGTGAAAACGCCACGACGGCCATCCCGTTCTCGCTCCAAGCCGTC
Source organism: Candidatus Wallbacteria bacterium (assembly GCA_016190005.1). Taxonomy (GTDB): domain Bacteria; phylum Muiribacteriota; class UBA6191; order JACPRK01; family JACPRK01; genus JACPRK01. The sequence continues at coordinate 19,344 of JACPRK010000085.1, read as the reverse complement.
GGCGCAGGCGCTACCTCGCTGACCAGCGCGGTCTTCACAGCACGCAACCTCGGAACAAGCAGGCCGGTCGGCCTCACCTCCAACTTGGCCTCGCCCGTCACCGTGACCGTGCAGATGCCGTCTGCCCTCGATGTCGTCGCGATCGTCCCCGAGCGGCTGACGGCGACGCAGGAGCAGACCTTCACAACCACGGTCACCGTCCGCAACTCGGGAGGAGCTACCGCTCTCATCAGCCGGGCCACGGCCTCCTTCGGTAACGTCGGTCTGACCGCCGCTGCCATCTCCTCGAGCCGCAGCCTGGTGACCTCCGGCGAGACCTCGTTCACTTTCCAGGTCAGAGCGGCCGCGGCCGGATCGACCTCCATCGAGGGAGCGACGTTCGAGGCTGTCGACGAGAACAGCGGAGCAGCCCTGCCGGCGCCCACGGTTTCGGCGGTCACTCCCGTCGTGGCGGTGCTCTCTTCGCCTCTGCTGAAGATCGTCTCGATAACGTCTCCGCGCGCCGTCATCTCGGTTGAGCAGCAGGTGCTGGCCACCGTGACCCTGCGCAACGAGGGCGGGACGCCCGTGCGCGTGACCATGGTCCGGCTCAAGAGCTCGACGGAGGCATTGGCGTCGACCACACTGGCGACCGACGTGTTACTCGCCGGTGGCGGCGCCGTGGCGGCCTTTGGCGTTACCGTCAGCGGTAGAAGCCACGGGAACTCGATTCTCACCTCTGCTGTCTTCGGGGCGCGCGACGTCCTGTCGAACCGATCGGTAGGTCTCTCGGGCAACCTGGCTACCGGGCCGACGATCGTGGTGCAACCGATTCCGTCGCTGCTCATCGACTCGATCGAGGTCACCCCGACTCTCGTGAACTCCGGGCAAGCAGTCCGGGCAGTCGTGCGGGTGACGAACCAAGGAGTGCCGGGCGTCGTCCTTTCGCGTGCGACTCTCGTGTTTACGGGGACGACGCTGCAGATGCCGGTCCTCTCGGTCTCCGAGGTCTTGGCGGGAGGCGCCGCGACGTCGCTCGTCTTCGACGGATCGGGTGTCGGTGTCGGTTCTTCGACGGTCACGAGCGCTGTGGTCACCGCGGCCGACGTCAATAGCGGCCGGCAAGTGGCGATCCAATCGAGTGCTGCGGTGCCAACGACGGTCAAGGTCGAATCACGCCCCGGCTTCAAGATTCTCTCGATCGTGGCGGAGCGCAGTCGACTCAGCCTGGACCAGTCGACCGCAGTGACGGTCGCGGTCCGTAACGACGGAGAGTTGCCGGTGAGAATCTCTCAGGGGCAGCTGACGCTATCGGGCGAGAACTTCGAATCGGCGGCCCTCACCCTGGACACGCTGCTGCAAGTAGGGGGGGGGGCCTCCATCACGTTCGCTGCGACGGCCAGGAGCGCTGGCCCGTCGCTTCTTTCCAGCGCGACCTTCGTCGCGACCAACGTGGGGCCTGGAAATCCGGCTCCCCTGGTCGCAAATGAGGCACGCAAGACCGAACTGGTCGCGCTGGGCCCGCCGCAGCTCCGAATCGCAGCGATCGCGCCGGCGCTCACGACGCTCAGTGTCGGCCAGGCCATGTGGGTCACGGCAACCCTGAAGAACTTGGGGGAGGCGCCGGCCAGGATCGAGACCCTGCGCCTGCCAGCGGCCACCTTGGTGGTCGGCGACCTGACGCCCAGCTTCGTTCTGGACGGCTTTGGCGGCTCGGCCTCGTTCACGTTTCACACGACGGGAAGCGCCTCTGGCCCTTCGGTGCTCTCGACGGTGGCAATCGGCGCAATCGACGCGGGGAACGGTGTCGAAGCACCGGTCGTCTCGAACCTCGCCCAGCCGATCACAGTGTCGGTTCAGTTGCCACCGGACCTGGAGCTGTCGTCGCTGGCGACCCCAAGGACCACGGTCATGCAAGGCGATGCCTTCGACATCACCGCGACGCTCACGAATCGGGGCGAGGCTGCGACGCGCCTGACGCGTCTGGATCTGGTGGCCTCCAATGGCAGGGTGAGAATCCCGAGCTTGGCGCTCGAAAGGACCCTTCGCTCCAGCGAATCGGCCTCGTTCGTGTTTCGGGCTCTCGCCGAGTCGGCAGGACCTACCTCGATCGCCAGCGCAGTCGTTTCTGCGGTGGATGTCAACTCGGGCATCGGCGTCTCGATCACTCAGGCTGCGACGAGTGGTCTGGAGCTGCATGTGGGGGCTGCTTCGCTGTTGCGACTGGTGTCGATCCAGCCCTCGCGCCTGCGCGTTACCCGGAGCCAGTCTCTCCGCGTAGAGGTCGGACTCCGCAACGACGGCAGCTCAGACGCTCTCATCAGTTCCGCCAGATTGGAACTGAGCAACGACAAGCTCGAGAGCGCCGCGATGACCATGTCACGCACGATCCCGGCTGCCGGCGGCGTGGCGGTCTTCAGCTTTCCTGTCACCGCCGTCAGTACCGGCGAGACGCTGCTGACCTCGGCGAGCTTCGCCGCCGTCGACACGTCCACACTTCGGACGGCCCCGCTGCTCGGGAATCTCGCAAGTCCCCCGGCGAAGGTCGTCATCGAGGAGCCGCCGGTCCTGAGGGTCGTAGGTATCGGGGCTGCGGCCCTGGCGGTCTCCCTCGGGAAGACCCTGAGGTGCACCGTGGATGTCCTGAACGCCGGAGGCGCAAAGGTCCGAGTCACCTCGGTGGTTCTGCTGCTGTCTAACAACCGGCTTCTGCAATCTCCGACCAGCTTTGCAAGGGAGATTCCCGGCCAGCAGACGGATCGTTTCGCCCTCGATACGACCGCCGTTCAGACAGGGCCTGTCGAGCTCCTGGGCGCAGCTGTCGCAGGTGTCGATACGAACACCGAGTTGCCCGCAGGCCTGCAGCCCTCGACCGTCACGCCCCTGTCGCTGCGCGTGAGGGCCCCACCGGCCGTCGAGTTGCTGTCCATCGTCGGGGGCCGCACCGAAGCGACCCTCGGACAGAGCTTCCCGGTCACGGTCACTTTTGGTAACGCCGGGGAGGACCCCGCCACGCTGACGACCGCGAGCCTGACGGAGGCGGGCGTTATCTTGACCGTTCCGAAACGCACGAAGCTCGCGGCACTGCCGAGGCTAGGAACCACGACGACTTACTCTTTCACCGCCACGGCCAGGTCGACGGGAACGGTCACGCTCTCCACGGCCGTCGTCGAGAGCAGAGACACCGACGGCGCCCGACTGCCGCTGGCCGCGAATCGGGCCGTACCCGTGTCGATCGAGGTCCAGTCGGCCCCGTCGCTGCGCATCGTCTCTCTTTCGCTGAGTCCGAGTGCGGCGGTGACGCGGGCAGCCATCACGACCGGTCAGGGCTTCTCTGTCTTCTTGACGCTTGGCCACGGCGGCGGCGCCCCCGTCGACCTAACAGGTGCCAGCCTTGTTTACAACGCGACTCAGCTATCGGTGCCGCCTCTCGCGTTGTCGACCGGTCTGCCCGCGACGAAGCCAGGTGCCGTCCGACTGCTTACACTCGAGTTCCCGGGGATCGGGGCGGCGTCCGGCGGCAGGAGCGGGATCGCCACTGCCGTCGTCTCCGCGAGAGACCGCAACACAGGTGTCCCGGTGCGCATCTCGGGAAACTCGGCGGTGCCCTTGGTTCTCGATGTGCAGCCCAGAGGACACTTGAAGCTGACCGGCCTGACTGCCAGTCGAGCGACGGTCACGGTCGGCCAGCGCTTCGACGTCTCGGCTTCGCTCGAGAACAGCGGCGTCGCCGCGCTCCTGCTCAAGAGGGTCCAGCTTGTCGCCTCGGGTCCGGCTGCTGACGTACCGGTCCTGGTGGAGCCGATCACGTTGACGCGACCAAGGAGCGTCGTGTTCACGTACAGCGTGGTACCCAGGGCTGTGGGCACGCTGAAGTTCACCAGTGCGGTCGTCGATGCCCTCGACCTCAACTCCGGCGAAGTCGAAAGGCTGAGGACCAATCTCGCCAAGCCCATCGAGGTGGTCGCCCAGTCTCCGCCTGCTCTCGAGCTCGTTTCGATTCGGGCGGCCAGGGGAGTCGTCTCCATCGGTGAGCATCTCTTGGTCACGGTGGCCGTACGCAACACGGGCGGCGCTGCGGCTACGTTGACGGCCGCGAGGCTGTCCGCCAGCCAGGGGCGTTTCACCACCGGACTGCTATCCATGGCCGCGACCTTGGCGCCGACATCGTCGGGATCGCCTGTGGCCGTGCTTTCGTTTGATCTCACCGCCAGCACTACGGGCACGGAGCACTTCGACGGCGTGGAATTGCAGGCTCGGGACGCCAACACGGGCGGGTCGCTGCCTGCATCCGTGCGCACTCCTGCGGCCGTCGCCCAGGTCCGGGTGCTGTCCACCAACGTGTCGCCCACCGCGTCCTTCACGGGGCTCGGGGAGCTCTATCTTACGGACGGTGAGCCGGTCACGGCGGTCTACAACGCTGCCAGCACGTCAGATCCTGATGGCGATTCGATCAAGCTCGCCTGGTCGATCGCGGCAGGCGCGGGCATCTCCATCGCTTCACCGTCCACGACAAGCACGCTCGTGACCTTCTCTTCCACGGGCGTCAAGGCGCTCCGGCTCAGGGCCGTCGACGGCAGAGGCGCCTTCGCGGTCGTCACCCGGACGCTCACGGTCACGGCGAACTCCAGTCCGGTCGTCGACGCCGGGGACGATCGGCTCGCCGCGGTGGGCTTCCCCCTGAGGATGGTAGGAAGCGCCAGGGATGACGACATCGGCGATCAACTCTCGCTGAGGTGGTACCCGTTGGACGGCGCGAACCAGACAGTTGCCTCCAGCGGACCGGCAGTCGCCTTGACGCCCGCCGCCCCGGGCATCATCCGCTTGGCCTTCGAGGCCTCCGACGCGCGAGGTGGCCGCGCCACGGACACCGTGTCGATCGAAGCGATGGCGCCGCGCACTTGGTACGTCTCGCTCCTGCGCGGGAAGACCTTGATCTCGCCACCCATCCAGGCCCTGCGGTCCGACGGCGAGCCTATTTCCTGCCGGGATCTGCTCGAGGCCGCAGAAGCCTCGTTCCTGGTGTCGACGCGGGAGAAGTTGCCCGGGCGCTCGACCTTCCACACGCTTCTTCCGGGCTCGGGCGAGGACGCGCCGCTGGAACCCGGAAAGGGATATCTGCTGACGCGCCGTGGCCCAGCCGCCCCCCTGAAGTTTCCCGGGCTGCCATGGCCCGGCAGACTGCCGACGCGCGTGCTGGCCGCGGGCAGCCATCTCATCGGAGTGATCGTAGGACCCGGTTCACCTTCTGACTCCGAGGACCTCCGCACCACGCTTGGTGTCCGCTTCGTCGGCCGCGTCCGGGCCGCCGCCGGAACGGGCCGCCTGGAGCTGCACGTACCGCAGCGCTCGCCGCTCTTCGAGATCCAGACTGGCCTGGGCTACCTCGTGACGATTCCCACCACGCGCCAGGTGGTCATCCCCGAGGGGACCGAGTAGGGCGGCTGGCAGGGCGACTACTTGTGCCCTGGTCGACTGGCCCTTCGAGCTACTCGTAACGATTCCTCGCAGCCGCGGCAAGAACGGCGCTGGCGCGGCTCACTTGGTTGCGATGTCGTAGTAGTGATCCACGAGTGGAGCGTGGTGGTCTCGCATGCGCAGGGCGCGGTCGAGCAGCGCCCGGATGACGCGGTCGTCGTAGTCGACGATCAGCCCGGCGAGCTGCTGGATTGCGGCCTGACTGTCGGCCTTCTCGAGCGAGCGGTAGGCAGATTCGTAACGCGACAGCCAGGGGTAGGACGCACTGTCTGATTCGATCAAGACCTCGTGGATGCGCTCGATCCCTTCCCGGCCCGCGACGCGCACGGGACCGATTGTGCGCATGGCAAGCCCCTCCCCGGCTTCGGCCCGAGTTCGGTCCGAGACCAGGACCCGCGTGTGGAAGAACCGGTTGGCGCCCTCGAGCCGGCTCGCCAGGTTGACGGTATCCCCGATGACGGTGTAGTCGCACCGGAGCTGTGAGCCGACCCCCCCGACGGCGACGGGACCCGTGGCGATGCCGATGCGCAGCCCGATCGGCTTCGGCCCTCCCTCAAGCGTCAGCCCCAGCTCGGCGGCGCGCCGGCTCATCCGAAGAGCGGCCTGCACGGCACGGCGAGCATGGTCGGGCTGGGCCATCGGCGCCCCCCAGAAGGCGAGGATGGCATCGCCGATGTACTTGTCGAGCGTTCCCTCGAGCGCCAGGATCTCCTCGGTCAGCTCGGTCAGAATGCGTCCGAGAATCGAGAAGAGCTCAGCGGGCGTTCGATGCTCGGAGAGCGATGTGAAGCCCTCGATGTCCGCGAAGAGCACGCTCACCTGTTCGTGACGGGCCAGCAGGATGCTCTCGTCGGGCGTCCGGAGCAGGGAATCGACAAGCTTCGGGTCCACGAACCGCCCGAAGAGCGTTCGAATTCGCCGCTGTTCCAGCTCGAGCTCACGCTGCGTGCGCCTCAGCCGGACATGCGACGCGATTCGGGCCCGCACCACTGCCGGCCGGAAGGGCTTCGAGGCGTAATCCACTGCGCCCAGCGCAAACCCTTTCTCCTCGTCTGCCTCGCCGTCCAGCGCCGTGACGAAAATGACCGGGATGTCCCTCGTGCGTTCGTCGGCCTTCAAGCGCCGGCAGACTTCGTAACCGTCCATCTCGGGCATCAATATGTCGAGCACGATGACGTCGGGAGGCGGGTCTGCTGCGGCCCGGGCCAGCGCCTGCGCGCCGCTCTTTGCCACGGTTATGTTGTACTCGTCCTGCAATAGGGCGCAGAGGAACTCCAGGTTGCTCGACTCGTCGTCGACGATAAGAACCTTGGCGCGGTCAATCGGTGTTTCCAGGGGCATATGTTATGCGCGCTCGTTCGAAAACCTTGAAAGGAAGAGGCCTGCCAGCCTCTCCCCAACTGTAGCAAAGATGTCGAAGGCGTGTTAGGTTGGGATTGAGCCCGAATATGGGAGCCAGGGTGAGTGACTGGAGCACGACCATGACCCTCAATCCTCAGGCCGTAGCCGGAAGCGGCCGACCTTCAGTGCTCGTCGTCGACGACGAGGAGATAAACCGGGCCATGATCCGGGCTCTTCTGGAAGATTCGTATTTCATAGGGGAGGCGGACAGCGGAGAGGCAGCTCTGGCCGAGTTGCAGCGTCTCCGATACGACCTGGTCGTTCTCGACGTCTTGATGCCGGGCATCGACGGATTCGAGACCTGCCGCCGAATCAAAGCCGCGGGAAGCGTGAACTTCCTTCCGGTGCTCATGCTCACCTCGCTGGGCGATCAGCATTACAAGAACACCGGACTGAAGGCTGGAGCGGACGATTTCCTTACCAAGCCGATCGACCCGGTCGAGCTCTCTTTGCGAGTGACGGCCTTCACGCGTCTGCGTCAACAAGATCGGTTTCTCAGGCAAGCCGTCGACCAGCTGCGTCATCTCGACTCGGTGAAGAACGACCTCTTCGAGCTCATCGTTCACGACCTGCGGAGCCCGCTCGGCAACTTCAATGGCTTTCTCTCGCTTTTGCGGTCCACCCTGGGCGACTCGCCGTCGCAGAAGCAGCTCGACTACCTGACCGGCTGCAATCGCGCCGCGGCAGACATGGTGACTCTGCTGGAGGGCGTCCTCGACGTGACGCTCCTGGAAAAGGGTCAGCTGGTCCTGACGCAGCAGGAGTTCGACCTGAACCCCGTGGCGGCCGAGGCCCAGGAAGCCTTCGCCGGCAGCGCCGCTCTCAAGAGAGTGCAGCTCAAACTCGCGGCTGACCATGACGCCATCATTCAAGGAGACCGCAGGCTGATTCGGCGTTGCATCGACAACTTGCTCACCAACGCCGTGCGGTACGCACCTGTCGACAGCGCCGTGGTGATCGAGGCCCGCAAGAAGGACGGCCTGGCCTGGGTTCAGGTGGCGGACCGCGGGCCGGGCGTGCCCGAGGAGCTGCGCAAGACGGTCTTTCAGAAGTTCTTCACCGAGGAGCTGGGACGGGCTCCCGCGCGACGAGGCTACGGCCTCGGCCTCCACTTCGTGAAGCTCACCGCCGCAGCCCACCACGGCACAGTGGAAGTCCTCGACAACGACGGAGGCGGCTCCATCTTCCGCCTGCAATTGCCGGTCCCCGAACCCGGCAAGTGAGACGAGGGCGCCCTATTCACGGACGCCTTCTCACTGAAGCCCCGCCTGCGTTTCGAGCGACCCGAGCGCGGCCAGGGCGCCTTCGAAGTCGAAGTCGTCGAGCCTCTGCTGTAGCGCGGTGAACGCCGTGGGCGGCGCCGCGCCCAGCAGCCGCTCCAGCGCGGCCAGATCCTCCCGGGCCCGAACGTCACCCTGCTTCAGCCGGCTGCGCAGCGTTGCCATGCACTCGCGCAGCTGGCCTCCATCGTGCCCGGGGAACGTCGTGGCAGCGGCCGCATTGGCCGGCGCGGGGACCGCGACGAGCTTCGTCAGGTCCTCCAGGGCTGCGGCAAGGTTCAGCTCCAGATCGTCGATCAGGGGCTCGATCGTGACGAGGTCGCCGTTCTTGGCCGCGGTCTCCAGCGCCTTTGCGGCTCCCGCCACGCTCATGATGCCGAGGTTGCCGGCCACCCCCCGGATCGAGTGCGCGCGGCGGCCGGCTTCCTGAACGCCCCCCTGGGCCACGGCCCGGCGCAGCGGCTCGCAGCCCTGCGCGTGTTCCGCGGCAAACTTCGTCAACAGCTTGGTGAAGATTGCGCGGTTTCCCGCCACTCGAGAGAGTCCCGCGGCCAGATCAAGACAGGTGAGCTGCTCGAGCGATCCGGCCGGCGTCAGGGGAGGGGAGAACGGCTCCAGGGGCTCCGGCGCCGGCCGGGTTGGCCCAGACTGAGAGCCGTCGGAAACCTGCACCGGCTTCCTGGCCCGCACGGAGGGCGGCAGCCAGCGATTGAGCTCGTTGTACAGCTCCCTGGGCTGGATGGGCTTGCCTACCTGGCTGTTCATGCCGGCTTCCGTACACTTCATCGCGTCCCCGGCCATGACATTGGCTGTGCATCCCACGATCGGAAGCCCAGCCAGCTCCTCCCGGGCCCTCAGCGCTCGCGTGGCCTCGTATCCATCCATTTCGGGCATCTGGACGTCCATCAGCACAATGTCGTAGAGCCCAGGGAGGACCTTCTCGACGCACTCCCGGCCGTCGTGGGCGAACGCGACTTGGGCTCCCCAGCTCGAGAGCAGCTCGCCGGCGACCATGCGGTTCATCTCGTTGTCTTCGGCAACCAGGATCCGCACGCCCGCCAGGGCGTCCGAAGCGATGGACGGCCCTTCGTCGCCCGCCGTGCTGGGCCCGTCCATCACGGCCGACTTCCCGTAGAGCGCCTGCATCAAGCCATCCAGGAGCGACGACATCGTCATGGGCTTGGCGATCACGGCCTGCACTCCGGCTTCCCGGCAGGCGGTGGCAGGCAGATCCGAGGCGGCGGAGCTGACCATCACGACGGCGGGCCCGGCCGCCGAACTGCGGTCGCGATTCAGCAGCCGCGTGGTCTCCAGTCCGTCCAACCCGGGCATCTTCCAGTCCATCAGGACGACGTTGAACGGCCGGCCCTGATTTGCGGCCCCGGAGATGGCAGACAGTGCCGCCTCGCCCGAGCCGACGCTCTGCGACACCATCCCGAAGCTGGCGAGCATGGTCTCTTCGATCTCGCGGGCAGTGGGGTTGTCGTCCACGACCAGGGTGCGCAAGCCGGCCAGCTTGGGAACGATGCTCTCCGCGGAGGCGAGCTTCACCGAGCTCCTGCCGAAGCGCGCAACGAAACTGAAGGTGCTTCCGACGCCGGGCTGGCTGTTCACGGCGATGTTCCCACCCATCATTTCGACCAGACGCTTGGAGATGGCCAGGCCCAATCCTGTGCCGCCGAAGTGACGAGTCGTGGAGCTGTCGGCCTGCTCGAAGGCCCCGAAGAGTCTCGACGCTTGCTCGGTCGTGATTCCGATGCCGGTGTCCCGGATGGCGAAGCTGAGCGTGATGTGTCCCTCGTCTTGAGTGAGCTGGCGGACCGAGATTTCGATCTCGCCGTCCTTGGTGAACTTGACCGCGTTCGTCGCCAGATTCAGGAGCACTTGACCGAGCCGCAGGGGATCGCCGCGCAAGTGCTTGGTGATGTCCGGTTGCACCCGGTAGAGGAGCTCGAGTCCCTTCTCCTCGGTCTTCAGCGAGATGATCGTACGAAGGTTCTGCAGCACGTTGTCGAGATCGAAGTCGATCGTCTCCATAGCGAGCTTGCCCGCTTCGATCTTCGAGAAGTCGAGCACGTCGTTGACGATTCCCAACAGCGACTTCGCCGCCTGGCTGATCTTGCCGACGCGGTCCCGCTGCTTGTCCGGTAACTCCTCCTTCAGCGCCAGGTAGGACAGACCGATGATCGCGTTCATCGGCGTGCGGATCTCGTGGCTCATGTTGGCGAGGAACTCCGATTTGTACTTGGAGGCCTGCTCCAGCTGCTGGGCGACTCGCTCCAGGTCGGCGTTGGCTTCCCGGAGCCGGTCCTGCTTGTCGCTGAGCATCTGGGCCATCGACTGGGTCTCCTCCAGCAGCTTCTCCGTTCGTTCGTGAGCGGAGAAGCCTTGTAGAGCGACTCCCAGCGCGTCGGCCACTTCGACGAGCAAGGCGCGCTGCAACTGGGTGAACTTGCGAATCGAAGCCACCTCCAGGACCGCGTGCACCTTTCCCTGGTATCGAGCCGGCAACAGCAAGACCTGTCCCGGCACGGCGTCGAGCGCGCCCGAGCGAACGCGCAGGCTGTTCTGGGGGACTTCGCCGACCGTGATCTCGTGACCGTCGCCGGCGCCGCATTCTCCGACCAGACCCTCGCGCTCCCGATAGGTGGGCGGCGCCGTCTCGTCGAAGTAGGACGCGTAGCTGGCGCGCGTGACGAAAACTGGCTCTCCGTTCGGCTCTTCTCTCAGGTGCATCGCTGCCGCGCACGCTTCGACATGAGGGGCCAGCTCCGCGATTGCCGTGCGCGCGGCTTCGCGGACGTTCCCGGCCCGCTGCAGCCTCGTCGTGAGGCTCGCCACGTTGGTCCGCAGCCAGGATTCGTCGGCCAGCTCGCGAGACTTGGTCTCCAACTCGACCGCGGCCCTCTTGAGCTTGTCCTGCGCCTGAGCTCGCTGCTCCATCTCCTCTTGCAGGTTGGCGCTGGTGCGCGTGGCAACCTCGGCCAGGTGCCGCGCTTCCTCCTCGCGGCGGGTCAACTCCGCCACCGAGTTCTCGACCGCGGCGGCCATCGAGTCGAAGGCGCGCGACAGCTGCCCGATCTCGTCGGTCCCCGCCAGGCCGCACCGGACCCCGCGTTCGCCAGCCGAGAGGCGACTAGCGGCCTGGGTCAAAGCGACCAGCGGGCGGGCCACGGCCCGGCTCACGCGCATGACGATGAGGAGACTCAACACCACCAGCGTCACGAGCAGCACCATCAAGTCCTGTAGAACCCTTCGCAGCGGGCCGCGGGCTGCCTCGGCGGGCATTTCGGCAATGGTGAACCAGCCCGAGTTCGCGACGGGAAGCCAAGCACCGATGACGGAGACACCTCGGTGGTCGCGATAGCCTTCGAGGTTCGACGTCCGGGCCCCGGATTCTCGCGCCAGCAGCCGGCCGCACTGTTCGAAGGCGTAGGTCATCGGTACCCCGGAGCTGGTCGCGAGCGACTGATCCAGGGAAGAGATGCCCCCCCCGGCCAGCGAGGACGCGACCGCCGGTTGCTCGTGCGAGCGGGTCAAGAAGCGTCCCTTCTCGTCGACGAGGTAGACGCGGGATGCCAGCTCTCCGGCATCCGTCTTCTCGGCGCGGGCCCAGCCATTTCGCTGCAGGCGCTGCAGCACGGTCAGGTTCACGCGAAAGCCGAGGGTGGCCAGCGGCTGCTTCTCGCCGGCCAGGACTCCCGTCACGTAGCACATCGGAACGCCCTTCACCTGGCGGCCGGTCTCGTCGGTCATGGGCATGCGCGACGGAATCGCGGACGTGCGGTGCATACCTGCCGGCTTCCCACCCGATCGAATGCCGAGCTCCGCGAGCTTTCGTCCGATCGTGTTGGAGTCGTTGGAGACGAGGATCTCGTTGGTTGAGGGGTGAGCCAGGAAGATCTCGTCGATTCCGTCCTGGCTGTTGGCCAGCATCAGGCTGAGGTTCTTCGCCAGGGCGTAGAGCTGCGGAAAGTACTCGTCGTCTTCGGAGGGCGTCAGGAGAAGGCGCTGCCACGACTCGCGCAAGATGGTCGACTTGGCTGTGGAGTCGAGAGCCAGTTCGAGTCGCCTGATCCACTCGGCCACCACGCGCGCCTGCTGGTCTACCTGGTTTCTCAAATCGATCAGCAAAACGCGTTCGTTGGTCTGCTTGACCGATCGGTAATGCAACGCTCCAAGCACCACTAGGGGTAAGAGGCAGCCGACGAGATTCAGGAGCAGCAGTCGCGTGCGGAAACTCATTGTCTTGCTCTGTCCTTTCTGGACCCTGGCCTTGGCCGGGGCGGACCCGAACCTTCGAGAATGCGCAATGGGCCCTCCACGAGCGCCGCTCGGAAGGCGTGCTGGATTAGAGAAGAGTTGACACTTTTTGGTTATCAGAGTTACTCTACATCACCAAAAATCAACAGGCGACCCGTTGGAGAGTCACGGCGAAAGCTCGTGGCCCCCGGGAAAAAAAATGAAAAGGCCGGTGGGACCAGGTGGAGCGAAAGCGGGTTGGGGCAACCATAGTCATGTTGTGCGTGCTGTCCGCCCCGGTGCTACCGGCGGAGCGGTCGGCGGAGATTGCCGCGCTGAAACGGACGGTGGCGGCGCAGAGCCTGCAGATTCAGGAGCTTGTGCAGCGTCTGAGCGTCCTGGAGAAGAGGACCACTGCGAGCGAGCCGGTGGGCCAACCCAGGCTGGCTCCCGATAAGCCAGGTGTGAGCCGTCCCGCGCCGTCACCGTACGACGGAGGGTTCGGCACGCGCACCGAGGACAATGCCTTCTCCTTGAAGGCCAACGGCTTCCTGCAGGCGCGATTCACCGCCTCCCGGCCGGCCGCCGGAACGGACGTCGACAACTTCGACGTCGCCTTGGCCCGGTTCGCCCTCTCCGGAAATGCCTTCGGCCCCGACGTCCACTACTTCATGCAGTACGAGGCGACGACCTTCTCGAACTCCAACCGGGTCGGCATGCTCGACTGGTGGATGGCGTGGAATTCCTCGCCGAACTTGCAACTCCAGGCCGGCCGCTTCATCCTCCCCTACAGCCGCCAGTTCTACACCCATCCGGGAGACCTGCTCTTCCCGGACCTCTCCGAGGCCGACTACGCATTCGATCTCCCGCGTGCCGTGGGTGCCCACGCTAGCGGTGCCTCCGACTGGCTGCACTACGACGCCGCAATCGTGAACAGCGTTCGCTCCCTGGACGGGGGCGGCCAACAGAACGCCAGCGGCAGCCTGGGAGCCCTGGTGCGGCTGGAAGCCGACATCCTCGAGCCTTACGGCTACAACGAAAGTTCGCCCAAGCCCGTCGAGGAGGCCCAGCTTTCGGTCGGCGTGGCGGCTGCCTACAACCCCGTGGACGAGGCCTCTGGATTCCAGAATCTGATGCCTGGAGATCGGGCCCACAACCTCACAGTCGACCTCGGCTTCCGCGAGGACAGGCTCTCCTTTCAGGCTGCGCGATACTTCAGGACGACCGACCTGGCGCTCGCCGGTGCACCCGACAACGACGATCGAGGCTACTATGCACAGGTGGGCTATTACCTCGTCCCGGAACGCTGGGAGCTGGCGCTCCGCACGTCGGGTGTCGACTTCGACGCCGCCAACAATCCCGCGGTCGCCGGCGACGTCACGGCCTACACCGTGGGGCTCAATCGGTACTTTCGCGGCCATGACCTGAAGCTGCAGGCCGACTTCTCGATCCTCGAACGCGAGACCTTCGCCGGACTCGATAGTACGGATCGCCGCCTGAGGATTCAGAGCCAGTTGCGGTTTTGAGTTGCTTGAAGGAGTGAAGTGATGAGTTCGACCGTGATTCGCGGCCCTATCCTCGCCGGGCTTCTCGTAGTCGTTGCCGGTCTCTGCGCGGCCCCTCTGCGGGCGGAGTCCCAACCGATCAAGGTCGGCGTGCTCCACTCGTTGACGGGGACAATGGCGATCAGCGAGAAGTCCTTGGTCGACGCAATCTCAATGGCCATCGGGGAAGTCAACGCCGCGGGGGGCGTTCTCGGCCGGAAGCTGGAGGCGGTCGTCGCCGATGGGGCCTCGGATTGGCCCACCTTCGCGAAGATGGCCGAGAAGCTGATCACCGAAGATAAGGTCTCCTCCGTGTTCGGTTGCTGGACCTCCGCCAGCCGCAAGGCGGTGCTCCCCGTCTTCGAGAAGCGCGACCACCTCCTCTGGTACCCCGTCCAGTACGAAGGCTGCGAGAGCTCTCCGAATGTCATCTACACGGGGGCCGCGCCCAATCAGCAGATCATGCCTGCCGTCGAGTGGTGCGCGAAGCGGTTCGGAAAGAAGTTCTTCCTCGTGGGGTCGGACTACATCTTTCCTCGCACGGCCAACAAGCTGGTGCGCGCCCAGGTAGCCTCCCTCGGCGGCGAGTGCCTTGGCGAGGAGTACCGCCCTCTGGGCGACAAGGACTTCGCTGCCATCGTCGCCAAGATCAAGGCGGCGAAGCCCGACGTGATCTTCAACACCATCAATGGAGACAGTAACTCGGCCTTCTTCAACGAACTGGACGCGGCCGGCCTGAAGCCCGAAGTTGCGCCGGTGATGTCGATGAGCATCGCCGAGGACGAGCTCCGGGTCATTGGAACCAAGCTCACCGCGGGCCATTACTGCGCCTGGAACTACTTCCAGAGCGTCGATAGCCCGGAAAACCAGAAGTTCATCGCCGCCTTCAAGAAGGCCTACGGCGCCGACCGCGTGACCGACGACCCCATCGAAGCGGCCTATTTCCAGGTCTTCCTCTTTGCCAAGGCGGTCGAGAAGGCCGGCTCCGCCGATGTCGCCGCCATCCGGAACGCGGCCCGCGGCCTCACCTACTCGGCGCCCGGCGGCCTGGTCAAGATCGACCCCAAGAACCAGCACACGTGGAAGGTTGCCAGAATCGGACAGACTCAACCCGACGGGCAGTTCAAGATCCTGTGGGCCTCCGAAGGCCCCGTAAAACCCCAGCCCTACCCCAAGCTGCTGTTTCCGAATGGTCCGGGCGACCTGCCATCCTCGACGACCTCCCAGCCGGCGGCGCAACCCGCTACCAAGTAAGCCCGTGCAACGGGTCCGGTTTCCTGTCGGGCGGCGGCCTTCCTACGTCTGGCGCAGCCCGTCGGCGGGGTCCAGCTTCGAGGCGCGCCAGGCGGGGTAGAGCCCGAAGATCACGCCGACGACTCCGCTGAACGCGAAGCTCAGCGCGGCAGCCCAGGGCGCCACGCGGAACGGCCAGGGCACCACGCTGGCCATCGCCTCGGCAGCCACGCATGCCAGCGCGATCCCGGCCAGTCCTCCGATGCCGGTGAGGCAGACCGACTCCGCCAGGAACTGACTCAGCACGTCGGCCTCGCGCGCCCCGACGGCCATGCGGATGGCGATCTCCCGCGTCCGCTCCGAGACGCTCACCAGCATGATGTTCATCACGCCGATCCCGCCCACCAGGAGCGAGACTGCGGCGATCGCTCCCAGCAGCAGCGTCAGCGTCTGGCCCGCCGTTCGCGCCGCGTTCGCAATCTCCTTCTGGTTCCGCACCTGGAAGTCGTCGTCTTCCTCCGGACGGATGTGGTGGCGCCGTCGAAGGACCGCCGTCACCTCCTCCTGGGCCTCTTCCATCGAATCGACGTCGCGCGCCGAGGCCTGGATGTGGTTCAAGTACTCGATGCCGAGGAGCTTCTTCTGGACGGTGCGGAAGGGTGCGATCACCACGTCGTCGAAGTCCGCGCCCCACGGCGCCTCCCCCTTCCTCGTCATCACGCCGACCACCGTGAACGGCAGGTGCCGCACGCGCACGCTCTTGCCGATCGGATCGATCTCGCCGAAGAGGTTCTTCACGACTGTTTGGCCGAGCACGCAGACCTTCGTGCCGCCCCTGGCGTCCGCGGCGCTGAAGAATCGCCCCTTTTCCAGCGTCCAGTCGCGGATCTCGGGGAAACGGTCGTTGACGCCCTGGACCAGGGTCGACCAGTTCTGGTTCCCGTAGACGACCTGGGCCCTGCCCCAGACACCGGGTGTGGCGATGGCGATTGACGGGCACTCCTTGAGGATCGCGTCGAAGTCCTCTTCCACCAGCGTCAGCACCGTCCCTTGCCCGCCGTGGAATCCACCGACTTTCTGGCTCCCCGGGCTGATCATCAGCCGGTTTGCCCCCAGGCTGGCGATCTGCTCCTGGACCATCCGGTTGGCGGCCTCTCCCAGGCTGACGATGCTGATCACCGCAGCCACGCCGATGATGACGCCGAGCATCGCCAGGGCGCTGCGCAGCTTGTTGCGCGCCAGCGCTCGTAGCGACAGCCGCAGGTAGATCCAGAGAGTCAATCGATACGCTCACTCATAACGGAGCGCCTCCACCGGGTCCAGGCGGGAGGCCCGCCAGGCCGGATAGATCCCGAAGAACACCCCGGTCGCCGTCGAGAACCCGAGCGCCAGCGCAAACGACTTCGCCTCCAGGACCATTGGCCAGCCGAAGGAACTGGCGACGCCGGCCGCGCCCAGCCACCCGAGCGCCGCGCCGGGAAGCCCGCCCAGCAGGCAGATGGTCACGGCTTCCGCCAGGAACTGCAGCATGATGTCTCGCCCGCGCGCCCCCACCGCCATCCTCACGCCGATCTCGCGCGTTCGCTCGGTGACGGTCACCAGCATGATGTTCATGATGCCGATCCCTCCAACCAGCAAGGACACCGAGGCGATCCCTCCCAGCAGGAGGGTCATGATCGACGCGGCCTGATTGGCCATCTCGCCCAGCTCGGATTGCGAGCGGACCGTGAAGTCATCCGGTCCACCGGACGCCAGCTTGTGTCGGCGGCGCAGGACCGCCTGGATCTCCTCCCGTGCGGCCTCGATCCTGTCCGGCGCAACGGCCGAGACGAGAATGCTGTCGATGTAGGTGACTCCTCGGATGGCGCGCTGAACGGTCGTGAACGGCGCAAGCACGATATCGTCCTGATCCTGGCCCGACGCGGACTGACCTTTCTCCTCGAGCACGCCCAGCACCCGGAAGATGAGCTTGCGGATGCGCACGGACTTGCCGACCGCGTCCTCGTCGGGGAAGAGACGCTCGGCCACCGCCTGTCCCAGCAGGCAGACCTTCGAAGCCGACCGCACGGCCTCGGCACCGAAGGGGGCGCCCGACGCGAGAGACCACGAGCGGATCTGCAGGTACTCGGGGGAACAACCCTGGATCATCGCGCTCCAGTTGCGGTTGGCGTACGCCAGCGGCACGCTGGCCCGCACGGTCGGGCAGGCAACGGCCGCCGACGGGCAATCGCCCCGGATTGCCTCCACGTCCGTGAGCGACAGGTTCAACTTGCCGCCGGCGCCGGAGCGGACGCCGGAGCCGACGACCGCGCCCGGCGTGACCAGGAGCAGGTTGGTGCCGAGCCCCTCGATCTGCCTGCTCACTTGCGCCTTGGCCGCCTGGCCGGCCGAGACCATCGTGACTACCGAGGCGACGCCGACCACCAGACCCAGAGCCGCCAGGAAACTCCGCAGCTTACGCTGAGCCAGCGAGCGGGCGGCGACGCGGACGAGCACGAGGGTGTCCATCGCTCAGGTGGCCGTGTCGTCGTCGGACTCGGGCGGCATCGCCAGCAGGACCTGGTGCGCGCTGAGCGGGTCGTGCGCTGCGTCCTCGGCAACCCGGCCGTCCCGGAAGCGGACGATGCGGCTGGCGAACCGCGAGATGTCCGGTTCGTGGGTGACGAGCACGATGGTCATGCCCCGGGAGTTGAGGTCCTGCAAGAGGTCCATCACCTCGAGGCTGGTCCGGCTGTCGAGGTTGCCTGTCGGTTCGTCGGCCATCACCAGGGCCGGATTATTGACGAGAGCCCGCGCGATGGCGACGCGCTGCTGCTGGCCGCCCGAAAGTTGCGTCGGCTGGTGGTGCTCGCGGCCGGCCAGCCCAACGGCCCGCAGGCACTCCAGAGAGCGCCGATGGCGCTCGGAGGCGCCGACGCCCCCGTAGAGCAGCGGCAGCTCCACGTTCTCCAGCGCGGTGGTCCGCGGCAGCAGGTTGAAGCCCTGGAACACGAAGCCGATCTTGCGATTGCGGATCGCCGCCAGCCGGTCGCCTTCCAGGCCGCTGACGTCCTCGCCGTCCAGCAGGTAGCGGCCGCGGGTTGGACGGTCGAGGCAGCCGACCAGATTCATGAAGGTGCTCTTGCCAGAGCCGCTGGCGCCCATGATGGCGATGAACTCGCCCGGGTAAACGGTCAAGTCGACGCCGCGCAGCGCGTGGACGGTCACCTCGCCGAGCTGGTAGTTGCGCACGAGGCCCTCGACCCGGACGATGGGGCGATCGGCGCCGCTCATAGCCGCGAGGAGCCGCCTCGTCCGCCGCGCATGCGCAGCAGGCCCGCCGGGGAAGCGGCGCGGTTCTCGGCCGAGGAGCCCCCGGTGGTGCCGACGATCACCTCGTCGCCCTCGCTCAGCGCGTCGCCCAGCAACTCCGTGTAGGAGCCGTCCGTGATCCCCGTGGTCACCCCGACTCGTACGGCCTCGGCGCTGCGCAGGACGTGAACGCCCTGGCGCCGTGGCCGTTCGGAGTCGGAAGAGCCTTCGGATGAATCGAAATGCGCCAGGGTGGCGGCCTGGCCGGCCTCCGGAACGCTGGTTGCCGTGGTCGCGCCGGTCCCCTCGCGACTGCCGCGCCGCCAACCGCGACCCTCCCCGCGCCGTTCTTCGCTGCGGCCACGCTCCCCTCGTGTCGGCCGCGCGTCCGGGCCGCCGCTCCCCGTCGAGGGCGCCGACCGCGGCGCGCCCGGCGGGTTGAACGCGAGCGCGGCGTTGGGCACGCGGAGCGCGTCGGAGCGCCGCGCCACCAGCAGCGACACGTTGCTGGTCATGCCGGGCTTCAGCAGCAACCTCGGATTGGAGACCTCCACCACCACGTGGTACGTCACGACGTTCTGGGCGACGATGGGTGCCAGCCGGATCTGCGAGACCCGACCTCGAAAGGTGCGTTGCGGATAGGCGTCCACCGTGAAGGTCGCCTCCTGGCCTTCGCGGACCCGGCCGATGTCGGCCTCGTCGACGTTTGCGATGATCTGCATCCGCGTCAGGTCGTCGGCGATCAAGAAAAGCACGGGTGCCTGGAAGCTGGCGGCAACGGTCTGGCCGACGTCGACGTTTCTGCTCACGACGATCCCGTCGATGGGCGAGACGATGCGCGTGAAACCCAGGTTCGTGCGCGCCAGCAGCACCTGCGCCTCGGCCAGCGCCACCTC
>JACPRK010000088.1 GCA_016190005.1 Candidatus Wallbacteria bacterium | reverse complement strand
GTGCTCACGCTCCAGGCGCGCGAGCAGCACATCCGCCGGGCCCGGGCAGCTTCGAACATCTGCACCAACCAGGCGCTGGCGGCGCTGGCCTCCACCATCTACATGTGCACACTGGGGCGCCAGGGGATGATCGAGCTGGCGAAGCTCAACTACCACAAGGCGCACTACGCCTTCCGGGCGCTAGAGGGAATCGAAGGCGTCCGGGCCGTCTTCCCGTCGCCGTTCTTCAACGAGTTCGCCATCCGGTTGCCGAGGGAGCCGCGCGCGGTGCTCGAACGGCTGGAGCGGGAGGACGGCATCGCGGGCGGAATCGAGCTAGGGGGCGACTACAAGGGGCTGGAGGATGCGCTTCTGATTGCCGTCACCGAGAAGAGGACTCGCCAGGAGATCGACCGGCTGGTCGCCGGCGTTCGAAGGAGCGTGAAGTGAAGATGTCCAGCGAGAAGTCGATCTTCGGGCTCTCCGCTGCGGGCAGGCGCGGCATGGTCCTGCCGGAGCTGGACGTGCCGGCCGACGGATCACTCGAGCAGCTTCCGGCCGAGCTCTTGCGCGCGGAGCTCGACTTTCCCGAGGTGAGCCAGGTGGATGTCGTGCGCCACTTCACGAGGCTCTCGTCGCTCAACTACCACATAGACAAGGGGATGTACCCGCTCGGGTCGTGCACGATGAAGTACAACCCGAAGGTGAACGACCTGATGGCCGCTCTGCCCGGGTTCGCGCAGCTGCACCCGCGCTCGCCCGACAGGCTGTCGCAGGGGGCGCTGGAGCTCATCGACCGACTGGGCGGGTTCCTGGCGGCGGTTGCGGGAATGGACGCGACGACGCTTCTGCCGGCGGCCGGGGCGCACGGGGAGCTGGCCGCGCTGATGATGGTGAAGGCGCACTTCCGCAAGCTGGGGGCGGGCCGCACACGAGTGCTGGTGCCGGATTCGGCGCACGGGACGAACCCTGCGAGCGCGGCGATGTGCGGCTTCGACGTCACGGAGGTGCCCTCCAACGCGCGCGGTTCGACGGACCTGGAGGCGCTCGGCAAGGCGCTGGACGAGCGCGTGGCGCTGGTGATGCTGACGAACCCGAACACGCTGGGTCTCTTCGAGGAGCAGATCCTCGAGGTGATCGAGCTGTGCCATCGGGCCGGGGCGCTGGTCTACTGCGACGGAGCCAACTCGAACGCTCTTTTGGGTCACGCGAGGCCGGGCGACATGGGTTTCGACGTGATGCACTTCAACCTGCACAAGACGTTCTCGACACCGCACGGGGGCGGCGGTCCGGGCGCGGGCGCCGTCTGCGTGAAGCGCGTGCTGGAGCCGTATCTGCCGGTGCCTCGAGTCGTGAAGGAGGGCGGCGCCTATCGCTGGTCGCGCGACTTCCCGGACTCGATCGGGCGCATCCACGGGCTCTACGGAAACTTCGGCAACCAGGTCCGGGCCTTCACCTACATCCTGGCGCTGGGGCTCTCGGGCCTGCGGCGGATCGCCGATGCGGCGGTGCTGAACGCTAACTACGTCAAGGCCCGGCTGGCCGGCGCCTACGACGTCGCCTACGACCGCAGCTGCATGCACGAGTTCGTCCTCACGGGCAAACGGATGGCCCGCGCCAAGGGGGTCAAGACGCTGGACGTCGCCAAGCGGTTGCTCGATCTGGGGTACCATGCTCCGACGATCTACTTTCCGCTGATCGTCGAAGAGGCGATGATGATCGAGCCGACCGAGTCGGAGAGCCTGGAGAGCCTGGACGGCTTCGTGGACGCGATGCTGGCCATCGCGCGCGAGGTCGAGACCGAGCCGGAGCTGGTGAGACACGCGCCGCACACGACGCCGGTCAGCCGCTTCGACGAGGTAGAGGCCGCGCGCAAGCCCGTCCTGCGCTGGCGGGGCGCGGAAGCGGCCGCACGTCCGCCGGCCAAGCCGGCGAAGACGAAGGAGCGGGAGGCACGATGAAGAGCGAACGGGTCCCGGAGATGCTCCGGGTCCTGTTCACTCCGCCGGCCGACGGGCCATGGAACATGGCCGTCGACGTGGCGCTCCTGCGATCGGTGGCGCGCCTGGCGGAGCCGCCGACGCTCAGGCTCTACCGCTGGCGTGGCCTCTGGGTGTCCATCGGGTACTCCCAGGAGCCGTCGGGGGCCGTCGATCTCGACGCCTGCGATGAGCTCGGGATCGGAGTGGTGCGACGCCCGACGGGCGGGAAGGGGCTGCTCCACGGGCTCGACCTCACCTACAGCCTGACGCTGCCCTCGTCTCATCGCATCGCGAAACTGAGCGTGGCGGAGTCGCACGCGGTGATCTCGCGGGTGATCCTCGAAGCGCTGGGGGACCTGGGGGTCGCAGCCGATCTCGTCAGCGGCGAGGCGTGCGCGCCCGAGCCCGCGCGCCCCCGGAGCGCCCCGGGCGAATCCCGGGCCTGCTTCGATCAGCACCGCCAGGAGACGGTCCGCTCGGGCGGCCGCAAGCTGGTCGGCAGCGCCCAGGCGCGCCGCGACGGCGGCCTGCTGCAGCACGGCTCGATCCCCCTCACCAACGACTACGAGCTCCTGGCCCGACTCTTCTGCCCGTCTGGCCAGGACCCGGCGGCTTTCGCCGCAGCCCACCGCGCGAAGGTCACCTCCTTCTCCGAGGCCTCTCCCGGCACCCACCCCTCGCGGCTGGCCGCCGCCCTGACTGCCGCCTTCAGCCGCGCGCTGGGTCCCGCCGACGCCTGCGAGATGTCCGAGTGGGAGCGCCGGGAGGCTGCCCGCCAGCTCCACCCCGACATCGCCTGGTGGCGCGTCTAGCCGCCGCCCGTCCGTCGCGCACTCCACGTCCGGGAACGCGTCTGGCGGAAACTCGTGGCGTCTACCTGTACCGGGTTTTCTCGAAAACCCGGTACAGGTAGACGCCACGGGTTTCCCCCGGGCTCTCCCCCGGCCCGCTCACTCCACGTTCGGGAAGATCGTTCGTGCCTCGGCCAGGCTGGGCTCGAGCTCGCCGTCGTACTTGCGGGAGACGTGGAAGAGGACCAGCTTGCGCGCCCCCGCCGCCTGCGCGAATCGGGCCGCCTGCGCGGCCGTCAGGTGGGAGGTGGCAGCGGCGCGCGCAGCGTCGGCCTCGCGGAAGTTCGCCTCGCAATAAAGCTCGCTGGCATCACGAGCCAGTTGCGCGACCGACTCCAGTGTCCGGTCCGTGAAGAGCGTATCGGTCACATAGGCGATTCGATCGCCCGCCCTCATCTCGAGCAGCTCGCGGGCCAGCTCCTCGGCCGGCCACTCCCGTCCCTGGGCCGCGATCCGTCCCTGGGGTCCTGTTCCGGACAGCGCCGCCTCCTTGAGCGTGTTCAGCCAGCCTCCGGGCCTCAACCCGAGCCGCTCCAGCGCCCCCGCGCGCACCGAAGGGAAGGCCGAGCTGGACACGCAGTAGCCCAGCACCGTCACCCCGTGCTCGAGCGGGACACACCGCACCTCCACGCCCTCTTCCGAGGAGAGAACCCCTCCGGCCGCAAGCGGCTCCTCCACGATCTTGCCGCCCCGGAACTGGCAGGCGCCCGAGAAGACGCGCGTCCGCAGACGCTCGCCCTCGACCTCATGGCCGACGAAGGTTGGTCCCGCTTCCTGCAGGTTCCAGAGGTAGCCAGCGAACTTGCCCTCGAGGTTCGCGAGCAGCCCTGCGGGTCCGTAGACGTGCACTTCGATCGCCTCGCCCAACGAGTGCCTCAGCAGACGGTCGAAGCCGATGAAGTGATCGACGTGAGTGTGGCTCACGAAGACGCGCGTGATGCGCCTCAGGTCGCGCTTGGCGATCCGCTCGATCGACCCGCAGTCGAGCAAGTAGAACCGCCCCAGGCCGATCAGCTCCACCAGCAGCCCGGGATCGCCGTCCTTCTTGTTCACCAGCTTCGCCTCGAGCCGGACGCGTCTCATCGGAGCGACGAGTATACCCCCTCGGCCGCCACCCGGCCTACGGCATCCGGCTTCCCGAGCCGATAGGAGAGGGGAGGGGGTAGGCGCGATTTCATCCAGGAGGAGTGCAGTCCATGTCGGTTCGAGTTCGGGCGATGCGGCCGGTGCTCTGGCTTGCGGTCGTGGGTGCCCTGGCGCTGACTGTCCCGGCGCGCTGCGAAACGGACGGGGCCGAGAATGGCGTCCGACCGCTGATGGAGCGGCTGCTGCACCTGGTCAAGCGCGACTACGCCGAAGTCGCCACTCTCGACGCGCGCCTGAGGCGTCCCGCTCCGGGCGCCGACGTCGATTCGATCCAGACCGAGCTCGCCACCCGGATCGCCGCCTTCCAGGAACGTGAGCGGAAGATTTTGGCGAGGATGCCCAGGGTCGAGTCGGAGGACCCCGAGATGGCGCGTGAGCTCGGCGCCTACCGCCGAGAGCTCGAGCGCATGGAGTCCCGTGTCCTCGAGATGGCCAGCCGCCACGACCTGGAGACGCGGGTCGCCGATCTCGTCGCAGCCACTCAGTCCGAGGAGGCCGACGAGGGTGTCGCCCCGGACCCCCAGCCGCGCGCGCGCGCCGACGAGGAGCCCTCCGATTGGGAGCAGGCCCGCGCCGGCGCCCCGGCGCCTCGGCGTCAGTCCCGGATGGTGAGCGCGCTCGGGAGCCGCGCTCTCCCGGAGCCGTCTAGAAACTCCTCGAGCGGGGACATTGCCGAGCTGGTCCAGCGCGTGCGCGAGTCGCACAAGGCCGCTGCCGACAAGCAGATCCAGATCGACCTCGACAAGCCTGCGTCCGCCACGCCCACCGCCGTGGCCGCCCGACCCGAGAATCGCATCGTCCCCGTCGTCCTCGAGGTCCGCGACCAGGCCGATCAGCCCGTCGTCCGCAGGCGCGTCGAGTTCATTGTCGAAGCCGATCCCGGCGCGCCCGTCACTGCTCAACTTCTGGAGGGCGGCAACCGCGTGACCGGCACGAGCCTGGTCGAGATCACCGACGAGTCCGGCCGCGCGTACGTCGACCTGAAGCTCGAGGGCGAAGACCGCAAGGTTCGTATCGAGCGCACCGTCATCGCCCAGCCCGACCGCACCGTCTGCCGCATGCGCGTGACTCCCCTCTAGGGAGGCGACCGCGCCGCTGCGCGCTCTGCGTATCTCCCCGGCGGCGCGAGTAGCATGGGAGAGTCGATAGAGACTCTCCATGCGACGCCCAATTCCGGACTACGAAGAGTTCTCGCGGCTGCTCGAAGAGCTGGTCGCAAGCGTGCCGCCCGAATTCCTGCGTGGCCTGAGCGGCGTCTTCGCCGTCCGGGAGGAGAAGCGGGATCGGTCTCTGGCCGACGTGTTCCTCCTGGGCGAGTATCACGAGCGCGCAGACGGCAAGTACGTCTACCTCTACTACGGCTCGTTTCTGGCGATGGGGTGGCGCGACGGCCGCAAGTTCGAGCGCGAGATGCGCGACACGCTGCTGCACGAACTGGAGCACCACTGGGAAGAAGCCGCCGGTCTGCCCGACCTGCGTGAGGAGGACGAGCGGCGGCTGGAGGGGTTCCGCCGCCGTGGCGGTTCGAGGCGCCGCCGCCGCCGCGCCGCCGCCGGCCCGGCCTGGCTTGTGGCCCGCGCTGTTGCCTACGTCCTGGCCGTGCTGGGCGCCGTGATGGCCCTGGCCTTCCTGCTCGAACGGCTCGGGATGTGACCGAGATACCGCTACCGACGACTCCGGAATCCAGCCCGCTCCCCTCGCCGCATCTCGACGGTGGACAGCACGCAGGGGAGGGGGTAAGCTCAGATTGACACCACCAGCGACGACGCCGCACGGGCTGCGATCGCTCCGAGCGCAAGGAGACACGGCCATTCGCATCTATGTCGGGAATCTTCCCTACCAGGTAACAGAAGAGGACGTGAAAGGGTTGTTCACGGCCCACGGTGAAGTGAAGAGCATCGAGCTCCCCTGGGACCAGGCTAGCGGCAGGCCGCGTGGCTTTTGCTTCATCGACATGCCGAACGCCGAGGAGGCCGCAGCAGCCGTGAACGCTGTGAACGGCCACAGTCTGGGTGGGCGCACGCTGGTCGTGAACGAGGCCCGCCCGATGGCGCCCCGATCCGGCCCGCCCCGTGACAGCATGGGCGGCGG
>JACPRK010000083.1 GCA_016190005.1 Candidatus Wallbacteria bacterium | reverse complement strand
TTGAAACTGCACGTCGATTGCATCCTGAGATAGCCAGACGGGTTCCTCCCTTCCCCCGGGAGGGAGGCGGATTGAAACCCGACCTCGGCTGAGAAGTCTTGGATCTCGACGAAGTTCCTCCCTTCCCCCGGGAGGGAGGCGGATTGAAACGACGCGGCACGAAGGACTTGTCCAACCTGCCCGCGTTCCTCCCTTCCCCCGGGAGGGAGGCGGATTGAAACAGGAGGGTATCGCCCCGCGCGTTAGCCATTTGCCCGTTCCTCCCTTCCCCCGGGAGGGAGGCGGATTGAAACGAGCCGCTTGCGGAAGATGCTCCAGAGCTTGCTCGTTCCTCCCTTCCACCGGGAGGGAGGCGGATTGAAACTGGTGCCGTCCGCGTACAGCGCCTCGAACTCCACGTTCCTCCCTTCCACCGGGAGGGAGGCTGCGCACCACGTTCAAGGACCAGGCCATCTTCGACGCCGTCCCTGCCACGGAAGTGATGAAGGTCAGGCGAGACTCCGTCCCAGCTCAGCTGCCACCCCATGGTGCGGGAGGTCTTGCGAGGGTTCAGCGAGGAGCGAAGCGGATGCGTCACCCGGCCAGCCGCGACTGTGAGAGAATGCCCCCTAGCCCCATGCCCAAGAAGCCAACAGTCCGCCACCCCCATGTCTTGAACTGGAACGATGCTCCGCTGGTCGAGCAGCGGGAAAGCCAACACTGGGGAGGCCGCGAGGCGCGACTCAACCCCTCGATGCCTCCCGAGGACGGTCACGTCGGCGTCGTGCGGGTTGTTCTGCCGCCGGGCCGCACCTATGCGCCCTTCCACTGGCACGTGCACGAAGACGAGATCTTCATCGTGCTCTCCGGCGCCGGGCTCTTGCGCTACGGTGACCAGGTCGTCGACCTGCGGGCAGGCGATTGCATCGCTTGCCCCCGCAACTCAGGACAGGGTCACCAGATCGCCAACGTCTCCAGCGAGGACCTCGTCTACCTCGCCATCGGCGAGAACCGGCCGGACGAAGTGTGCGTCTATCCCGACTCGGGCAAGGTCCTGGTGCGAGCGCTCCGCCGCATCGGCACGTTGCAGGATGCCAAGTACTTCGACGGCGAACCGATCCCCCCGAAGATCCTGGCTGCCAAAGCGTCGAAGTCCCGCCGCAAGCGCCACTGAGCTCGGCCGGGGAGCGGGCACCAGACCTTGCGATCGGACAGTTCCCCGCATGCGTCTCTTCTACGTCCGACACGGACACTCTTCCAACAACACCCTCGGGCCGATCGAGGGACGATCGCGGGTCGAGGACCCGCCGCTGACTCCGCTCGGGCTCCGGCAAGTAGAGGCACTCTGCACGGCCGTCCGGAGACGCTTCATCTCGAGCATCGCGTGCAATGGGCGCCCCGAGGACAGCGACCTTACGCCGGTCACGCACATCTATTCGAGTTTGATGCAGCGGGCACTCGTCACGGCCACCCGAGTGGCCGAGGCACTGGCGATGCGTGTCACCGCCTGGCCCGACACGCACGAGGTCGGCGGAATCTACCGCTACTGCGAGAGCGGCGACGAGATGATCGGCTTGCCGGGCAACGACCGGGCCCACTTCGAGGCGCGCTTTCCCGACCTGCTGCTGCCGGATGAGCTGCGGGGACCATGGTGGAACCGGCCTTTCGAGGAGGTGGGCGAGGCGGCCCATCGGGCAGCGCGAGTGCTGTCCAGCCTGACCGGCGAGCCCCGCCGGGCCGATGAGGCCGTCATCCTGGTCGGTCACCGAGGGTTTTACAACCTGCTGCTTGCCGTGATGCAGCGGCCCGCTCGGCAGATCGCGGAGATGCCCGGACTCTTCGAGCTGCACAACTGTGCCATCAGCCGCATCGACCTGAGCACGGAGCACTCACGAGTCGTGTTCTCCAACGACGCGACGCACCTGGGGCCGGACCTGCTGACGCCGCCGCGATGAGCGAAACCGGCGACTCAGAAGTGATCGATCGCGTCGAAGTGCGTGACCGCTCCCTGGAGCTCCAGGCGCGAGTCGAGCGGCGCGATCATGGGAATGGCTCGAGGCCGGTCGCGCAGGGCTGCTGCCGGGGGCAAGGGGTCGAGCCTCACCCAGCCGCCCATCTCAGCGGCGCCTGCCTCTGCACCATGGCGCGCCGCGGTCGCCCAGACCCGCTCGGCAGACAGGCGGGCCGGCGCATACTCGTTGATCCAGAGCCTCTCGGGCGCCCGGGCAAGGTTCAGATACCCGACCGCGACACCGTCTTCCAGGAGCACGAGATCTGGGGACTGCGAGTTCTTCCGGCGAAACGCCCGCCAGCTCTCCAGGTCGCGGATCGGTCGAAGGACGGAGGCCGGGAAGCTCGATTCGTACCACTCGAGCAAGCGCCCGATATCGGCGTCCGCGGCAGGCCGCGTCTCCAACGGCGCGGCCTGCGGCAGGCTCGAAAGCGGCACCGTCCAGCGCTGGGCGGGATACCGGACGAAGCCAAGCCTCTCGTAGTACTCCGGCGCGATGTCCGAGAAGAGAAGCACTGCCGAGCACCCCTCGACCCGCGCTTCCTCCATCACCAGACGGATCAGCCGCCGGGCCAAACCTCGGCCGCGCTCGGGCTCGGGAGTGAAGATGGAGCCCAGGCCGATCGCGGCGACGGGCCCGTCCGGGCCTTGCAGCCGCAGACCGAATCGCTCGAGCGAGCTGACCAGCGCTCCGGTGCCGCCGACCAGGCCCGCCAAGCGCAGTCGCTGGGGCCCCCATGCGGCCAGCTCACGCAGCGTCTCCCGAAGACGCACGTCGCGCGGATGGCCTTCGCCCCAGAGAGCGGCTGTCTGATCCAGATGCTCCTCGACGGCGCCGGCCGGCAGCTCGGACAGGTAGGTGGTTTCGTCGCTCACGTCAGCACGGAAGGTCCAAGGACAATCGAAAGCCAGGGCCGCCTCACTGAATCTTCCCGTCTCGCCGCCCGCCCCTCGATTCTCAATTCTCGATTCTCAATTCTTGATCTTGCGCCAGAGGCTGGTCCGGCTGATCCCGAGCTGCTTGGCGGCCAGCGTCTGGTTGCCCCCGCAGCGCGCCAGGGTCTGGCGGATATGTTCAGCCTCGACGTCGGCCAGGGTACGCGGCGACTCGGGCTGCACGGCGGCAGATTCCCCCACGGGGCCGGTCGAGGCCGGCAACTCCAATCCGAGGTGGCCGGTCAGCACGTGCGGCGGGAGATCGGCCTCGGTGATGGTCTGGCCGTCGGCCATGATGCAGGCGTACTCCATCACGTTTTCGAGCTCGCGGATGTTGCCCGGGTAGGTGTAACCGAGCAGTCGCGCCTGGGCCTCGGGGCTGATGCCTAGGAGCTGCTTGCGATACTGACGGATGAACCGGGAGAGGAAGCTGCTGACCAGGAAGGGGATCGTGTCACGCCGCTCCCGCAGCGGAGGCAGGTAGATCTGCACCACGTTCAACCGGAAGAAGAGGTCTTCCCGGAAGCGCCCGGAGGCCATTTCCGCCAGCAGGTTCTTGTTGGTGGCGGCCAGGATGCGGACATCGACCTTCTCGTTGCGGACCCCGCCGACCTTCCGCACCAGCCGGTCCTGCAGGAACCTGAGCAGCTTCACCTGCAGCTGCATCGGCATCTCCGCGATCTCGTCGAGGAAGCAGGTGCCGCGGTCGGCCTCGTGGAGCAGCCCTTCCTTGTCCTGGGTCGCGCCGGTGAAGGCGCCCTTGACGTGGCCGAACAGCTCGCTCTCGAGAAGGTTCTCGGGGATGGCGCCGCAGTTGACGGGCACCATCTTGCCCGACTGCCCGCGCGGGCTGAGGCGATGGAGGATGTTGGCCACGACCTCCTTGCCGGTGCCGCTCTCGCCCGTGATG
>JACPRK010000089.1 GCA_016190005.1 Candidatus Wallbacteria bacterium | reverse complement strand
CTTCGAGCTGGGGCTGGGTGAGACCAGTCATGCGGGCGATGAACGGCGGCAGCGGCCGGGCCGGATTGATCAGCAAGTCCAGCGTCGACGTGCTCCCGTCCGGCTCGATGCGCACCGCGCCCAGCTCGATGATGCGGTGCAGTGGGGGTCGCCCGCCTGTCGCTTCGACGTCGAGCACGCAGACGGGCAGTTCGCCAAAGGGACGGCCGAGCGTGGCGGCATCGGCCAGCTTCCAGGTCAGCTCCGCGGTCTTGCGGAACAACCCGAACCGCTCCAGGGAGGGCTCCAGCGTGTCCTCCAGCCGGGCGCCCGAGAACCATCGCCTCAGCGCCTGCGCCAGCTGCGCATGGGTGAGGGCCGTGGAGCTTGCGGCCAGCACCTCGGCGGCGCGCGCGACCAGCTCGAGCTGGCCCGGTTCCAGCGTCCGGTAGGCCGGCGAGGATTCGATAGCCACGGAGAGGGAATCGGGCTGCATCAGCCCATTACTCTCCTTTCTGCGCCTTGATTTGTGACATTTTGGCGTCCGGGATTGTTGTCGATAACTGGCATGTCCGCGGGGTCCGCGCATCCGATTCGGGAGCGCGCCGCGGGAACCCGGAGGTCCTCGTGAAAGCCATGGCGTCCGACGCGCTCGAAATGGATCTGCCCATCGCCAGCCTGGAGGCTAGAATGGAGCAGCTCCAGCGGGAACTGGTCGACATCAAGCGGATTCTGGTCCTTTTGCAGCATCGGGCGGTAGTCCTGACTCTCCTCCAGGGCGACGAGGGGTGGCGCTCGTGGCCCAAGCGCTTCCTCTCGTGGTTGCGGGGACCGACGCGCTGACGGCGCAAACGGGGGGAACTCGGGCCGATGGATGCGGTCTATCCTGAACGCATGACCGGCACGTTACCTGGCCCCCTCCGCTCGCGGGAACGAACGGGCCTCCGATCTCGTATTATAGGGGTGATGACCTCCACCCGCACGGGTGTTTCTGCGGCAGGCCGATTTGCAGGCCTCCTGGCTACCTGGGTCGTTCTTGCCCTCGCCTCGGCGGCCCAGGCCGCTCCGACGCTGGAGGAGCTGCAGGTCTACGTCAAGCAGCATCCCGAGAACGTCCGCGCCGTCTACTACCTGGGCCGGATGTACGCTCAGGCCGGCAACCACGGACAGTCGATCCGGCTCTTCATGTATCTGCTCAAGAGGCCGGCGGCCGCTCCCGGCTCGCCCAACGTCATCAGCGATAAGCTGAGGATGGACCTGCTCAATCGAATCGGCGTCGCCTATCTCAAATCCAACGACCTGGTCCGGGCCGAGAAGGTCTTCACCCACGCCCTGCGGCGCTATCCGCAGAACGACCTCGCCCGCCGCGGCTTGGAGCTCATCCGCAAGCGCAAGGGCCAGCAGCCGGCGAAGGTCGAAGGCGCCGCCACAGACGCCGATCCGCCCAAGCCCAAGCCGCTGCCTCCGGTCTCCCCCGAGGAGTGCAAGAAGGCCTTCGACGAGGGGCTCAAGCTCTACAACCAGGGCAAGGACCTGGTCGACCAGGGCAACGACGACGGCGCCCGCGATCTCTTCAACCAGGCTCGCGATAAGTTCGACGTGTCGCTGCGCGGCAAGTGCAAGGATGGCGAGACCAACTACTACATCGGAATGTCCTACCTGAAGACCGCCGCCGACGACACCGGCGAGCTCGAGCAGGCGCGCGACTTCCTCGAGAAGGCATACCGGCTGGAGCCGCAGAACGAGAAGCTGACCCCCGAGATCACCTTCGGGCTGGCCTCCACCTACGGCCTCCTAGACGACAACGAGAACGAGATCAAGTACTACGAGCGCACCATCGAGCTGAAGCCCAACTTCGCCGAGGCGCACTTCCGGGCGTCGTTGGCCTATGACAAGGCCAAGCGCTCCGACTGGTCGGCCAAGAGCTTCGAGCACGCCAAGAAGGCGATCAAGCTCGATCCCAACTACAAGAAGAAGTTCCAGCCCATGATCCGCAACAGCCAGGTCGCCAAGAAGGTGGCCGGCATCATCCACGAGATCATCCAGAAGAGCGAGGACAGCCAGATCCCCGACGACGAGGCCGCCCGCTACGCCGAGGAGATCGGCAAGGTCCTGGGCGACAACAACATCAAGAGCGAGATGCTGGGCGAGGAGGGCGGCAGCAGCCCCGAGTCGCTCAAGGAGATGATCAAGGACCCGAGCAAGCGCCAGAAGCTGCGCCAGTTCTGGGACGCCTCGGCCGGCGGCGATCCCCAGAAGGTCCAAGACATGATCGAGAACGCCACGCCGGAGCAGAAGGCCAAGGTCGACCAGTTCCTCTCCAACGACCGGAACAAGCAGAAGATGCAGCAGTATCTTGGTAACAAGCTGCAGGAAGTGAACAGTCAGCAGGAGTAGCCTCTCGGAGGGCCGACGTTCATGAAGCGATTGATTGTTCTCCACTCACTGGGTTACTTCGCCTGCTTCGGCATCGCGCTCGTGACGCTTGCCATCCACCAGCTTTCGCAGCCCAATCGCATCGCCCTGCACGTGGCGCCCGCCCTAGCGGAGGACTTCTCGCGCGGCGAGGACGCGCTGGCCGACGGCCTGGCCCACTACCTGGCCGCCCTGGAGCTCGAGCGCGGCGGGTCCGGCTCAGACACGGTGGTCGACTTGCTCCGCCAGTCGCAGGACCACACACGATCCGCCATCGCCTGGGGGCTGCCGCGCGCCCAGCTCGCCGAGGCGCAGTATCTGCTCGGCGACTCGTTTCTTCACGGTGAAATCGACCCGGTCCGCGCCGAAAACGCCCTTCAGCGCGCCCTTTACATCGAGCCGGCCCACCACCGGGCGGCGCGCTCGCTGGCTCGGGCCTACTCCCTGATGGGCCTGGCGCTGCAGGAAGCGCACGCCTGGGAGAGCGTCCTGGCCGTCATCCCCGAGGACGCCGCCGCGCGCAAGGCTGCCGCGATGGCCTACTTCCGCGCTCCGATCCCCGACCGCGTCGAACGGGCCTACGGACAGGCGCTTGCCGCCGCCCGACTCGATCGCTCCGCGCGCACGGAGCTCGCCCCCATCTTCGCCGCCGCCGAGGGCCCGTTCCTGCAGTCGGCCGACGCCGACGACCTGGCTCGCATCATCGACCAGGCCCCCGCGGGCGCCCTCTCCGACGACGAAGCAGAACGCTACGCCCAGGAGATTGGCCGGCTCGTCGGGGAGTAGACCCCCAGCTGCGGGTTGCCTCCTGGCAGTTCCAGGGACCGGGGACGGCTTTCTCGCCCGACCCGGTCGACTCACATCAGGCTGAGAGCTCCGGGGGTGACCGATTCGCCCGGGCGATAACGGCAGCGCCTGGGTCGTCGTCGGCGCGATCACGACGCGGTAGCCGACCGCCTTGCTCGAGCTCCGGCCGCCGGTAGACCGTGGTTGCGGCGAAACTTCTAGTAGGGTAGACTATCTCTGGTAGAAGGAGATACCTGATGACCCTGAACATCAAGAATCCCGAAGCACATCGACTTGCCCGCGAGCTGGCGAAGCTGACGGGCGAGAACATGTCGAGTGCCGTGACCCAGGCCGTGCGCGAACGTCTGCAGCGTGTGCGCCGGGAGCAGGGAAAGGGTCTGGCGGCACGGTTGCTCGAGATCGGCAGGGACTGCGCGTCCCGACTCCGTGAGCCGGCTCGTTCGCTGGACCACGCCGAGCTGCTCTATGACGAGAAGGGGCTGCCGAAGTGATACTGGATACCTCGGCGCTGGTCGCCATCCTGAGAAACGAGCCGGATGCGGAGACGTTCGCCAGGGCGATCGAGATCTCTGACGTTCGACGGATCTCCGCTGCCAGCTACGTCGAGTCTGGCGCTGTGATCGATTCCGGTCGGGACCCGGTGGCAAGCCGTCGCCTCGATGAGCTGCTCGCCGAAGCGGGCATCCTAATCGAAGAAGTGACCGCTGGCCAGGCGCGTATCGCGCGGGAAGCCTACCGGGACTACGGCAAGGGCAGCGGTCATCCGGCGCAGCTCAACGTCGGGGACTGTTTTTCATATGCGCTGGCTCGCGAGACAGGCGAACCGCTGCTTTTCAAGGGCGACGAATTCTCTCATACGGACATCACGTCGGCGCTCCCGTAACTGCGGGGCAGGTTCAAACCGGAGAGCCGTTGTGGCGTCATCCGGTATGACGTATAATCATACCGAGGTGGTCGCGGTGCGGGCAAGCAAGATCGCCATAACGATGGATGCGGGTCTCCTCGAGAAGGTCGACCGGCTGGTGGCCGGCAACGTCTTTCCGAGCCGCAGCCGGGCGATTCAAGTCGCCGTCGAAGAGGCCCTGGAGCGGATCGAGGGCACTCGCCTGGCCAGGGAGTGCGCGAAACTCGACCCGGAGCAGGAGCGAGCCCTGGCCGAAGAAGGATTCGGAGAAGGGTTCGACGAATGGCCCCCGTACTGAGAGGCGACATCGTCTGGGCAGACCTGAATCCGGTTCGCGGCGGCGAGCAGGCTGGGAAGAGGCCCGTGGTCGTCATCAGTCAGGATGTGTTCAATGCACGCTCCGGGACAGTCATCGCGCTGGCCATCACCAGCCAGGAGCCCCGGGCGAAGTTTCCTCTGACGATGCTCATCGAGTCCGTGAAGCTCCCCAAGCCCTCCTGGGTGAAAATTGGTCAGGTGAGGACGCTCTCCTCGAAGCGGCTGCACCGGAAGCTGGGGCGTCTGGCGCCAGAGGAGCTCGAGAGGCTCATCGAGGGACTAAATGAGATAGTGGGCGCGAGAGCGCTTCGGGGGTGATCCGGGCGCCACGCCCTCCCGACAGCTTGCCTGGCGACTCTGCCCCCTTGACTTTATTTATTGATAATGATTATCATTATCATAAGTAATCCAGACAGCGGCCCGGAGTGCCGATCGCAAGGAGGTGTGGCAATGGCTGGAGCGAACCTCACCGAGTGTCGCCGGGAGTGCCGGGAGTCCTGTCCATTCGACGACGACCTTTGCAGAGCGAACGCAATCCTCGTCTCCCAGACCCGCCGCTTTCTCGCGCTCATCTGCGACGTGGACGGCCAAGCGCAGGACTGGGTGATGGACGCGGCGATCCGGATCGAGCAAAACGCCATGCCGGGTTGCAGACCGTTCCAGCTCAACCGGCCCGACGGCCGGGTCGAGTTCGGCTATGCCGCCGCCCAGTGGGTCATCGAGCTATACAGGTGGCTCGTCACCGAGAGTCAGATCCCCGAGCGGCAGCGCAATCGGATGGTCGCCGTCTTGCTCGGCTTCGGCGCGGAGACCATCGGGAGCATGGAGAGCGTCTGGCAGCTCATGTGGTCCGTGTGACTTCACGCCAAGGGCTTCGTCTTCCCGCTCCTGTAGGCTTCCTTCAGGCCGCGCTCCAGTCCGTCGATCAGCACGGAGGCGCCTTCCAGCCCTACACGAAGACGCTTCTCGCCTCCGAAAGCTGTCCCGGTCGGCTGCAACCTCTGGAGGAGCCCACCTCCCCGAGACCTGGAGCGTGCGTCACGCCGGCGCGATCAACGCCTTCCCGTCGACTGGCCCTCGTCGGTCGGCGGCGAATCGTCGATCTTGACGCGCTTCTCCACGGGCGGTGATGCGGGCGCGGGCTCGGGGGTCACGGACCCGGAGGCAGCAGGCGGAGCGACTACCGGCGCCGGGACAGCGGCGGATGCGGTTGGGGCGGCGGCGGACCCGGACTGAGCCGGGTCCGGGGACGCGACGGGCGCCGAGCCCGCGGGGGCCGGGTCCAGTCCACGCATCTTGGCGAAGGCACGGTCGAGCATCCCGCAGGCGCGGGCCGGGTTGTCGAGGAAGATCTTCTGGAGGATGCGCTCCATCCGTTCGGGCAGCGTCTTCTCCTGATCGGGGTGGACCTTGACGATCTCGCGGCGCCACTTGGCGAAAACGGGGAAGCGGTCCGCGAAGGACTGGCTGGTCGTCTTGGTCGCCATGACGGCGAGCTTCTTGGCCTCGGGAAGCGGGCCTTGGTCGAGGTCGATGAAACGGTTGATCGACTCCTTGAGCTTGGCGCGCTCGTCGGGGGTCATGCGGGTGAGCTTGTCGACGTAGCTCTTGGCCAGGTCCTGGAGCTGGTCTTCGCTGGAGCCCGCGCCGCCGCCGCGCTCGGTGCGCCAGGCCGGGTCGGTGGAGTCCTTGGTGGTGAAGGTGCGGTCCTCGCTCGACTTGTTGCCGCCCTTGCCCTCGGGGTCGCTGGCGATGATCTTGAAGTGGTAGTTGGTGGCCGGGTCGAGGCCCGTCAGGATGATCGAATGGTTGGTCTCGGCCTTCTGCTCGAAGTTGGACTGGGTGGTGCCATACTCCTCGGTCTTGCCGTACTGGACGACGGTGTCGGTGCGGAGGTTGGTGGTCCAGCTGATGGTGGCCTGGGTGGCGCCTTCCTCGACGGTGATGTTGATGATCTCGATCTGGGGGCGTGTGCGGAACTGCAGCTCACGCACCCAGGCGGCGGGGAAGCTGTCAGCGTCGCTGTCGTAGCTGAAGAGGAATCGGACGTAGTAGTTGGTGTCGGGCTTGAGGTTCTTGAGGGTCTGCCGGTACTCCGTCTGGGGGGCGGGCGGCACCTCGATGCGGGCCATGTCGTCTTTCTTGTCGCCGTACTCGAGGTAGGAGTAACAGGGCGCGCTGGCGCGCCAGCTGATGACGGCCTGGTCGGCGTCGACCTCGAAGGACTTCTCCAGGAGCTTCAGCTCGGGCTTGGGGAAGATGAGCATGAAGAGCCAGACGAGCGCGGCGGCGAAGAGCAGCACGGAGGGGATGCCGACGGCGAGCGCGACGGTCCGCGAGGGGCCGGCCAGCGTTCGCGCGATGGCGATGGAGATACTCTGGGCAGAGATGCTGCCGGTGCCGACGACACCGGACGGCGGGTCGGGGAGGGTCCGGGTCTGGACGGAGAGGCTCTTGGTGCCGCTGGGCGGGGTCTGCCGTGAGAGCTGGCGGACCTTGCTCTTGCGCTCGATCTGCTTGAGCTTCTCGAGCATCTCCTTGGCGCTGGGGTAGCGGTCGTCGGGCTTCTTCTGGAGCGCCTTGAGGACGAACTCGTCGAGCTCGGGGGTGACCTCCGGGTTCATACCGGAGGGAGCGACCAGCTCTGCGTTCGGAGACTTGGAGCCGGGCTGGTAGGGGCCCTTGCCGCCGAAGGGCGCCTGGCCGGTGAGCATCTCGTAGCCGATGACGCCGACCTGGTAGAGGTCGCTGCGCTCGTCGACCGGGTCGCCGGAGAGCTGCTCGGGCGACATGTACATCGGGGTGCCCAGGCTGACGCCGCTGACGGTGATGCTGGTCTGCTCCAGGTCCTTCACCAGGCCGAAGTCGGTGACGATGGCGTTGCCGCGCAGGTCGAACTTGATGTTCGAGGGCTTCAGGTCGCGGTGGAGGATCTTCTTGTCGTGGGTGTAGGCGAGCGCCTTGAGGATGTCCTGGGCGATCTTGAGGGCCTTCTTGGGCGGGAGCTTCTGCTCCTTCTTGATGATGTCGTCCAGGCTGTCGGCCTTCAGGTACTCCATGACGTAGTAGCAGAGGCCATCCTGCTCGCCGGAGTCGTAGATGGTGATGATGTTGGGGTGGGCCAGCTTGGCGGTGGCCTGGCTCTCGCGCTTGAAGCGCTTGACCATCTCGGCGTCACGCGAGTAGGCCTTGGGGAGGACCTTGATGGCGACTTCGCGCTCCAGCCCCTCCTGGATGCCCTTGTAGACGTCGGCCATGCCGCCGCTGCCGAGCTTCTCGACAATCTTGTACTTGCCGAGAATCTTGCCAATCATCTGCTCGGACATCGTGTGGCGGTCTCTCTCCTCGGGGGAAGCGACAAAGCGGACGCCGCAGCCGCGCGGCGTTCTTACCTAATAAGACGAGTATACCGCCGATTTTGTTCCACGGTAGGCTGGGTGCGCGCGTGGAAAGTATCCCCTGTTCTCTGTTTATGGCCCCCAAAGATGTCCCGTGCCAGATTCACCGCGCCCCGCCTGCTCCCTTCACTCTGCAGGTGAAGCCCACGGGGTCGAGTCGGGTCCGGGATCACCTCAGCCGAATGGGTTGATGATCTGGACGCCATCCAGTACCGAGCCGCCGGCCAGATCCTCGGAGAACAGGCTTGTGCATCTCGCTGCCGCCGCGGCACCGACAATCAACGCATCCCAGAAGGAAATCTTGCACCGGTGGTGGCGATCGATCGCCCCGAGTATCAGCGGTAGGTCGATCTCCACGAGCCGCAGACGGGCGAGATCCTCCACCGTCCTGCGGGCATCGGTTACGGACATCGATACCCGAACTTTCTTCGTCACGGTCACGAAGAACTCCTGCAGTACCTGGGTGCTGGTGACGCCAGTCCCGGAGCTCAGCGAAGCCTGGACCAGTTTCGAGGCCACGACTTGCTTGCGTTCGTCATCGCGGTCGAAGGCATATACCAGGACGTTTGTGTCCAGAAAAACGCTATCGTTCATGGAGGTCGTCTCGCGACCAGCCCCGCTTGCCGACGGCCAACGGCCGGCTCGCCATCAGCTTCTTCAGCCTCCGGACCGCGGCCGAACGCTCCTGATCGCCCGCAGCCAGCTCTTCCAGGAACCGTCTCACCAGTGCCGTAAGCGACTTGCGTCTCTTGGTGGCAGCGAGCCTCGCTCTGTGCAGTGTCTCGTCCTCGATAGCCAGGGTCAGATTACGTTTCATGGAGGACCTTCCCAGAGTATGTGATTACGTGATTCACGTATATCGCACTCCGACTCTACGGCACCTTGGGCCGGAAGTGCAACCTCCACACGCGCCAGTGTGACTGCCTGGCGCGAGAGAGAAGCTCGTCGATAGCAGTCCGGGGCCGGATCTGCCGCCGGCCGATCGCGAAGGCGCCCCTGGCGCGGGGCAATGGAACGTCAACGTTCCGCACCAGGCGTGGGCCCGCGATGCCGCGCGGTTGCTGCGGATCTTCTGGCCAATGCCGTTTCTCCCATCGACCTCGCCGAGGTACTCGCACGGCGCATCTGGCCAATGGTCGTACGCGAAGCGGTGGACCCAAACGCGAATCGAGTCCTCTTGCTCGCTCGCGCAGAAGGCTGAAAGCCACCTCCACGACATGGTTTCCATCCGAAGTCCGGTCGTTCCAAGAGATCACGGATGTTCCTGCAAGAGGGGATTGCGTGAAGTCCAGTCGAGTGTCCCCGACCCAGGAGCGCAGGGTGCTAAGCTTGCGCAGGTGGTGCCTGAGCCCGGGTCGCCTTCCAACCCTTCCGGGCCATCCTCTGCCGCGACCGCAGGTGAGGCCATGACAGCTGATTTCGTAGCGAAGGTGGAGCGGCCGAATACGGTTTCATCGCTGACCGCCGAGCTCGGACAGCTCGGGGTGAAGCCCGCGATGACGCTGATGGTGCACACCTCGCTCTCCGCGCTCGGGTTCGTCGCCGGCGGCCCCGTCGCGGTCGTTCAGGCGTTGCTGGACACGCTAGGGCCGGAAGGGACGCTGGCTATGCCCACCCATTCGGCCGACCTGAGCGACCCGGCCAACTGGCACAATCCGCCGGTGCCGGAAGCTTGGTGGCCGACCCTTCGCGCCGAGACCCCGGCCTACGATCCGCGATACACTCCGACCTGGAAGATGGGCGCCGTAGCCGACGTCTTCCGGGCCTGGCCCGGCACCCTGCGCAGCGCCCACCCCTCGGTCTCCTTTTCGGCCCGGGGCCCCCAGGCCCAGCGGCTCACCTCCACGCACGAGCTCGACTTCGCGCTGGGGGAAGGCTCCCCGCTTGCCCGGCTCTACGATCTCGACGGCTGGGTACTGCTTCTGGGGGTGGGTCACGAGCGGAACACGTCCTTCCACCTGGCCGAGTACCGGGCGGCCATCCGCCCTCCCGTGACCGAGGGCGCACCCGTCCTCGAAGCCGGCCGGCGGGTCTGGCGCGAGATGAGAGAGCTGCAGCTCGACGACGAGTCCTTTGCCGAGATCGGCGCGGAGTTTGACGCCAGCAGCGGCGTGATTGTCGGCCATGTCGGCGCGGCTACCGCTCGCCTTTTCCGCCAGCGTCCGGCGGTCGATTTTGCCGTGTCGTGGCTGCGGAGGAACAGCCGGACTGGAGCGTGAGAGCGGGGGGCGGCTCACCGCCGCGCTGTGATGAAAGTCGAAATGACCGGAAGCGACTGGAGAAAGAACTGCCAACAGAGAGTGAGGCGACCATCGCCTGAGGTGCTGGCGGAGTTCGAGGAGCGCAAGCTCGCGCCCTACAGGAAGATGACGCCGCAACAGCGGCTGGAGATCCTTGCGGGGCTTTGCGAGGGAGGCGCCCGGCTTCGAAGCATGCATGCGGTCCCGGATCGGATCCGGAACCTTCGTCAGCCGCGCTCCAAAGCCGCCCTCGAGTGGTGGGAGCGGCTGAGAGTGGGGTATCGCTGGCGTGGCCGGACCGGCTAGCGCCCTGGCTGTGGCAGAGAGGATAGCAGCCGCCTTCGATGCCGCTGGCAGCTGACCACTTGGGGGCATTTCGAGGTGTTTGTGGACGAGACCCGGGTAGACGTTTTTCTTCCCGACTTTCCTCTCTATGAGTGGGCATACGGCAGACGCTGCCAGTTACACGCAGAAGGCGACACGAGGACCCTCTGGTTCCTGTCGGCCGAGGACACGCTGCTCTTCAAGCTGTTGTTCTTCCGCGACAAGGACAAGCTGGACATCAAGACGCTGATGGACGTCCAGCGAGAAAACCTCGACCTCGGGTACCTTCGCAGGGCTCTGCGCGAGGTGCTCACCGTGGACGAGGCAACGGCCTGGTTCGGGCAGGCGGTCCAGGAAGTCTTCAAGACCTGACGCCGCGGAGGGCAGGTGGGGGACCAGTCGGCCCCACTAGGCGGGACAAGCAGGGGTCTCGCCCAGCGTGAAAAAGAAGCTGGCGCCCTCCCCGGGTTTCGACTCGGCCCAGACCCGGCCTCCATGACGCCGCACGACGCGCTCGACGGCAGCCAGGCCCACGCCCGCCCCCGGGAACTCGGTGGCCGCGTGTAGCCGGTGAAAGACGCCGAAGAGCTTGTCGGCAAGCCTGGGATCGAATCCCACGCCGTTGTCCCGGATGCAGAACCCCACCTGCCCGCGCGGCGCCCTGACCTTGCTGAACTCGATGCGGGGCTCGGACGCAGGGCCGGTAAACTTCCAGGCATTTCCGAGCAGGTTCTCGAGGACCGTCCTGAGCAGCGTCGGATCGCCCCG
Source organism: Candidatus Wallbacteria bacterium (assembly GCA_016190005.1). Lineage (GTDB taxonomy): Bacteria > Muiribacteriota > UBA6191 > JACPRK01 > JACPRK01 > JACPRK01. The sequence goes on along the minus strand of JACPRK010000089.1, from coordinate 9,433 downwards.
GCACCGCATCTTGGGAGCGATCGTCACCGTCATCGCTCGGCCGGGCTCGCGCAGACGCAACTCGGCCACAATCTCCGCGGCCATCTGGCTCAGGTCGATAGCCTGACGTGCCAGCTCGGAGCGCGACAGTCGCGAGAGCGTCAGCAGTGACGAGACCAGCTGGCTGGCCCGTTCGGCCGAGGCCCGCACCTGCCTCACGTACTTGAGAGCCTCCTGGTCGAGCGAAGCGCAGTGCTCTTCCTCCAGAAGCAAGGCCAGGCCGCCAATGCTGGTGAGCGGCGCCCTCAGGTCGTGCGAGACCGTGTACGTGAACGCTTGCAGCTCGACGTTTGCGGCCTCCAGGTCGGCCGTGCGATCTCGAACGCGCTGCTCCAGCCGCTCGTTGAGGGCCACCAGCTCGGCCTGGACGGCTTTGAACTCCGTGATGTCCTTGGCGATGCCCACGACGGCAGCCGGCTTGCCCGACTTGTCGCGCACCAGCGTTGACGTCATCAGAGTTGGGAAGGTCGTGCCGTCGCGCCTCAGGTGGCCAACCTCGCCAGAGTACGAGCCGTGCTCGAAGACGTGTCGGTTGAAGGGCTCCACGTCGTCCCGCATCTGCTCGGGAGTATGCGAGATCGCCAGCGGCTGTCCGAGTAGCTCCTCCGGACTGTCGTAGCCGTGCATTCTCGCCCAGGCCCGGTTGACGAAAAGCAATCGGCCGTCGAGCGAGGCGAGCGCCATCCCCTCCGTCGACTGCTCCGGGACCGACGACAGGAACCAGGATCGTTGCTCGGCGAGCTTGGCCTCGGTGCGGTCCTCGTAAACGGCCACAACCTCGCCGCCGGAAAGCCGGTAGACCTCGTTCTCGCGCCAGCCCGAGAGACGGTCGTCCTCGTAGAAACCAATCGGATGCTTCTCGGTCTGACCAGTCCGCCACACCCGACGGAACACTTCGAGCAACCCGAATTCTTCGACTCCCGGAAAGGCCTCGGTGACCAGCCGTCCTACGACGTCGGCCCGTCTGACGCACTCGAGAGCCTCGGCCGCGGGATTGAACTCGGCAATGCGGAAGTCCTTGCCGTCATCGACGGCCTCGTAGATGACCACCGCTTGCCGCAAGCGGTCGAAGAGGCCCCGGAACACGTCCGGACCGCCGGTCCGCGAACCGGCGGGTTTCGACTCCGCGGGGCTCGCGGCAGCAGCCGCTCCCGGGCCGACTTCCGACCGGCCGCTCATCTCGCCTCTCCGACGGCCGCCACGGGGCCGTCCTTGAACCATCGGAGGAAGATCTGCCCCACGGTATCGCGGAACTCCCGGGGATCGCCGGGCTTGGTGACATAGGAGTTGGCTCCGAGCCGCAACGCCTCTTCGCAATCGTGCGGGTCGTCTGATGTGGTGAGCATGACGATGACGACCTGGGCGGTTTCCGGGAACTGCCTGGCCGCGCGGAACACGTCCAGCGCCGCCACCTTCGGAATCTTCAGATCGAGCAGCACCAGCCCCAGCCTGTCTCGGCCCCCGAACTTGCCCTTGCCGAGGAGGGCCTCGAGAGCCTCCTCTCCGTCGGCGGCGCGCCAGAGGCGGGCGTCGAAGCCGGCCTTGCGAAGCGCCTTTTCGGTCAGCATCGCGTGGATATCGTCATCCTCCACCAGGAGGATGCCGGACCTGGCGGAAGCGGACAGCCGGGTCTTACTCACCATCTGGGACCTCGAGCCCAGGGCCCCACCCATCAGCCCTGCATCAACCGCACGAGTCGAACAACTTCCACTTTACACGCCCGAAGGCCTCTCTGAAAGGCCCCTCGGCATCGCATTGCTCCGAGGACCAAGCGAGGGAGCGATGGGTACCGGTGACCTGATGATTACAGGTCGACTGCTTGACGCAGCGAGCCGGCTCGGTGAGGGGCGGTACAGCAGTTCCTGGCGATCCTACTGCTTCGAACGGCGGGGAGGCTTTGAGGAGCGCAATGCGGCGAGGTCGAGGGTAGCGAGGATTCCATGAAAAGACACGGGTGCGGCCAACGAGGCGGCTGACGAGAACGCCGCCAATCTCGAGGCGCTGGAGCTGTCGCTGGATAGAGAAGAGCGGCATCGTCTGCGCGCGTGGTAAGCTCCGTGACATCGAGGTGAGCCCATGACGAGAGACGAACTGTTGGCGCGGGTTTCGACCAATCCGGCGGTGTGTGGTGGAAAGCCGTGCATCCGGGGCACCCGTATCTACATCGCGATCATCCTCGACTCGCTGGCGGAGGGTGCAACGCCTGCCGAGATCCTCCAACAGTATCCGTCGCTTGTACTGGAGGATGTTCACGCTGCCCTGGCCTATGCGGCCGAACTGGCGCAGGAGAACACCTGGAGACTCACCGCCGCGTGAAGATCAAGCTCGACGAAAATCTCTCCGAACACCTTCAGTCTCTGTTGCAGCAACGAGGACACGACGCATCCAGCACCGAGCAAGAGGGGCTTCTCGGGAGGTCCGATGCGGAAGTTGCTGCAGCCGCCGGTTCGGAGGGCCGAATGGTTTTCACGTTGGACGTCGGATTCGCCGAGCTGCGGAAGTTTCCGCCCGGTAGCCATCCAGGAGTTGTCCTGTTCAGACCTGCCACCCTCGGATTCCAGGCGGTCAGCCGGTTTGTCCAGACCTTCGTCGAATCCGAAGATCTCACCCAGTTCACCGGCTGCATCGTGGTTGTCGATCAAAACCGCGTGCGGGTGAGGCGCCCGCCTGCTCCTGCAGAGTGAGTTGTCCGAAATAGAGCCTTCCCCGCCACGCATCGCGACGACCGCCGCCGGGGCTGCAGCTCCGTGAAGGGATGCGCTACTCGCCCGCCGGCAGAGTCAGGGGGCGAGCGGCGGGGACGCTGATGAGATAGGCGGCGCCGGGGCGGATGTCGAACGGCGGGCTCACGCCTCGCAGGTAGGTCTCGAACCGGCCGCGCGTACCGACCCGGCTGATGAAGCCGGCGCCGGTGAGAGCGGCTTACCCCTGGTCGAGGCGTCGAGCGGCATCGACAACAGGTTCAGTCCGCCCTGGCCCGTTCCGCAGGCCGCGGCTCACGGCCGCGCCGTGATGGAAGTCGACATGGCCGGAAGCGACTGGAGAATGAACTGCCCGCAGAGGGTGAGGCGACCCTCGCCGGAGTTGCTGGCGGACTCCGAGGAGCGCAAACCCGCGCCCTACAGGAAGATGACGTCGCAATAAAGGACCGGATCCTGAAGCCGGATGGGCCGCCGGAATCCAAGCGCTGGTAAGTAGGAAGGATACTTGTGTGACATGATCCCTCTCGGACCACGGGTCAAGGGGTGATACGGGCGACATGAGCTGCCACAGGGAGCAGCAGGGGAGCCAGGTTCGCGTGGACCGCGCGCATCCAGGTAGCCGAATCTGGCGTTTGTCCGGTCTCTGCCGCAGCCAGCGCCATGAGTGCGAGATAGGGATCGGGAACGACGGTGGAGGGAAGGCGGACGGCGCTCGCACGCAAAAGGTTGGCATAGTCCTGAGCAGCCAACATCGATCTAACTCGGTCGAGCGATGCCGCTTCTTCGTACCAGCGGGACGTCTCGTCGGGACCCATCGAGATCGCGGCGAGGAAGAGGACGGCTGCGAGCCCCTGCTCAATCGACTCGGGGGGAAGCAACTGGACACGCTCGGGCACCGCGCCGGAGGCCTGAAGGATCGACATCAGGGCCTCGATGCCACGCTCCAGACGCCGTCGAGCATCCGGGTGCTGCAGAAGAGCCGACGGATGCACGACAAGGACGAGCTGGCGATGGGAGAAACTGGCCCCCAGCGCCGTCGTCGTTGGGAAAGTGAAACGCCGAGACTCCTCCCCGGGCACCAGAACGTCGAGAGCAAGGCCGCTTGGAGCCTGCCCTTTTAGGCGTTGTCCTACCGAGGAGGACGCGGCCAAGACGATGCGCGAACCAGCCAGGCGCGCGTGCGTTGCAGCGGAGGGCCAGGTGCAAGCGGCTATCGGACCGGTCGAATCGAGTGCGCGTCGAATGCCGCCACGCAGGGCCAGTCTACGGGTGGCTTCCGGGCCCGTGGAGCGTTCGAGCGAAGGCAGCTTGGCGAAGACTGCGATCCGACGGGCGCGCGCGTCATCCAAGGCGTCTGCGTGAACACCCGGACCTGCGGTAGCCGCCACGGCGTCGAGGCTGGCCGCCTTGGGTGCGATCGCCGCGAGTGACGCCTGTGTGGACGTGCCAAGCAGACCGCGCACCAGATCTCGAAGCAGCTCGAGGGCTGGAGCGGAGGGAGAGGCCGTATCGGTCGCGGCAAATAGTCGGTCATCGGCCAAGCCCACAACAAATCCGTTTCCAATCGGTGTCACCGCCAGAACCGGCCGGTCTTCGAGAAACCAGAGGGCCCGCCCATCTGCTCCAGTAGCGTGAACAGACGACGGCGAAGGCCAGGCGGTCGCTGCCTTCAACGCCAAGGGAAGGCCCGAAAAGGAGAGGCCGAGGGGTTCGGCAAGCGTGTTGACGACTGGGGACGCAGTGACGCCTTCGATGAGGAGTAGTCTTCCACCCGACTCGACAAAACGGCGATAGCCCAGGACTTCCTCCGCCGAGAAGGATCGCCTGGGACTTGCGAATACGACGAGCCGGGCACGGCCGCGAACGACGTCCTCCGCGGCGCACGCTCGGCTGACCCGCACATTCGTGCCCAGGCACGCGATCTCCTCGAGGAAGGGTGCATAGACTCCGTGGCTCGGCGAACGGATGGCAGGCTCTTCTTCGCCAATGGAATGCCGAGATCCGTGGGAGACATCGACCACCACGCGCGCTGGATCGATCCCGTCGAGCCAGGCTCGATCGACAGCGCTCGCGCCGGTACCTGGAGCAAGGAACCAGGAGAGGCCAAACCCCAGAAGTAACGGATCGACCACGCAGCCAAGGCGTCCGCCACGGGTTGCAAAGACCGCTGCCAAGAGAAGCGGAAGGGAGAGCCAGCCGAGACTCCAGGGACCTTCAAGCCAGCGGTCGCGTGCAAACCAATCAAGCCACAGATACCAGAGGAGGCGCCGGTCCGGATAGCTCCAGAAGGCATTGTTGAAGGAAGTGGAATCGGAGAAGGCGAGGACTTTCCCTTTTCCGTAGCGGGCAGCGGCCATCATCGGGTGGCGGCCGAAGCGATCCTCGGGATCGACGATGCGGTTGCCAAAGAAGCTGCTCGAGTAGTAGTCGCCCCGCTCGGCGAAGCTGTTGGGTCGGTTTCGAACGAGCACATACGCCGGTGGTTCGACGGCGAGCGGACAGTTCGTCGCCCAGAGGAACTTGCCGAGCAGCGCGAACGGGCTGCCCCACTCGTGACAGCTCGAGTCCGTTTCGCTCCAGGTGCCGAACGCGTCATAGTGCTCGTCGGACAGAAACCTAATGCCAAAGAGCCGGGCGACGGGATCGAGGTAACTGTTCATGAAGAAAGCATCGCTGTGATCTCCAAGGAGCAGGAGACCACCGCCCTCGGCGACGAAGGAGCGCACGGCACCGATTTCGGCCGGGGCATAGGGGCGGGAGGGGCATTTGAGCACCAGGAGTGACTTCCCGGAGGTGCGGAGCAAGGAGGAAAGGCTGGCGTCGTCGAGCCGGGCGGGGCGAACGGCTAATGCACCCGCGAGGGAGGGATCGAGCGCGCGTGACGGCCGCCCCGGCTCGTCAGCTCCTCGCCAGACCTCGAGCCGGGCAACTCTGGAGACAAAGCGGGCCATCGAGACGTAGTTGTTCTGCCGAGTTTCCTTGGGCGCATGTTCGTCGTAACGCACGACCACGGGCTCCCAATCGCTGTGCGTCTCGTCGATCGCGACAGTCATCTGGGATGGAAGAGGCGCCGTGACAATGGAACCTGGAGCGAGGAGGGCAGAGACTCCCGCCCCCGCAAGAAAGAGCAAGACACCGGGGAGCAGGGACAGTTTGCGGTCAGGCCCTGGAGGAGCATTCGAGAGCTCGGTCCGATCCGCCTCGCCGAGAGCGAGGCTCAGGAGCCCGATCAGCGGCAGTACGGACAGGAACTGAAGGCCGCCCCCAGCCCAGTGGAAGGCGATCGGTCCGGCGGCTTGAGCGCGCGGAAGGAGCCACGCCCAGACCACGAGTCGCAGAGGCAAGTACAGGGTGGCGAGCAGAGAGCCGCGGAAGAGGGTCAGGCCAGGGTTTCGCGACAGGCGAGCGGCGAGGAAGGCGAAGAGAGCAAGGGCAACCGTCACGACGGGCCAGGCGACCACGACGCGGCTCGCATGCAGCACGGCGCCTGGCGGAAAGAGCCACGGCCCGCTGTAAGACCAGGGCTCGCCCAAGCGGGAACCGAGCCAGCATGCGATGGGGACCGGGGACTGCGCGAGAACCTCTGGAAGCGAGAAGGCCGCCTGACGAGCCAGCGTGGCTACGACCAAACCCGCGCCGGCGGTTTCGAGCTCGGCAGCGCCGCGAAGCTGTGGCGACCCGGTGACAAATCGTGCAAGCAAGCGCAGCCCCGCGGCAGAGAGAAGGAGTACGCCGGCACACGCAAGGTCGGGAGCGAGTTCCCTGCCGTAGGCGGTGCAGGCAGCCGTGAGAACGAGGCCTGTCGCTCCCCAAGGGCCCATAGGTCCTGCAAAGGAGTGCGAAGGTGCGGTGGCCAGCGCGAGTCCCACCAGCAAGGCAAGAACCGAGGCGACGGGAGTGCCGAGCTCGGTGAGCTCCGGTAGGACACCGAAGATGGAGGCCACGAGAGACAGGCTCGCCAGGAAGATGAAGTCGTTTACCGGACGGTGGGGAGCGGTCCTCATTTGACGCGCTCCGTTGGCAAAGCGATCCCGCGCTTGAAGACATTGACGAAGAATCGCCAGCGGTCTGGGTCCGTGACACCATCGGCGCGTTCGAACGAAGAGGCCTGAGCAAGGAGCGGGTCCGCCATCACGATATAGAGACCTTTCCCGCAATCAATGCGCGCCAGCACGACACCGCCTTCATATGTTGCGAGAGGATGGATCGAATCGTGAAAGCATGCGGTGCCTCGTGGCGAGGAGACGGTCGACCTGAGATCGGCGCCGGCTGGCAGAATTTCGAAGGGGCGTTGCAAGCGGAATCCGGACGCACCGTCGAAGAGCGGGTCGGAAGCCAGGTTGGGAACCAAAGGGCCGTCAGGGACCTGGTAGACCACGCCGCTGGATGCCAAGGGCGTCCGGGCAGCCACGGGGAGAGCGCCGACGGCGATGTGCAGGGTGTCCAGGATTGCGCGGGAGCCTTCTGGGTAGAGAGGGTCGACGATGAGGAGGCAAACGGCTCCGGCGCTGACAACGCGATTCAGCCAGGCGAGCTCCGCACCGTCGAACGGAGTACGTGGAGCAGGAAGGAGAACGCCTGCCACGGGCTCTGAGGCGATTGCGTCCAGCGGGCCGCTGAGGTGAATGCGTGGAACTCGTCCCGCGGCCTGGACAGTTCTGACGAGAGTATCGAGTACCGCTCCGGGCGCGTCACGGCGTCGATGGTAGAGAGCTAGAGACTCTGCGTGGGCCTGATCGACGATGACCTGATTTGGCAAGGAGAGCCGGCTCCCGCCTTGGTATGCGGGGCTGAGACTCAGGGTAGCCGCAAGCTGAACAAACAGAATGGCGGCCGCGGCGAAGCGAAGGAATGTTGTCGGGTGAAAGCCAGTGGCGAGACACCCGACAGCTACGAAGAAGAGCAAGGCCAGGGTGGTCCATCGCAACGGCACCGGGTCGAGCGGCAGGGTCTCTCGATGATTGAGCCAGTGAAATGTGGCCCGCGCCGTATCGGGCGCGTCGAAGATGCCGCCGTTTTGGAAGTAGGTCGAGTCACCGAGCAGCAGGACGCGTCCCTGTCCGAAACGGGCCCCGGCGGCGAGCAGGATGTCCCGTGAAGTCTCGCGGTCGGGCTGGAAGTGCGAGTCTCCCAGAAGCGAACGCGAAGTGTTGTGGACATCGCCCTCGTCGGCGAAGACGCCCCACCGGGCTGACAGGAGGGCAAAGGTACTGAGGCCTTTCGCGTGGACGGAGGCACCATTTGCGACGTTCAGATGGGTGGCGGCAAGCGTCACCGGATGGGCGGCGTGCGCCAGGAAGTAACGATGGGCGTCGGGCAACCAGACAGTGTCGAAGCCCAGCGAAAGGCCCATGGGAGAGAGAACGGGGTTGAGCGACTCGAGGACGCCCTCCATGTTGGTGTGCTCGCCGATGGCAAGCAGCCCACCTCCCGCGGAGACGAAACGAAGGATGTCCGAGATCTCCGACTGGGAGTAGGGCTTGGTGGGAAATGGCAGAACGAGGATGTCGGAACCGCACAATCGATCCGGCTCCCAAGCATCGAGGAAGTCGACGGAGAAGCCCCAGTAGCCGAGGAGCGTGGCGAGATCTCCGTGTCCGGTGGCGGCATCCTTACCGGGAAGGGATCGGCCGGCGCTGCTACGTCGAGCGCTCTCCCAGCTCGCGTGGGACTCCTCGAAAAGGACCCGGCCGGCCTTGGGCGTGCCGTCCCAGCCAACGCGGCCCAGGAGGGTAAGGGCAAGAAGGAGAGCAGCTGGAAGAGCAAGGAGCCTTCGCGAAACCGAGAAGCGCGGTCGAATGAGGCACAGGGTTGCGCCGGCACCCAAGAGGAGGATGTCGCTGAAGGCGGAAGGCAAGCCGCCTGAGAGGTGGAACCAACTCCACGGGAGAAGGAAGACGGCGAGGTCGCAAGCCAGCGGCGCGACAGGTCCCGTGTCGCGCCAGAAAGAGATGATGATGAGAACGACAGGCAGGTCTTCAGGGCCGGGCACAGAAGGGAGCAGGAACCTGGAGCGGAGGAACAACCATCCGGCGCCGAGCGCCAGAGGAGGCAAGAGGCCGGCCTTCAGCCCATGGCGGGAGGAGGCAAGCCCCAGTAACCATCCGAGCGTCAACAGGATGGACGTAGCTTGCCAGAGATGCCTGGGATTGAACGTGCCGGGCGACAGCCAGGCAGGAACCAAGAGAACCAAGGCTGTCGCGGCGAGGAGGCAACCGCGGAGAATCGCGGGAGGCAATGGAGCTCGCGATGACATTTCGCCGGACTTCAATAGAAAGATGCAAAGCCGGCCACGCTCGGAAACTCCTCGCGTGGCCGGCAGGACTCGGGAAAGGGCGCTCGGTGGCTTCTCAGATCGGCCGCGTCAAAGTAGTCAGCTGGAGACGCGGCGGATGAATGGCCTCCGGAAGCTCATCCGTTGATGTTGCAATTGCCAAGGGCGCGGGCGTCGCTGCACTTGCCGTCGCTACAGTGGGCGCGCTCGTCGGTGTGATGGAGCACGGTGGCGGCGTCCTGGGCGCAGGCGCCAAGGGCGCGGGCGTCGCTGCACTTGCCGTCGCTGCAGTGGGCGCGCTCGTCGGTGTGATGGGCGACAGGGGCGGCGTCCTGGGCGCAGGCGCCAAGGGCGCGGGCGTCGCTGCACTTGCCGTCGCTGCAGTGGGCGCGCTCGTCGGTGTGATGGGCGACAGGGG
>JACPRK010000087.1 GCA_016190005.1 Candidatus Wallbacteria bacterium | reverse complement strand
TTATAGGGAATGACCTGGACGACGGCCCGGATTCCTGCGAGCAACGGACCCAGTGCGTTGGCGTCGGTGTCGGCGTCATTGACGCCTGCGAGCAGGATGTACTCGAAGCAGATCCACTTTCCCGGGCGGAGCGGATGTCTCCGTAGCGTTTCGAGGAGTCGGGCGATCGGGTAACGGCGATTGAGCGGCACCAGCTGGTTTCGCAGCGCATCGGTGGCCGCGTGCAGCGAGACGGCCAGGCCGACCGGCACGGGGTGGGCCGAAAGCTGCTCCAGTCCGGGCACGTGGCCGCAGGTGCTGATGACGATGCGATCGGCGGCCACGCCCAGGCAGTCGGGAGAAGCGAGGATCTCGAGCGCGTCCAGTGTGGCCGGCAGGTTGTCGAGCGGTTCGCCCATTCCCATGGCCACGACGTTTGCGATGCGTTCGCCCGCAGGGACTTGTTCGCGCGCGATCAGGAGCTGGCCAGCAATCTCGGAGGCAGACAAGTTTCGCGCCAACCCGGCCTTGCCCGTCGCGCAGAAGGGGCACGCCATGCGGCAGCCGGCCTGGGTGGACACGCAGAGGCTCCAGCGGCCGGAGGCCTTTCTGTTGCGGAAGAGCACGGTCTCGAAGAGGGCGCCGTCGTGACCCCTGAGGACCATCTTGACCGTTCCCTCGTCGACGGCGGATTCCTGGCGTCGCACCACTTCCGGTGCCGCCGTGCTCCATCGCTCGGCCAGCGCCGCGCCCACTCTCCGGGGAACGCCCGCCGCCAGGGCGAAAAGCGGCCCCAGGCCGGCCGCGCGTTGCTGCCCGCTCGCCGAGTAGAGCCGCCGCTGCAGCTTTCTGGCGTGCTCTCCGGAGCCGCCGGCCGCTTCCACCGCCTCGGCGAACCGCGCGGGAGTCAGGTCCAGTAGATCCGGCCGCATCGGTTCTCTCGACTCAAGAGAGCTCGAGCATCCTTTGAAGCGGTTTCAGCGCGCGCAGCCGGAGCTGCTCGTCCATCACGATCTGGTTCGTCAGGTCCCGCAGGCACAGGTACAGCTTCTCCAGCGTGTTGAGTTTCATGTGCGGGCAGAGGTTGCACGCGCACCCCTCGTTGGTCGGCGCCGGGATATAGGTCTTCGCGGGATCGGCCTTCCGCATCTGGTGAAGGATGCCGGCCTCCGTGGCCACGATGAACGTGGTGGCGGAGCTCCGTTGCGAGAACTCCAGCAAGCCCTTCGTCGACCCGATGTAGTCCGCCAGCGCCAGCACCGGCTCCTCGCACTCCGGGTGGGCGATGACCAGCGCTCCGGGGTGCTGCACTTTCAACCGGGCGATCTGCTGCGCGTTGAACACCTCGTGCACGATGCAGGAGCCCGGCCAGTAGACCATCGGTCGGCCGGTCTTCTTGATGATGAACCGGGCCAGCCACTGGTCCGGCGCAAAGACGATCGGCTGATCGGCCGGAACGGAGCGGACAATCTTCTCGGCGTTGCCGCTCGTGCAGATGATGTCGCTCATCGCCTTTACAGCCGCCGAGCAGTTCACGTAGCTGATCACGACGTGGCCCGGATGCCGGCCGAGAAACGCCCGGAACTCGTCCGGAGGGCATCGGTCGGCCAGTGAGCAGCCTGCCGCCAGATCGGGCACCACCACGGTGCTCTCGGGGTTGAGGATCTTCGCGGTCTCGGCCATGAAATGGACGCCTGCGAAAGCGATGACCTTCTTCTTGTGCTTGGCCGCCGCCTGGGCCAGCGCAAGGCTGTCCCCGACCACGTCCGCCAGGTCCTGGATCTCGCCCTCCTGGTAGTAGTGCGCCAGGATGATGGCGTCTCGCTCGTGGCGAAGGCGGTCAATCTCCTCGGCCAGGTCGAGCCTTGGATCGATCCCTCCCACCCCGGCTGCGCCTCCGGTTGCCAGGTCTTGCATCGTGGGTCACCTCCGCCCGATCTCCAGTTCCAGACCGCGGCTCCAAACCCGCGAACCGGGCCGCGAAGCCTATCAGCTCACGAGTTCCCTGTCAATCAATGTACGCCTTGCCCGGAAGGTCAGCGGCCGGCCAGCTCGGACAGCCGGCGCATCAGGGCCATGACGTCCAGGATCGGCTTCGACACGTAGTCGTCGGCCCCGCTTTCGGACAGCATCCGCTCGCGGTCGCCCGCCATCGCGTGGGCCGTCATCAGGACCACCGGGATGTGGCGCGTTCGCGGGTCGCTCTTCAGAAGCCGAGTGATCGCCAGCCCGTCGATGCTTCTGCCGTCGTGCGTGCTGTTCGAGAGAGACACGTCCACGAGCGCGACGTCCAGGTTGCCTCCTCGTGCCAGCGAGAGAATGCGCGCCACGTCCTCGCACTCCGTCACGCTGAACCCGCCCAGCCGCTCCAACGCCATCCGGATTGCCTGCGCGCTCGGCAGGTCGTCCTCGACGACCAGGACCCGCAGGTTCCCGAGGAAGGTCGCTGAGTCTCGAGGGGCAGCCGCGGCAGGCGGCTCGGGGCGCGGCGGCTCCCCAATCGGCCGGCTTTCCGTCGCCGTCGCGCCAGGCGCTGCGCCCGGAACTGCGGACTCCATCTCGAGCTCCACCAGCACGCTCGTGCCCAGCTCCGGGCCGGCGCTGCGGAAGTCGAGCGACGCGCCCATCAGCGCCAGGTAACGCCTCGCTATGGAGAGCCCCAGGCTGCCCGCCCCGCGCCCGGATTTCGGCGTGAACTGTCCCGAGCGCGCTGCCGTCAACATCGCCTCGTCCATCCCCAGCCCTGTGTCGTCGATGCGGATGCGCGCCCTGCCTGCTGCCGCGTCGGGCTCGACTCCGACCGTGATGCTTCCGGCACTCGTGTACTTGACGGCGTTGCCGATCAGGTTGAGCAGCACTTGCCGCAGCCTCAGGTAGTCTGCCCGCACGCGCGGACCGTCGGCCGCAGGCGCCAAGAGCTCGCAGGTCAGGCCCTTGGCCCTCGCCTGGACCGCCGAGATCGGGATCACCTCGTCCAGCAACTTCGCCGCGTCGATCCACTCCAGGTTCAGAGGGACGCTGCCGGCTTCGATCTTGGCCAGGTCGAGAATGTCGTTGAGCAGCGTCGCCAGGTGTGTCCCGGTGTTGTACGCATACGCGAGCAGGCTCCGCTCCTCCTCCGGCGTCGCCCCAGCCCCCTCCAGGATCAGCTTCAAGAAGCCGAGCAACGAATTGAGCGGCGTGCGGAGCTCATGCGACGTGTTGGCCAGGAACTGACTCTTGAGCCGGTCGGCCTCTGCCAGCAGCCGCGCCTTGTCCTCCAGCTGCTGCTTGCTCTCCCTGAGCTCCCGCTCCATCCGCCTGCGGACGGTCACGTCGCGGAACAGCCACAGCCGCCCCAGGACCTCGCCGCGCTCGTTGCGCACGGGACCGCTGGAGCGGTGCAGCATCCTCGGAGCGGGCAGCGCCAGCTCGATCTCGTCCTCGCCCTCGGCCGCCGGATCGGAGTACAGCTCGCCCACGCGGCGCTCGAACTCGACGGGGTCCTTCAGGCAGCCGAACACCGCGGCGCGCACTTTCGCGTCGTCGGCGCCAATCACGGCCGTCGGGTCGAGGCCGAAGAACTCGCCGAAACGCCGGTTCGCAACGGAGATGCGCAGGTTGGCATCGACCATCAGGATGCCGTCCGCCGAGGCCTCGTAGAGCGCCTGGAGCCGTCGTGTCGTGTCGCGCAGCGCGTCCTGGTAGCGCGCGGCTTCCATGATTCCGTCGATCAGGATCGGCGCCAGCTCCGAAAGCGTGTCGAGCGTGCGCTCGTCCTCGGCGCGGGGCTTGTCGAAGGCCGCCCAGAGACAGGCGAACGGCGAGCCGCCCGAGTCCTCCAGCGTCACCGCCGCGAAGCAGCCGTATTCCATCGTGCGGGCCCACTCGGGGGCTGTGCTCGAGCGTGTATCCGCGACCCATATCGGGCCCGTGCACGACGCCGCGGGCGGCAGAGCGCAGATTGCCTTGCGCGCGGGTCCCGGGCCGGCCACCACCGAGTACTCCTGGCAGTGCGCGTCGGATGCCGCCGCCGCGTCCGCGACCCGGCGCACTCCGGCAGCCGAGGCACCCAGCAGGCGCGCCAGCAGCTTGAGCACTGCCAGCAGGGGCACCACGGGAGGGGAGCCTGACGGCGCCCCGGGAGGGCTGGGCTCGTGCGCGGGGACCCGGTCGGCCATGGCGATGCTATCCTCGCATATCAGCTGCGGCCACTGGAGTCCGGAGTAGAGCCCGGCTTCCGGGGGCCCGGGTTGTGCTTGTGTATACTGGCTCGGCCATCTGGCCGAGGAGGATCGAACACCGTGCTCGAAAACAAGCTGGGTCTGGTTCTGGGGGTCGCCAACAAGCGTAGCATCGCGTGGGCAATCTCGCGCGCCGCGGCCACGCGCGGCGCCCGGCTTGCCCTGACGTACCAAGGCGAGCGGCTGCTCGAGGACGTGAAGGAACTGGCGGCGACGTTGCCTCAGCCGGCGCTGCTCTTGCCCTGCGACGTCACCCGCGACGAGGACATCGACTCCGTGATGGCCCGTATCCGCGAGGAGTTCGGCGGTCTGGACTTCCTCGTGCACTCCGTCGCCTTCGCGCAGCGCGAGGACCTCGAGGGAAACTACCTGTCGACCGGCCGCGAGGGCTTTCGTCTGGCGCACGACATCGGCGCCTACTCGCTCACGGGCCTGGCCCGCGCCGCGGCACCCCTGATGCAGCCCCGCGGCGGCGGCAGCATCGTCACGATGACCTACATCGGCGGCGAGCGCGTCGTTCCCCACTACAACGTGATGGGCATCGCCAAGGCATCGCTGGAGCAGAGCGTGCGTTACCTGGCCGCCGACCTTGGAGCCGCAAACGTCCGCGTCAACGCCATCAGCGCCGGCCCCATCAAGACGCTCGCGGCCCGGGGCATTCCCCACTTCACCGACATGTGGAAGTGGGCCGCCGAGAAGTCACCGCTCAAGCGCAACATCGACGTCGACGAGGTCGCCGATACCGCCGTCTTCCTGCTCAGCTCCATGAGCCGTGGTATCACCGGCGAGACTATCCACGTGGACGCCGGCTACCACATCATGGGGCTGTAGAGAAGATGGAAGGTAGAAGGTAGAAGGGGGAAGCCGTTACGGGGCACGCGGGCGGCACTCCGCGTGGGCTTTGGCGATTAGACTCCGGTTCCTGGAGACAGCCCGGCGCTCCTCCCACTTCGAATTGCTACACCGCGCGGCTCCGTAGCTGAACGACCCCGACAAGGGCGCGGCGGCGGTTCGAGGGCCAGCCCGCACTGCTTCCCGGCAAGCCTGGCCAGTCGTCCCCTCTTCCACCTTCTATCTTCCGCCTTCTACCTTCCCGTCGCCGGCTCCGTCGCGGGTGCGGAATCATCCCCGGACACGGCGGCCGACTCGGCAATCGACTCCAGGATGCGTTCGAACTCCCGCTGCTGCTCGGCGGCGGCGCGGATCTTCTTCTGGGTTTCGTCGACCTCTTCGGGGGTCGTGAGCTCCCGGCCGTGGACCGGGATCGAGGCGGGCGGATTGGGGCCAGGGTCGTTCTTCGGGAAGCCGATCTTGTCGCCTTCCTTCATCCCTCCGGCGCCCGCGCCGGGGAAGATCTGCAGGTAGGGCTCGCCCAGCATCCCCGCTGCGGCCACCTTCGGGTCGCTCTTGTCGCCGTAGAGCGGCCAGAGCGATCCGAGCAGCTCCGGGTAGATGCTGCACTCCAGCTTCACCCCCGTCAGCATCACGGGAGCCAGGGCCGCGTCCTTCTGCAGTGCCCGCAACTTGGCAAGCTGTTCCTCGCTTCCGGCCAGATCGTCCAGACGGGCCTTGGAAAGTTCGCTGGGCCTCAGGACCTCGGCGGTGAAAAACGTGACGTCCTCGATCTTGCCGATCGCCCGCCGGAAGGCCGTGACCATGTTCCCCGTGGTCAACGTTTCGTCGACAGCGCTGCCGTCGAGGTAGACGCTGACCCGGATCTTGGGGCCTCGCAGGACGCCCTTCACCGCGTCGACGTAGAGGCTGATGCCCATGATGACCAGTGCGACGGTCAGGACGAACAACCCGTCCTTCACCTTGGTTGGGAAGATCGATTTTTTCATTCGGGACGCTTCACTTGAGGAACATCGAGATGAGGATTCGGAACATGCGCGTCAGGAAGAAGTCGCTGATGAGGATGAGGATCATCGAGTGCACGACCGTGTCGCGAGTCGCGCGCCCGACCCCGACGTTGCCTCCGTGCGCTCGCAAGCCGTGGAGGCACCCCATCACCGAGATGACGCCGCCCCAGACTGTCGACTTGCAGAGCGAGACCAGGATGTCCTTCAGGTAGACCGTGCTGGCGGAGGCGTGAAGGAACACCACCGCGGTCATTCCCAGTTTCCCGACGCAGTAGAGGAACCCGCCGAAGACGCCTGCCAGGTTGGCCAGCAGCGCCAGCATCGGCAGGCCTACCATCAGCGCCAGTACGCGCGGCGTCACCAGGAAGACGACCGGATCGATGGCCAGCGCCCGCAGCGCGTGCACTTGTTTCGTCACGGCCATCGAGCTGATCTGGGCCGCGATGCCCGCGCCGGACCGGCCCGCGATGATGAGCGCCGTGAACACGGGGCCCAGCTCCAGCAGCATCGACTTCGTCACGATCGCTGGGATGAACAGGGTCGCCTGCTCCATGTGGATGTCGGCGAAGGCGTCGGCCGACTGCATCGCCAGCACACCTCCCGTGAAGAAGCAGGTGATCATCACGATGTGCCAGGCGTCGACCGCGATCTCTTCCAGGTGAAGCCAGAAATCCGACGCGTTGGACGCGAAGGTCCGCCCCAACGACCTCGCCCAGAGCTGGACGAAGCCGCCGCATGTCTTCAGGAACTCTTCCATTGGATTGAGGCCCCGATCCTAGTACGCGCACCCCTCATAGACAAGGACCGGGAAACTCGGGAAAATCAGGGACACACGACTCATTTCCTGATGCGTCGGCGAACGGATAGCCGTCGTGGAGTTAGAAAATGAGTCGTGTGTCCCTGTATTTCCTTGTACCCTCAGCTTCCGATGACCGCTCCCCCTCCTACGCCGCATCCCGACCAACCGCGCGAAGATTACGTCCTGGCGGTGCAGAATCTCACCAAGGTCTTTCCGGGCCAGCGTCCGCTCTACCAGTGCGTCAACCTGGTTGTCCCCGCCGACGAGATCCTGGTCATCGTTGGCGAGAGCGGCATCGGCAAGAGCGTGTTCCTCAGCCTGCTCGTCGGGCTCGTCGAGCCGACCGAAGGGGAGGTCTGGTATCGCGCGTCGAAGGATGACGGAGGGCCCGTGATCGACATCCCGATCCACGAGCTGGCCGAGCAGGACATGGCCCGCATCCGAACCGAGGTCGGAATCGTCTTCCAGGAGTCGAGCCTCTTCGACTGGATGACCGTCTACGAGAACATCGAGCTGCCGCTCGAGAAGCACCCCGAGGTGGTGGAACACTGGATCGAGGGTTTCCGGGCGCGACCCAAGGAGCTCTGCGCGCACCTGACTGCCGCCGCGCATCACCTGCCGCCCAGGCTCGCGGCGCTGGCCAGCACGTGCAGCATCGACGAGCGCGCCACGTCGACGGCCCTGGAGGAGTGTCTTTCCCTGTCCCGCCGCGAGTTCGCCGCCGAGCTGATCGACGCCTGCGTGCTCGGACGCATGAGCGAGGTGCGGCTGGACGTGGTCTCCGACCGCAACAAGCTGCCGTCGGAGCTGTCGGGCGGCATGAAGACGCGCGTCGGAATTGCGCGCACTCTGGCGCTGCGCCCCCGCGTGCTGCTCTACGACGAGCCAACTGCGGGGCTCGACCCCATCATGGCCAAGGGCGTCGCCAACGCCATCCTCGATCTGCAGGTGCAGAAGGTCGTGCGGACGTCGATCGTCGTGACCCATGACAAGGAGCTGTACTGGACGTTGCGCGCCGGCACGCGAACCCGTCTCATCTATCTGCATCGAGGCCGCTTTCTCGATGCCGAGGCGCGGCCCGTGAACGACATCCTCGCCCACCGCGCCCACCTGCGGCGCGACCCGCCGCCGCCCCCGGCGCGGGATGAATCCGGCAGCGAGCGGCGCGAACCGGGGCGATTCCTCTCCGAGTTCACGATGCAGAGCTGGTACGAGGCCGCGCGCAAGTGAAGGCCGCGGTCCTCTTGCTGACGCTCTGCACGGCGGCCTGGGCGGGGACTCCGGAGCCCCAGCGTCACGCCGAAAGCTACCGCGTCAACGCGCAGGTGCGCGGCTCAATCCAGAAGAATTTCGAGGATCTCGGTGTAGTCGGCGTCGTCTACCGCGTGACCGGCCCTGCGAAATCAGTGTTCGCGATCGCCGGAAAGGTGCGAGACCCCGACGATCGCTCGCGGCTCTATCGCTTCACGGCCGAGGTTTCGCTCGAGCGCTCGGGACGGCACCTGACTTCCCGCGCCCACAGCGGATTCTCCGAGGACGCCGAGGAGTATCGCGACCGCATCCTGGAGATGTCGCCCTTCGTCTACCTGCTCCGGACGGAGCCATTCCCACCCGGAGGCTCCGGTGAGTCGGAATACGCCGTGAACGGAAAGCCCTATGTCGTGCGCTGGTCCCTGGGTGAGGGCGGTCCCGAAGCGACGCTCTACGAGGGGCTCCGCACCGTCGGCAAGTTCTTCTTCCGCCCGGGTTCGCCCCAGGCCGGCCCGCACGAGTACGAGAAGTTCCGGGTCAACACGGTCCGCCGCACTGTGCTGAGCTTCGTGCGCAGATAGAAAACCCGTGGCGGCTACCTGTACCGGGTTTTCCCCTTCGACAAGCTCAGGACAGGCTCTGAAAATCCCGTGGCGTTCACGTGTACCGGGTTTTTCCCTACCAGATAATGAGAAGGTGACCGGCGACCGGCCCTTCCTACTTACTACTCCTTCCACCTTCTACCTTCTATCTTCTATCTTCCACCCAGCGCCTATCCCAGCGGATCATTCCCTCGCTTCTCCTCGGCCTCCGCAAAGAGCTCGTCCATCGTCTTGGGGATGCCGAAGATGCCGTCGGGGAGCGGGATCTTCTCGTACTTGAAGCGCAGGAGGAAGCTGGGCAGGTTGCCGGTCGCGCGGCTTTCGCCGAAGATGTGGCCGTCGTCGTCGACGCCGTGCTGGTAGAACCGGAACAGGTCCACCAGCTTCACCTCGTCGCCGTCGATGCCAGCGACCTCGGAGATGTAGGTGATCTTGCGCTTGCCGTCGTGCAGCCGGCTCTGCTGGACGATGAGGTTCACGGCGCTGGCGATCTGCTCGCGGATCGACTTCGACGGCAGCTCCATACCGGCCATCATCACCATCGTCTCCAGGCGGGCGATCATGTCCCTCGGCGTGTTGGCGTGGCCGGACGTGAGCGAGCCGTCGTGGCCGGTGTTCATCGCCTGCAGCATGTCGAGCGTCTCGCCCGCGCGGCACTCGCCGACGATGATCCGCTCGGGCCGCATGCGCAGCGTGTTCTTGACGAGGTCGCGGATGGTGATGGCGCCGGCGCCCTCGACGTTGGGCGGGCGTGATTCGAGGCCGACCACGTGGTCCTGCTGCAGCTGCAGCTCTGCGGCGTCGTCGACGGTGATGATGCGCTCGTCCTCCGGGATGAAGCTGCTGATGGCGTTGAGAGTGGTGGTCTTGCCGGAGCCCGTGCCGCCGCTGATGACCATGTTGAGCCGCAGGAGCACGCACGCGTGGAGGAACGCGGACATCTCGGCCGTGAGCGTCCCGAAGCCGACCAGCTTGTCCATGCCGATCGGTTTCTTGCTGAATTTGCGGATGGTGATGGTCGGCCCGCAGAGCGCCACGGGCGGAATGGCGGCGTTCACGCGCGAGCCGTCGGGCAGCCGTGCGTCGACGATGGGGCTGGAGACGTCGCAGCGGCGGCCCAGCGGCGAGACGATCTTGTTGATGATGCGCATGGCGTGGGAATCGTCCCGGAAGTAGGAGTCGGTCAACGTCAGCTTGCCCTTCTTCTCGGCGTAGATCTGCCATGGTCCGTTGACCATGACCTCGGAGACCTGCGGGTCGTAGAGGAGCGGCGTGATCGGGCCAAATCCTGCGATCTCGTTGACCAGCTCGTTGACCACGGCCCGTCCGGCCTTTTCCGAGAGCGCTATCCCCTGGCTCCTGGAGACCTCGTGGAAGAGCGTCATCGCCTCGCGCTGCACGAAGACGCGCTCGTCCTCGATGTCCAGCTTCTTTCCCTGGTTCTCCAGGGCCGCCAGCTTGTCCATCATGAGGTCGAAGATGAGGCCGCGGATGCGAATCGTCTTTTCCAGCTCGCGCCCCTCGAGGCCACCGATGTGAGGGGCGGACGTGGGACGCCGGGTGACGTGGTGGAGCCCCAGCGGGAAGCAGTCCATCCACTTGAAGGGCGGCTTGCCCTCCAGCCGTTTCAAGATGGCCGCGGGGACCTCCTGGGCGGAATCGCGAGTGGCGGCTCGCGCCAGCTGCTCCTGCAGGTCCCGCTTCTCGCGGGCGATCGTCTCGTTATCGATATCGGAGAAGATCTGCGCGAGGCTGGTTCCCGGGCCGAAGATGTCGTCCTCGAGCGCAAGGCCTGCGCTGCGGAATTGCGGCAGCCACCGGGGTAGATGGCCGGTGGCGCGGAAGTGGCCGATCACCTTTCCTCGAGTGTCGACGCCTTCCTGGACGAACTCGAAGATGTTCTCGACTCGCACGTTGTCACCGGTCATCCCGACGACCTCGGTGATGGCGGTGATCCTTCTGGAGCCGTCTTTCAAGCGGTTCTGCTGGACGATGAGGTGGACGGCGCTGGCGATCTGCTCCCGAATGTTTCGGATCGGCAGGTCCAGCCCGGCCATCATCACCATCGTCTCGAGTCGCGCCACCATGTCCTTCGGCGTGTTGGCGTGGCCGGTGGTGAGCGAGCCGACGTGGCCCGTGTTCATCGCTTGCAGCATGTCCAGCGTCTCGCCCGAGCGGCACTCGCCGACGATGATCCGCTCGGGCCGCATGCGCAGCGAGTTCTTGACGAGGTCGCGGATCGTGACGGCGCCGCTGCCCTCGATGTTGGGGGGGCGGGTCTCCAGCGGGACGACGTGGTCCTGCTGCAGCTGCAGCTCGGCGGCGTCCTCGATGGTGATGATGCGCTCGTCTTCCGGGATGAAGCCGCTGATGGCGTTGAGCGTGGTGGTCTTGCCTGAGCCCGTACCGCCGCTGACGACGATGTTGAGCCGCGCCAGCACGGCCGCCTTCAAGAAGTCGAACATCTCCTGGCTCAGGCTGTCGAAGGTGACCAGCTGTTCCATCTTCAGCGGCTTCTTGCTGAATTTTCGGATGGTGATGGTCGGCCCGCAGAGCGCCACGGGCGGTATCACGGCGTTGACGCGCGAGCCGTCCCTGAGCCGCGCGTCGACGATCGGCATGCTGGCGTCGCAGCGGCGGCCCAGCGGGGCGACGATCTTCTGGATGATGTGGTGCGCGTGGGCGTTGTCCTTGAAGAGCGAGTCGGTCAGGACCAGCTTGCCCTTGATCTCGGCGTAGACGCGCTTGGGGCCGTTGACCATCACCTCGCTGACGGTGGGGTTGTCGAGCAGGTCCTGGATCGGTCCGAGCCCCGCGACGTCCTTGAGAGTCTGGCGCAAGATCTCTTGGCCGGCCGAGCGAGACAGGCGCAGCTTCTGCTCCTCCATCAGGGTTGCCAGGCAGCCCTGGAGTTTCTCCGAGAGGATGCGCTTTTCCTCTTCGTAGCTCTTGCCTTGCAGAGAGACGTTCTCGAACCGCAGCACGACATTCAGCTTGTCCATCAGCTGATGGCGGATGTGCTCGTTCAGGTCGAACGGGATCTCGTCCTTCTCGATCTCTTTCTTGTCGCGGTAGTTCTGCAGGATCGCGCCGATCTTGCGCTTCTTCTGCTCGGGCTCCTCCTCGAGCTTCTTCAGCTCCACCGGCAGCGCGTCGGAGTACTTGAAAGGCGCGCGGCCCGCGAGCGACGCGGCCTCGCTCACCTCGGGCTCCGGTTGGACGGCGGCCCGCTCGGCGGCCTTGCGCGCGATGGCGTCCTCTTCGGCCTGGCGTTCCCGGTCGAGCTCGCGCAGCTTCTCCTCTACGCTGACGCCCGGGCCCAGCAGGTTGTCCGGCAGGTCGGGGCGTGCGTCCCGCAAGCGGGGCAAGAACCTGGGGACCACGCCGGTTGCGCGGTGGTGGCCGAGGATCTTGCCGTCGGGGCCGGTGCCTTCCTGGACCCACTCGAAGATGTTGGCGATCTCGACGCGGTCGCCCTGCATGCCGCGCACCTCGGCGATGGCCGTGATACGGCGCGTGCCGTCATGGAGACGGTTCTGCTGGACGATGAGCTGCACGGCGCTGGCGATCTGCTCGCGGATGTTGCGAATCGGCAGATTCATGCCCGCCATCAGCACCATCGTCTCCAGGCGCCGCACCATGTCGACCGGGGTGTTGGCGTGGCCCGTGGTGAGCGAGCCGTCGTGGCCCGTGTTCATCGCCTGGAGCATGTCGAGCGTTTCACCCGCGCGGCACTCGCCGATGATGATGCGCTCCGGCCGCATGCGCAGCGAGTTCTTCACTAGCTCGCGGATCGAGACCTCGCCCTTGCCCTCGACGTTGGCCGGCCGGGTCTCGAGCGAGACCACGTGATCCTGCTGCAACTGCAGCTCGGCGGAATCCTCGATCGTGATGACACGCTCGTCGTCGGGAACGAATCCGCTGATGGCGTTGAGCGTCGTCGTCTTGCCCGAACCCGTGCCACCGCTCACGACCATGTTGAGGCGCGCCAGCACGCAGGCCTCGAGAAACGCCCCCATCTCCAGCGTGAGGCTGCCGAAGTCGATCAGCTTCTCTATCGTCAGCGGTTTCTTGCTGAACTTTCGGATGGTGATGGTGCTTCCGTTGAGCGCCAGCGGAGGGATGACGATGTTGACGCGTGAGCCGTCGGGCAGGCGCGCGTCGACCATCGGGGAGCTGGCGTCGCAGCGCCTTCCCAGCGGCGCCAGGATCTTCTTGATCACCTGCATCGCCTGTTCGTCCCCGCGGAACTTCACGCCGGAGAGCACGACCTTGCCCTTACGCTCCACGTAGATCTTGTCGGGACCGTTGATCATGATCTCCGAGACCGACGGGTCGCGGATGAGCGCCTCGATCGGACCGAAGCCGACGATGATGTCGAGCAGCTCGCGCTTGACCTTCTGCTGAACGTTCTGGGAGACGCGAGTGGCGTGCTCCCGGACGCTCTCGTACAGGATCTTGGCGACCGTCGCGTCCCAGAAGGCCAGCTCTTGGGCCGCCGTGTCGAACGCCGGAAGCTGCATGTACGGCATCTGCCGGAAGAGCGCGTTCATCGCGTTTTCCCGCAGCGTCGTTTCGATCTCGTCCGCCGCGGATGTCGCCCCCGACTCCTGCTCTTTCTTGAGCGACTGGGCAGGACTGCCCGACGGCTTCGCGGGTTCGAGCCCACCCTTCTTCTCTCGAATCCGGTCGGAGAGTTTCATTGTCGGGGAGAATCGGGAGTCGAGAATCGAGAATCGAGAAGCGAGAATTGAGAATCGAGAGGCGGAGCGATGCTGGCGTCAGCCCCGGTTCGACGGAGCTGCGTCCCCGAGTCAAACCTCGAGCGACACGTTTCCCAACCTGCCATCATCCCCTTCCATCTTCCACCTTCCACCTCCCAACTTCCACCCCTCACCCCTCGAGCCTCACTTCTCAAGCCTCAAGCCTCACTTCACCGTGACGATGCTGACGGCGAACTCCCGGACCTCGCTCTGGGTCACGATGCGGACGCGGGTGCCGCCTTCCTGGTAGGGGTCCGTGAGCGTGAGGGGGCTGCCGTTCACCACGAAGGCATAGCGCAGGTCGCCCGGCGGAAGGTTGTAGACGTAGCGCGTGAAGACGCGGTCGCCCGACTTCTCGTCTCCACTGACGGGGCGCCGCGGATCGTCGAGCGCGGTGAGTGGATCGGCCACCGGGCAGAACTGGCTTCCCTCGTCCAGGAGCTCGATGCCGCCTTCCAGCGAGTTGGCGGTCGGCAGCCGGAAGCGGTTGAAGTCCCCGATCACCACCACGCTGATGACCACCGGGAAAGCGCTGTCGTTGCCTCGCCCTTCGACGCGGCCCTGGTTGAGCTGGCCGACCGGATCGTCGGCGAAGAAGATGAACTTGGCGCGGCCGGGTTCCTTCGGCATCACCCGCACGCCCCTCGGGAAGGTGACGGTGGCGCCGTCGCAGTTGGGGTTCTGAGGGTCGAAGCTGCCGGTCAGGGGTGGTTGGTAGAGCGAGAGGTTGTGGGTCTCGGTATCGAACGGGCGCAGGAACGTCACGGGAGTGACCGCACCTGCGCTCCCGACCTCGACCGGCCCGTAGCCGATGTCGTAGTGCGCGCCGCGCACCACGAAGAACCCCTTGCCCTGGCGCCGGGTGAAGACCGTCACCAGCCCGTCGTTCTTGACCAGCGCGTTGTCATTGGCGCGGGGATCGGCCCCTGTGGCGGCGATCGCCGCCCGCAATCCCATCGGCGAGTTCTCCTTCAGACCGGGCGGAGGCACCAGCGCGGGGAAGGGCAGAGGCGAGAGCTCCGGGAAGAAGTTGATCGCCGCCGTGACCACCGAAGGCGGATCTTCGGGCGCCGTCCGTTCCTGGAGGCAACCGAGCGAGGCCAGGGGGAGCAGGGCGAGGAGTGTGAAGAGTAGCGAGTAGCGAGTAGCGAGTAGCGAGTAGGGAGACCTGGCACACGACGGAGTGATCGTCGAGCTTCCACTCCGCCTTCCATGGCTGTCTTCTCCGGCCGCCATGCTCGACCGAACTGTCTCCACGTGGCCTTGCCTCATCAATCTCACCGGTGCGTCACTTGTCTCTCTACTCACTACTCACTACTCGCTACTCACTACTAGAATTGCGTCTGCGCCCTCAGCTGCACGATCTGCTCGGTGCGGAAGAACTTCGCGGGGCCGTTGTCGAGCGGGTCGAGCGGGTTCTCGTACTCGTTTCCGTAGCTCAGTCTCAGCTCCGTAGCCTCGGTCGGTTCGTAGATGAGCTCCAGGTAGTTGTTGATCACAAAGATGTTCTTGAGGATTGGGACCTTGCCCGCGTTGTCGAGCTTGGTGTCCTGGATGGCGTGGATGTAGCGGCCCTTGAGCGTCTTGCTGAAGTTGACGTCCATCTCCCCGATGTAGAGCTCCGAGTAGTTGTCTTCGAAGTTGAAGTTGCGGTTCTTCGTGCCCTGGAAGACGGCCAGCACCTTGAGGCTCGCCCAATCGGTGAAGGCGTACGACGATTCGGCGATCTGGCGATCGATGTTGCGCCCCTCGACCAGCTTCGGGGGGATGCCGTTCAACTGGAGATCGCTGTCGAAGATCTTCTCGGTGGAGCCCTTGATGAAGAAGTCAGGCGTGATCTGGCTCGAGGCCTCCAGTCGGTGGCGCCGGAAGTGGAAGAGCGAGCCGCTCGACTGCTTCTCGTCCAGGTCGTCGATGAACTGGATCTCGCCCAGGAGGTTCAGCTTCTGCGCGGCGCGCCAGTCGAGCCGCGCCGTGTTGAGGACTTTGCCTTCCCGGCGGTCCAGCAGGCCGTCCCCGTTGCGATCGAGCGGGAGGTGTTTCTCGAGCTCCGTCGTCAGCTCCATGTGCAGTCGTGTGGTCAGGTCCGCCAGCGCCTGTCCCTGGAAGCGGCTGGCCGGGATCTCGTCGTTGATGATCGGGTTGGCCGGGTCGCGCTCCCACTTCTTGATCTCGTAGAGACCCGAGAGCGTCAGGTCTTGTAGCGCCGCCACGTCCTCCCGCGGGAAGTGGTAGCGCATCAGGAGCCGCGCCGCGCGCTCGCCGCGGGTCGATTCGTAGCCGTCCACGTTTCCGTCCCGGTTCCGGTCGACCCCGGGCGTGATCTCGCGCTTGAAGTTGAAGAAGACGTCGGTGTCCATGAACGGGTACTGGCCTGTGCGGTTCTGGTAGTCGTAGCCGTACGAGTAGGCCTTCAAGTTCGTCAGGAAGTTCCCGAACTGGTAGGTCGAATCGAGCTTGAGCCCGGTATCGCTGATGTCCCCGCGCCCCTCCGTCAAGAGCCACTGCAGCGTGCTGTCCCACTGCCGCTTCTTGGTGTGCAGGCCCCACTGGTAGTCCCAGGCGATCACTCGGTTGAAGTCGAAGAGCGTGTCGTAGCTGAAGACCTGCTCGACAAACGTCCCGCCCAGCATCTGGGAGCGGCCCAGGTTGCTGTCCCGGTACTTCTGGGGAGTGTAGGTGAGGCGCGTAGTGTAGAGG
>JACPRK010000081.1 GCA_016190005.1 Candidatus Wallbacteria bacterium | reverse complement strand
TGTGGGCGGAGCCGGGGGCGGTTCCGTCGGATTCGACGGCGGCGAGCCCGGCGGCACGTCGAGCCGGTCGATCATCGACAGGATCTTGCCCGCATTGAACCGTGCGAGCATGTTTGTGTCATTGGTCTGCGTGAACTTGGCGCGCTCGCGCAGGATCTGCAGATTCGGGATGGGCGTATGGCGCAGCCGCTTGGCCAGGATGGGGCCAACCTGGATGCGCGCAAAGCGGAAGTCCATCACTTCTCGCCGGCTGAACCCCTCGGTCCGTGCTCCGAAGAGCCGCCCGAAGAACTCCCGGATGCGCCCCATGAAGGAGCTCTCTCCCATCTGGCGCGCTCCCTCGAGGCTGACGCCGAGCTCCGAGGCCTTGGCCTCCCGGCCGGTGTAGTCGCGGAAGGCGCTGCGGATGCGCCGCACCAGGTCGACCTTCTCGGGCGGCGCCGAGACCTTCTCGACCCGCACGACGCGCAGGTCGACGGCGGAGCTGGTGCCGGGGACGGTGACTTCGATCTCGTTCTGACCGGGCGTCAGGTGCTCTCCGAGGTCGAAGGCGGGGCTGTCTGCGGGGAGCTCGGAGCCGATGAGGGTCCCGTTGACCTTCAGCTGGACCGTGGCGTCCGGGGCCATCGGGCCGGCGCCTTCGAGCTGGAACTTCGCGCCCTTGACGGACTCTTCGACGGGGAGGCGGATCTTGAGAGTCGTCCCGGGCTCCATCTTGAGCGAGGAGGAGCCTTCGGCCACGGAGCCGGTGAACTGAGACTGGACGTTGCCCTGGATCTTTCCTTGCTGGACCCAGACGCCGACCTGCTGGCGAACTTCGCCGGAGCCCTGCTGAGCCGCCGCGCCATCCGCCATGGCGAGGACGGCCGCTAGGGCCCAGATGCTCCGGTTGACTCTCATGACAAACCTCGAATCGAGCGTGAACGGACAGACCATGCCAACGGTACTACCGCAGCGGCTGGCATGATGTTTCGTGGGCCAGCGGCGGCTTCCCTTCGAGCCTCCGAGGGGATAGGCTGTTCACCGATGGTCCTGGACTTGGTGTTGCTGTTCGTACTGGTGGTGTCTGCTTTGCGGGGTTTCCAGCGGGGGCTGGCGAGCAAGCTGATCGGCGTGGCCGGAATTCTCACCAGCTACGTGGCCTCGGTGATGCTGTACCGCCCGCTGGGCGACGTGCTCCGGGACGCCTGGCAGCTCCCTCCGCTCGTGGCCTACGGCGGCGGCGGGATGGCCGTCTTCTTTGTCGTCTCGCTCCTTTTCAGCATCGCCGACGCCATCCGGCGCTCGATTCTGGAGCGCCACATGGTGACGCTGACGCTGCTCGATCGAGTGCTGGGAGGCGCGCTCGGGCTGCTCACGGGTAGTGTCTACGCGCTACTCGTCATCTTCCTGGCGTTTCTGCTGCCGCCCCAGGGGTCGCTGGCGGCGATGCTCCAGACGGGAGAGTCGCTCCTGTTGGCGCAGGCCCGGCCGCTGACAGACTCGCTCACAGCCAATATCGCCGGCAACCTGATGGGCGACCCAGACCTCGGACGGGTCGTGGGACGGACGCTGACCAACCCTGGGGTGGTCGCACGCAAGACCCAGTCGTTGCTCGGGAGCCCGCGGATGGACGCGGTGGTCGGGGACCGCGAGCTGATGGAGCGGGTGCGCAAGGGCGAGACGGAGGCGGTCCTGAAGGACTCCCGGGTCCGGGAGCTGATGGACGATCCGGCGGCCCGGGCGTGGCTGGACGAGCTTGCGGGTCCGGGAAAGGGCCGCGAAGCCGGTAAGCGGACGATGCTGAAGGTGCTGGGTGCGGTGGAGCGGTTCCGGTCGCTGCCTGTGGCACAGCAGGTGCTAGCAGATCCGGAGATCCAGGCGCAGCTCCGCAAGGGCGACATCGTCTCCCTGATGCGCAACAAGAAGCTCGGGCAGCTGCTGACGGGCGGCGAGGTCCCCCCAGAGGAGCGTCAGCCGTGACGAGGGCCGGCTGAGCGGGCCGCCGATGCAGCGGCAGGAGACCGCCGGGGCCGGCAGCGTCCCGGGGCGAAGCAACTCATTGGAGCTATTGGAGCCGTTGGGTCTCTTCGCTGTGACGCTCGGGGTGGGCTGGGCGCTCGAGCACGGCGCGCTCGCCGGGTGGCTCGGGGCTCACGCGGGAGTCGCCTTCGCCGCGCTCTGGCTCTATGCACCGATCCTTGCGCTGCAGCTGCGTGGCCGCGACCTGGGAGCCCACGGCTTCACCCTGCGGCAGTCGCCGGGCGCCTGGCGAGCGCTGGCGCTCTGCCTGGCCGTCTTGGTGCCCTACACCCCGCTGCTTGCCGCGTGGATGCGGCTCGTGGACGGGCGGGGCCTCAGCCCCGGGCTGCCGGCCGGGTTCGCGGCGCTGGTCATGCACCAGCTGCTGGCGGTAGCGCTCCCCGAGGAGGCGTTCTTTCGCGGCTATCTGCAGACGCGGCTGGATGGCGTCTCGCCACCTTGGCGCATCTTTCGAGTCGAGATCACCGCCGGCATCGTGATCTCCTCGGTGCTCTTCGCCCTCGCCCACTTCGCGCTCCGGGGCGACCCGCGCACGCTCGGGGTCTTCTTCCCAGGACTCCTCTTCGGATGGCTTCGCCGCCAGTCCGGCAGTGTCCTCCTGCCCGTGCTCTATCACGCGCTTTGCAATGTCTACCTCTTCGCGATGGTGGGGGGGTAGGGGGAAGAATCGAGAATTGAGAATTGAGAATCGAGAATTCTCCCTGCCCACTCCTGCTCCGTGGTCTCTGACACCTGAAGCCTGAGCCCTGAAGCCTAGAACACGCTACGCCGGCGGCGGAGCATCTCATTCAAGGCTGACTGGATGATGCTCCGAACGCGCTCGGTCAGCAGTGAGACGACCAGGTAGTCCTCGGCTCGAGAGGGGGCGCGCTCGTTGAAGCGGATCGGTTTGCAAAAGTGGATGTGCCACTTCGTGGGGAGCGGCAGGAATCCCAGAAGGCCCAGCCAGGGAAAGGTCGGCGTGACGGGCAGGTAGGGAAGGCCCAGCAGCTTCGCGACGAAGTCGAGCTTGTAGAGCGCGGGGTAGGTTTCCTCGGCTCCGACGATGGCGACCGGCACGATCGGCGCCCGCGTCTCCATTGCCAGCCTAGTGAAACCGCCGCGGCCAAACCGGGCGAGCCGATAGCGGTCCTTGTAGAGCTTGCCGATGCCCTTCACCCCCTCGGGGAAGACCCCGACGAGCTGCCCCTGGTTCAGCAGGCGCCGGCCGTTCTCCGGACAAGCCAGGACCTGGCCGGTCTTGGAGAGGAACGGGGCGATGAACGGGATGGTCGCGAACCACTTCAGGAAGAGAAGCCGCGCGTGCCGCGGCTGGGGGTGCTTGTCCCAGATTGCCTCGGAGAGCATGACGCCGTCCCATGGGAGCACTCCCGAGTGGTTGGCGACCAGCAAGCAGGCGCCGTCGGCCGGGACGTTTTCGACGCCGGTCGTTTCGACTCGGAACCAGTGTCTGTAGACGAAGCTGACGATGGGACGGACGGCTTCGTAGAACGCGTAGTCCAGGCCGTACTCGTCGGTCGGCACGGTGCCGGCGAACCGGGCGCGGGTCTCCTCCATCCTGGCCTCGAAGGCCGACCGTATCACGTAGGCCAGGCCGCGCCAGGTGTCGAGGTCGAGGTAGTCGCTCTGCAGGCTGTCGCGCAGGAGTCGGAGCACGTCGAACTGCATCGTCGGCAGGAGCCGTCCGAGGCTCTCCCTGAGTGCGTGGGTCACATCCCGCACGCTGATCGCCGTGAGCAGGCCGCTGCCGTGGAGCCGGGTGAGCGTCAGTTTCACCAGCCGCTCCACCTGGTGCAGCAGCTCCTGGACGAGAGCCTCCTGGTCACCGGCAGGACGGGCAGTTTCGGGCTCGGCCTCGGGCTCGGGCGGCGCCTCGGGCTCCAGCTCCAGCTTCCGGAAGTGCGCGCGGCAGAAGTCGGCATCCGCCAGGGGCGCGACACGGCAGGCCTTGCCTCGAGAGGTGGTCGCCAGGCAGCGGCGTTTGGGAGGCCTGGCCGTCTGGATGGGCTCCTCTGCTTCGGAGCTCTCGAGGACCGAATCCTCAGGGCGCATGCAACTCGTCCTCCTCCGGGTCCTCCAGGATGTCCCGGAGGACCGACGAAGCGTACTCGCCCAACTCGCTCGAATCGTCCTGGCCCGCGAAGCGCTGCACCCGGCGCGCCGTCGCGAAATCCTTGACAGTCTCCTCAGCCGAGAAGCGCGGGTGGAAGCCGAACTCCTCTCGCATCTTGGCAGTGTCCGCTACCCACAAGTACCTCAAGTAGTCGATCTCGATCGGCGGGAGCGGCATCAGAGGCAGCGACGCCAGGGTGTTCAGGATCGGGAAGGAGAGACCCGTCACGATGGGAAGCGGCGTGCGGCCCGCCATCCGAATGATCCGGTGGAGGTAGAGCACGCCGTCGGCGGCGATGTTCACCGGCCCGTGGAAATCGGTCTCGACGGCCCGGCAGAACGCGCCCAGGACGTCTTCCTCATGCGTGACCTGGTAGAGCGGATCGAAGCCGAGAATCGTCGGCACCATCCGGTCCCGCAGATAGCGCGACAGCGCGGTGTCCGCCGTGGGTCCGAGGATGGAGGCGAACCGCAGGATCGAGAGCTTCAGATCAGGGTGGCGGCCGAGGAACTCGGAAGCGTACTTCTCGACCTCGACGTAGCTGCGGAAGTACGGGTGATATGGCCGGCCCCGGAGCGGCCAGCTCTCCGGCAGGAAGTTCGGGTTGTCGGCCAGCGCGCCGTAGACCCCCGTGGAGCTCTTGAGAATCAGCTTCTTCACGCCGACCTCGGCACAGGCGGCCAGCACGTGGCGCGTGCCGAGGACGTTGTTGTCGAGCATCCGCTCCTTGTCGCGGGAGTGGACGATGTTGAGGTGGACCACCGTGTCGATGCGCTGGGCTGTCAGGACGTCCAGCAACATCGGGCTCTTGACGTCGAGACCGAGGAACTCGGTGCGCGAGAACTGCCCCGCGGTCGGGACCTGGGTGTCGACGCCGAGGATCAGTTCGTAGCGCGGGTCTTGCTCCAACCGCAGGGCCAGGCGCGTGCCCCAGTACCCGGCCAGCCCCGTGATCATGATGCGACGCGTCACGGATCGGGCTCTGGGCGCATGCGGCACCGTTGGACGTCGGGCCTTGCGCCTCGGGGTGGTCATTTTCGGCTTCTTTGCGGCCTCTTGGGCAGTGGCTTCGCTCATCGTGCGGGTTCCTCCCCGGATACGGGCGTCATGGTAGCACGGGGCGGACGACAGGCCTCCCCCGGCTCAGACGCGGAAGGAGCGGCTTTCGGCAACCGCGCGCGTGAAGAGCTCGAGCTGTCGAGAACGCTCGGTGGCGGACCAGCCCAGGGCTGTGGCGGCCAGGTCCGCGACCCGCGGGGCGAGCGAGAGGCCCTGATCGGGCTCCCGGAAGAAGAGACGAGTGCGGCGAATCATCAGGTCGGGGAGGGTGGCGGCCATCTCGTGAGCGCACGCGAAGATGACCTCGGCGGCCAGGTACGGAGAGCGTGTCGAGAGCGGGACCGCCAGCGAGCGGTCCTCGCGTGCGAGGCCGGCCAGCAGGTCCTCCTCGCCGGGGAACCGGGCCGCGAAACGCTGCATCGCCTCGACAGGGACGCCCGAGGCGCCGCGGACCAGCGCGTCGCGCCCGCCGCCGGCAGCGAACCGGCGGATGGGTACGCGGGCTGTCAGGCAGACCTGGCGGGACTGGATTCCGTGCTCGCTCCGGAGCTTGGCGGCGACGCGGTCCACGACCTCCTCGGCCATCTTGCGGTAGGTGGTGAGCTTCCCGCCGACGAGAGTCAAAAGCCCCGACGACTCCTCGACGAGCTTGTGCTCCCGGGAGACTGCGGAAGCCGACGCGCTGCCGTCGGCGGCGAGCAGCGGTCTGAGGCCCGCGAACGTGCCCACGACGTCGGCACAGGTCGCTGTCAGGTCGGGGAAGTAGCTACGGAGAGTCTCGAGGAGATAGGTGACTTCCTCGGTCGTGGCGACGGGCCGGTCGATCTCGCCGTCGAAGTCGGTGTCGGTCGTCCCGACCAGCAGTGTCCCTTCCCACGGGATGGCGAATAGGACCCGGCCGTCGATGGGGCTGATCAGCACGATCGCGTGTTCCAGATCCTTCACTCCGGGAGGCAGGACGATGTGAACGCCTTTGGTCAAGCGGAGCAGGCCCCCGGAATCCGCGGCCAGGCGGCGACGGACTTCGTCGGACCAGGGCCCCGTCGCGTTGACGACGACGCGTCCGGAAACGGTGAGCCGGCCGCCCCCCAGGCGATCCTCGACCTCCACCCCGCAGACCTTTCCTGCGCTCGACTGGAAGCCCGAGACTGTGGCGTGACTGAGCGCCAGCGCCCCCTCGTGCCAGGCCGCGCGCAGAGTCTCCAGCGTCAGCCGCGAGTCGTCCGTCTGGGCGTCGTAGAAGAGCGCGCCTCCCGCCAGGTCGGAAGATCTCAGGCCAGGGGCCATCCGCGCAAAGTCCGCGGTGCCCAGGCTCTTGTGTATCCGAACGTTTCCGAACATCGCCAGAGCGTCGTAGAGCCAAAGCCCGAGATTGATGAAGAAGGGGCCGTGGCGGCCGCCGCGAAAGACCGGCATCAGGAAGCCGAGCGGCTTCACCAGGTGGGGGGCGATGTCGAGCAGCACGCGGCGCTCGATGCTGGCCTCGTGGACCAGCCCGAACTGGTAATGCTCCAGGTAGCGGACTCCGCCATGGACCAGCTTGGAGGACTTCGATGAAGTTCCGCTTCCGAAATCCGACTTCTCGATCACCGCGACCGACATCCCACGCATCGCCGCGTCGCGCGCTACTCCCGCGCCGTTGATCCCCCCGCCGACGACAACGAGGTCGAACGTCCTCTCGGAGAGCATCTGGAGCGTCGAAGCCCGTTCGAGGACCGAGAACTGTTTCACGCCGCCCTAGGCTAAACGGTCGCTCGGGTGATGTCCAGGCGGGAGCGAGAATCGAGAATCTAGGAGCGTGTCGGAGAATTACGATCCGCCCGGGATTCCTCGGAAAAACGAACAGGGAACAGGCAACCGGGGACCGGGAACAGGCAATGGGAAATGACTTGACCAGGACAGGGTTTT
>JACPRK010000011.1 GCA_016190005.1 Candidatus Wallbacteria bacterium | reverse complement strand
TCCGCACGCTCCAGCCAAGCAGGTTGATATTGCAAGGGGCAAGCCACCCGGCGGCTGCGGAGCGGGTGAGCGCGACGCGCGTCACGTGTGCGTCATGAAATGGCACGCAACGGTGACCCAAGTTGCGACGGCGGAGTAGGACCGAATGTTAGGGAGGACAGGACGGAAGAGGACGCAAGGGGACACTGGGGGGGGGCGGAAGACCTCTCGCGGAACCCTCCGGCATGCCTGAGCCATCGTGGGGCTTCCGGGTCATGCCTGGTCGTGGGATGGGACGCCGGCGCGGGGGCGAAGCTCGCTGGAGTTCTAGGGAGGTGCGAATCCAGCGTGCGGGAACGGGCGAAGAGCCTGGGGAACGGAGAAGGACCCCAGCGCGGCCGCGAGGGGGGGGGAAGTCAGGCGAGGCGGAAGGCGAGGGAGGCGAAGAGGACGAAGAGGACGGCCTGGGAACCTTCCAGATAGCCGATCTTCCAGATACTGAGTGGCGTCGACGGGCCCTTGGCAACGGAGAGGACCGCGAGTGCAAGCACGGGCAGAAATGCCAGGACGACGAGGGGAGGGTTCACGGCTGGAGAAGCTGCAGCGAGCCAGGTGGCGGCCGTCAGGGAAGCGAGCTGATAGGCGAGGGTTGGCCAGCCTGCGGCAACGCGCTGACGCAACGAGGAGTGGCCGGTGCGGTGGCGTGTGAAGAAGCGAACCTGGAAAGGGCGACCCGAGAAGAAGAGCGCACACAGGATCCAGAGAGCGAGAGAACGCTCCGAGAAGGTGCCTGTGGCGACATACTCGAAGGCCGGGGCGATCAGGCTAAGGCCGAGCAGTCCGACGAGATCGACACCAAGAGAGACCCGTCGACCTTCGAGGGAGAGTGCCAGACAAAGGGCCGCCGCCAAGGCTGCGCCTACCCCAATGGGAAGGAGAATCCAGAGCTCATGAGCGAAAGCAAGCCAGAGCCCGGTTACGGCGCAGAGCGCGAGGTACGTCAGCGCCACAGCAACAATCGGTCGCCTGCGCGGGTCGTGGCCGGAACAGCCAAGCCAGCTCTGAACGGCCTGGCGCGCGAGGAAGCCTGACAGGACCGAAGCAGCCAGCAGGGCGCAAGGAGCCGTGAATGTACCGGCGGCTGCCAGGCCGAGGATGGAACTGGCGGCAAGGATGGTCCAGGCCCCGTGCTGTCGAGGCCAGGTCTCCCGGAGTGCGGCTAGAAAGGTTGTGGGCATGGTTCTCGGACCGGCGCTGCGGGGGAGAAGCGCAACCTACGTGCCAAGCTCCGGATTGGGGGGAGGGACGGAACAGGGGCGAAGTCTGGGGCAGGGGGGAGTGGGAGCGAGGGACATTCTGTCCTTGAAGTGGGGTGGGGGGGGTCACTGCCAGGTGAGGCGAAGAGCGCGGAGACCGTTGGCGGTGCGCAGACCGAGATAGCGAGTGCCGGGAGTTTCGGAGATTTCGAGATGGATGTGGTTTTCGCCGGGCCTCAGGAAACGCGGGTCGAAGGTGACCGAGAGCGTAGGCATTTGGCCGGCGCGGTCCTGCACGATTGCGAGAGGATCATTCCTGAAGGTGAGGACGAGTTGGCGATTGATGGTGACTCGGAAGAGGAGCTCAGGCTCGAGGCGAAGGTCCAGGAGGGAAAGCTCCGATCGGCTCCATCGCTGGGGCGAGCCGAGGACCGGGTTCCAGTCGAATGATCCCAGGAGCTTCATACTCCGCTTGTCGAGACCGGTTCTTTCTCCGAGCAGGTACTCCTTGTAGGGGTGGGCGAAGGCCGTGCCTCCGGGGAGGGTTTCCTCGAGGGCGCCGAGGGGATTTGAGATAGCCGGCTGAAGGGCGGGTCTGCAGTCGTTGACGAACATTGAATCGACGCCTGAGGAGTACGGGATTGCCAGGAACGCAGCGAAATAGTCGAGGCTGCGGAACTTCTCGACATGCTGGAGGAGCCTTGCAGTGGAGTCCGCCGGGATGCGGCGATCGTCGAAGACACCCCTTCCAAGGACTAGCAGTTCTCTGAGGATCGGGGCGAAGGGCCTCGAATCGAGGTGAGACCTGATCTCGGTGGCCAGCGGAAGAGCGGCGGGATCGCCAGGGGTGAAGTGGGAGTAGCTGGGTCTGGGTCCTGCGATTTGCCCCTTGAAGATGCCGTCGATACCGACGGCCTGGATAGTGGCGATTGCTCCGGAGCAGACGGCGGGAGGGAGCTTGCGATCGATCTGGCGCAAGAGGAACGAGTCGGGCGACCAAGATTCGAGGGCGGCCGTCCACGCCGGGAGTCGTCGTGGCAAGAGTTGCCGCCTGAAATAGGTCAAGAGCTCCTGTCGCTCCAGATGGACTGCGTCGCCTGCGGCGTCGGTGAAGGAGAGCTCAAGTGGGGCGGAGACCGGATCGATGCCTTCGAGCTTCAGCCGGTGATTGGAGGCGGGTTCGGCGTCGCGGGCGGAATGTTCGCCCGAGCGCAGCAATGCGACTGCCGGAGCGGCTGTCGAGAACGTCAGCTCGAGAGACGTTGCGTCGACGCGGAGGTCATCGGCGCTGAGTGGGGCATCGGGAGCCTGAAAGTTGTACTCGAGGGAGCGGCGGCCATCGGGGAAGAGAATGCAGAAGCGGTACTCTCGTCCGACCTCGAGCGGTTCGAGCACGATGGAGTGTTTGAGTCTGCCGGGGGAGTCGACCGAGGAGACACGCAGAGCGGCATCGCCCGAAGCCGAAGTCCACTCGATCTGGCCGGCGTACTCGGAGGGGCTTTGCCAGTCGACGATGGCCCTGCGCGACCCGGCGCGGACGAGCACTTCCATCGCCGCGAAGCCGGCATGTCGTCCACGCCACCAGACGAACGCGAAGGCTGCGGGGATGAGGAGCACAAGGGCCGCGACGCGCATGGATGGGGCGATCCACGACGGAGACGTGGGCGGTTGGGGAGTCGCTTGTAGGGAGGGCGGCCTGGCGGCGGGCAGCGAGCGTGTGGAGCGCAGCGGCTGTGGGGAAGGCGCCACAGGCGCAGCGGCGCCGTCCGCCAGTTCGCGCCGGCGAGCCACGAAGCCTCTCCTGGAGACGGTGGCGAGGTCGGCAGCAAGCTCCTGGGCCGACCGGTACCGCACACCGCGGTCCCTTTCGAGACAGTTCAGAATGAGGTTCTCGAGGGAAGGCGAGACCTTAGGACTGAGTGACGTCAAAGGAGCCGGCGGCTCCGTCAGTATCACCCTGAGTACGTCCATGCCACCTTCTCCCTTGAACGGGAGCCTTCCGGTCAGCATGCGGTAGAGAACGACACCGAGCTGCCAGATATCGGTGGCACCGTCGACGGGTTGCCCAGTCACCTGCTCCGGGGCCATGTAGTAGGGCGTCCCAACGGCGGCTCCCTCGCGGGTGATTCCTGTGGAGAGGAGGTCCTTTACGAGTCCGAAGTCGGTCAAGATCGACTTTCCCGCACCGTCGAGCATGATGTTGGCGGGCTTGATGTCGCGATGGACGATGTTCATCGGGTGGTAGTACTCAAAGGCGCCTGCCATCTCGCGAGCAATTCGCAGAGTGAAATCGACGAGCTGGACAGGCTGTTTCTTGAGAACGTCTTCGAGGCTAGTGGCGCGGAGGACCTCCATTGCGTAGTAGTAGAGGCCCTGCTCGAAGCCATAGTCGTAGACCTTGATGATGTTGGGGTGGGAGAGCTTGGCGCAGACGCTTGCCTCCTTCATGAAGCGCTTGAGCAAATCCTTGCTGCGCTCGAGATTCTTCTCGGGGAGCACCTTTAGGGCGACCTCGCGCTCCAGACCTTCCTGGACGGCGAGGAAGACGACACCCATGCCGCCCTGGCCGAGCTTATCCTTGATGGCGTACTTGCCAATCTTCTTGCCGTCGAATCCCATCGGGCGGAAGCCTACCAGAAGGGCGAAGTCGAGGCGAAGCGAAGCGCGCGGTGCTACACTCTGCCTGGATGGCGGAGCATCCGAGTGCCAGCAGCGCGAAGTACACGGTCCTGGAGCGGCTTCGCCAGGAGGCTGGCGTCGTCGAGGTGTACAAGGCGATGCAGGCCGGGTTGGCTCGGCCGGTGGAGCTGCGGCTGCTGGACGTGGAGAAGCTGGGGGAACGCTCGGAGCTGCTGAGATTCGAACGGGAGTTCAGGACGCTGGCGACGCTGGACCATCCTGCGTTGTACAAGGTTCTGGATTGGGGGGTGCTGGAGCAGAAGGTCTTTTACGTTACCGAGTGGCGTTCGATGAGCAGTTTGCGAGAGCTGGAGGCAGATGGTGCAGCTATCGGGGCGGGCGATGTGTTCGAGCTGGGCGAGCAACTCGGAGATGTGCTGGCGTATCTCCACTCGAAAGGCGTCGTGCACCGGAGCCTGGGGATGGAATCCGTGCTCTACGACAATTCGTCGCGTAGATGCGCGATCGGCGAGTTCCCGATGGTGAAGGATACGAGGCTGGCCGATCTGACGGCGCGTGGAGTTGCGCATCTGCTGCCTGAGCTAGCGACTCCGGAGTTCCTGCGCACTCAGCCCGCGACAGCAGCGACGGACATCTACTTGCTGGGTGCTCTGCTCTACCGTGCGTGGACGGGAAGCGAGCCTGTGGAGGCAGGGCAGTACGTGCGCCTGGACAGACTGGGACCGAAGGAGTTCGAGACGCTCATTGCGCCCCCGGGCTCCCAGAAGGCGACCGGCGAGGAGCTGCCCAGCGAGCTGTGGAGTGTGATTCGCAGATGCCTGTCGTTCGAGCCCCAGGCGAGGCCGTGCAGCGCGCGCGCGTTGCAAGAGCAGCTGGCGGTCGCTCGGGAGGCCATTCGAGTCGGCGGCCAACGCAGGAGGCTGCAGGCGCGGCGCGAGGCCGGCAGCAGCGCCAGTGTTCTCCCAGCTTCCGGCGCGACCGCAGACGCCGGGGGCAATGCGACGGGGGGAGCGCAGGCTAAAGACCCGGCGATCTCGGCGGCCCGCGTCGCCTTTGGGCCAAGCCCAGGGGAGCGCCCGTTCGGTGGGGGCGGCCAACCAAGACGAGGCCGGTCGAAGCTCGAGGACTACCTCCGCCGGCCGGTTATCTGGCTCGCCGCCGCTGGCGGGATTGCGCTTGCAGCGGTGGTGTTATGGCACTGGGCGCGCATCTGAGCATCAGCCGAAATCGCCTGCACCGCCGCCCATGGGGGTGGGGCCTGGGGGCGGATAGACGACCCGGTCAATGATGTCGAGGTCAAGCCGAATCTGCTGAGTAGGAGCGACTGCTCCAGCCTCTGTGAAGAACATTCTGTAGAAGTTCAAGACGTGCCCGACCTTGATGCTCTTTCCCTTGCCTCCGGGTTCGGTGAACAGGATGTAGGGGCGGTCATAGGGTCGCTGGGAGCAAGAGACGCCCTGGTAAAAGACGCCGTCCACGGTAACTCCGGGACCCAGCGTGGACGTGTCGAACCCGCCGGCGCCGGTTGCGAACTTGCCGGTCCAGCGGCAATTGTGGCTCCACTGGGCCTCGCGGTAGATACCTGCGCGATTGACGAAATCCGAATCTGCGAGAGGTACAGCCGTCACGTCGAGAAGAGCTTTGCCAGCATCGGGGCCGGCAATGGACTTGACGGGGCTGGAAGTCTTGTATGGAGTTCCGGTGGCATCGAAGAGCTTTCGGACAAGCGGGTTGGACTTGGGAGGCTGCAGATCGAGGACGAAGTTGACGTCCCGGCGAGCCTGTTCGAGCTGCTCGGGCGGCGTGCACGGCCACGCGAAGCCGAGAAGCCGGTTCTGGATGAAGGTGTTTCCGGCCGCGAGCGGGTCGGGAACAGCCGGGGTCGAGCCGGCGGGCAGCAATCGCAGGACATTCTGCGCAGATACGGTTTCTGGCAAGGGATTGGTCGCTACGCCCGAGGTGAGCTGCTGGGTGCGGACATGGTTTTCGATGAAGTCCTTCGAGTGCGCCTCGATGAATGCCCGAATGGTCTCTCGAGCATCTGGGCTCCCGACATCGAGCTCTGCCAGGTTCGACTCGGAGATCTTGGTGATACGCGCCATGGTCTTGAGCGTGAACGGAACGGTTCGGGATGCGCTGGAATCGTCAGGCTCGAGGACGACGAGCGGGGCGCCTGCCGGGAGTACGTCTCCCTGTTTGACCAGGACGCGCTTGACCTTTCCGGGAGCTGGAGCAGTCACTTCAGTCGGCTCGCCAGCACCCAGGAGCATGACGCGGACCAGTGGAGCATTGATGGCCACGGATTGGCCGGTGGTGACGTAGACGGACTCGACGCGACCGTCGAGGAAGCCGCCTTCGAAGGGAAACTTGGGGACGAGGACCGGGAGCTCGCCGGCCTGGAACTCGCCGAGCGAGCTGACGTCCTCGGGGTCCGGAGCGCCGTCGGTGGTGTCGGAACGCAGCCAAGGCATGGGGGACATGATGAACCGGCCGTAGATGAGGACGGTCCTGCGGCCGCAGACGGCCTGGCTGTAGACGTTGACGTGGCTGAGCATGGCGGCCTCGCGGAAGGCGTACTGGCGGATCTCCGGATGGCGCATGTCCTCGCACACGACGCGGAGACGGCCGGTTCCGGGACCGAACGGGTCGGTCTCGGAATGAACTCCCCAGTACTTGTTCTCGGCCGCGTACCAGCGTCGTTTCTGCAACTGATCACGAGCCCACTCGATGCCGCCCAGGGCCAGATACTCCGCGCGCTTGTGCTCGATGGCACGGCGCACGAGCTGCACCTCATTGCGTGAATAGGTCGCGAACGCGAAGACGAAGATTCCCATCAGGAGCAGGGCCGTCATGGCGACGGCGGTGGACATTCCCTTCCTGTCAGTCATGGTTCTTGACCCAGATACCGTTTCCGAGCCGCAGCTCTCGCCCCTGTTCGTCGGCGATGGTGACCATGTACTCGATGTAGTTCACTCCCGGCCGGCGGACGTCCAGGCGAATCGTCTGACGAGTGAGGGGCTCCACGCGCTGGACGGCGTCTCGAGTCAAGAGCATCAACTGTTTTTGTGGGTCGACGAAACACGCCTCGAGCTGGTTGTGCTGGCCCAGAAAGAGCACCTGATGGAAGGCTCCGGAAGGAGAGACCGGGGGATAGAGGAGCTGGCGAGCATAGGCGAGCTCCTGGGAGATCTTGAGCGAGGCGAGCCTGAGGGCGCCGAACTGATCGAGTCGTTCGACGCCGGAGGTCCACGAGAGCCTGGCCCAGTGGACCGCGGAAGCGGCCAAGCCGGTGATCACAATGAGGGCCAACCCCCAGAGGATGGCCTCCACAATGGTGAAGGCGGCACGTTCAGCAGTTCGGCGCATACTTGAGAGTGGAGAGCTCGAAGCTACGTTGGGGACTCTGGCCGAACGAGAACCTGAGAGTGACACGAAAGAGCCGCGGGGTCCCAGGGACGGCAGCGACCGAGAGCCAGGCGCGAAGGCGCTGGACCCCCTGAAGCGTGCTCCTGGCGTAGGGATCGCCCTCCAGAAGCGCCGTGATCTCGAGATCGCCGGCCAGATCTGTCCGGCCACTCTCGAGGATATCGAGCGAGTTGTTGAGGAAGCGCTCCGCGACGTTGAGAACTGCGGCGTAGTCGCGCACCGCTTCCATCTGCATGCCTCCGGTGTCAGTGAAGACTCCCATGAGAGGAATGAAGATCACCGCAAAGAGGACGAAGGCAACCAAGGCCTCAATGAGGCCGAAAGCGGAGCGGGCGGGGCGAGGGTTCATCAGAAGTGCTCTCGGCATGGAGGAGTGTAGCCGGAAAGACGAGCGCGTGGGGGAGTTGACTCCGAGGACAGCCCAGCGAGGTGCGAGCAACCCGGTCATTTGCGGACGGGGCGAAGAGGCAGAGGGGAATCGTCGGGAGAGGGCGCCGAGGGCGGGGCGGGCGGCTGGAGAGCCGCAGTGACCGCGAGGCGAGCTGGAAGGGAGTCGTGATGACGAACGTCGAGAGGGCTCAGAACGCCGCGGCCGCCTCGATTGAGGACGTGGGTGTAGATCATGGTGGTCTGGAGCTCCGAGTGCCCGAGCAGCTCCTGGATGGTGCGAATGTCGTAGCCGGCATCGAGAAGGTGTGTGGCGAAGGAGTGGCGGAGGGTGTGGCAGGTCGCGAGCTTGCCGACGCCGGATCGGAGGACGGCGTCCCGGAAGGCGCGCTGGACCGAGGTGGCATGGATGTGGTGGCGGCGAAGCTCTCGGGAGGCAGGGTCGACGTACTGCCTCGGAGCGGGGAAGACCCACTGCCAGGCCCAGTCAGTGGCGGCGCTGGGATACTTACGGGCGATGGCTGTGGGGAGCTGGACGGAGCCAGCGCCCGCGTCGAGGTCCGCAACGAACTGGCGTTTGATCTGCAGGAGGTGGTCATTCAGCACCGTGTGGAGGCTGACCGGCAGAATGGTCCTTCGGTCCTTTCTGCCCTTGCCATCGCGCACGACGAGCTCCGCCGATTCGAAGTCCAGGTCCTTGGTCCGGAGCCTGAGGGCCTCCATCAGGCGGAGTCCCGAGCCGTAGAGCAGCGAGCCGATGAGTCGGTGGACGCCGGTCAGGGTGCGGAGAATGCGAGCAACCTCGGAGCGAGTGAGGACGACGGGAATGGTCTGAGGGCGCTTGGCGCGGGTGTCCTTACCCTCGCGGTCGATGGGTCTTTCGAGGACGAACTCGAAGTAGAAGAGGAGGGCACTGAGGGCCTGGTTGCGGCTGGAAGCGCTGAGCTCGAGGGAGGAGGTGAGGTGAGAGAAGAAGGATCGCACGTGCTCGTCGGTGATCTCGGAGGCTTGCCGGCGCCCGCAGAACTGGTGGAACCTGCGGGCCCAGCCGACGTAGGCCCTCTCGGTGGCCGGGCTGTAGTTGCGCTGCCGGACGAGCAGTCGAAGTCGTTCGATCGGGCTTTCGGAGCGGCGGGGCGCCAGTTGGTCGTGAGTTGGGAACTGGTGATTCACGGGCGAAGATCCTCCTGCTAGAGACCGAGAGCCCGTTTGGGCGGCTCGGAAGTCGAAGTGGGTGCCGGTTCGCGAGCGGCGAGGGGAGCCGGTCGCGGGCAGGAAGATAGGGCGGCGGAGTCTCAAACGGACCTTAAATCGGGTTAAATCGACGCGGCCAGCGGGGCGGGCCGCGCGCAGGAAGGGAAGACGCGCATGGATACTTCGGTAGCCGGACGTCGGCGTCCTTGCCATTCCGGGGGGGAGATTGTAGAATCCCCGGGCTCCGGCGCCCCGGGAGGGCGGTGGCGCTGCATTGTCATTCGCGACTTTCGCCGTTCCAAGGAGATCCTGGTTCCTATGATGGTCGATTTCTTCCGACGCAAGATGAAGGGCTTCATCTGGCTCATCATCGCCACGTTCGTACTTTCCATCTTCTTCATTGCCGCAGGTTCGATCTGGTCGGGCCGGCAGGCTGAGCAGGCCGCCCAGGAAGCCGCGAAGAAGCGGACCGAGGACGAGCAGAAGCAGACCGAGCTGGACTTCACGGACGGCCGGCAGGTGGCGACGGTCGTCTACAAGGGGGCCAGCGAAGTGATCACGGAGGGCGAGTTGAACCGGGCGGTCGTCAACGCGCGGAACAACAATCAAATCTACCGGGGCAGCACGGCCTCGGCGAAAGCCTTCAAGACGCTCATGGGGGAGGTCATCCTGGACAACCTGGTCAAGGAGCGGCTGGTGATGATGGAAGCCGACACGCTGAAGCTGGACGTGTCGAAGGACGTCGAGGAGATCCTCTCCAAGAACTTCGAGAAGGCAGGAGGCAAGGAGAAGTTGCTGGCGTCGGTCAACATGACGGAGCCGGTGCTTCGCAAGTACGTCGAACGGCAGGTGAAGCAGGAGCGCGTGGTGCAGTCGGTCACGGGCGGCAAGACCGTCACCGACAAGATGGTCGAGGACTACTACCAGGCGCACCAGGCCGACTTCAAGGCAGCCGACGGTAAGGGCGTGAAGGCGCTATCGGCCGTCCGTGGAGACATCGTGGCGAAGTTGCGGGCGCAGGTGAGCGACAAGGAGATCCAGGAGTACTACGAGAGCCACAAGGCGCGGTGGAAGGTCCCCGACAAGGTTTCCTTGCGGCACCTGATGCTGGACCCTGCGGCTGATCGGTGGAAGAAGCAGGTGAAGATCGCAGACGCGGAGATCGCGAAGTATTACGAGGAGCATGCATCCGATTTCAAGGCTCCGAAGAAAGTGCGGCTCCGGCACATCTATCTCGATCCGGTACATGATTCGTTCCGCGACGCGGCCAAGTCGACGCCGGAGGAGCTGCGAAAGCACTTCGACGAGACGCAACCGGCCGAGGCCTCGGTGGCGCTGAGGGAGATCCGGGTGGCGCTGGGTAAGACCGACGAGGAACGGAGCGCGGCTCGCAAGAAGGCCGAGGAGCTCCGGAGCCGGATCGAGAAGGGTGAGTCCTTCGCCGCGGTTGCAGCCGACGAGAATGTGGCGGAGCTCAAGAGCAAGAAGGGGGACCGTGGGACATTGAAGCCGAGCGAGCTGCCCGAGCCGCTGGCAAGCACGGTCAAGGAGTTGGAGGAGGGGCAGGTCAGCCCGGTCTTGCCATCGGAGGACGGATTTCACTTGGTGCAGGTGACGCAGAAGTTGCCCCTGCTCGAGAAGGACCCGGCACGAGAGAAGCTCTTCGCCGAGAAGCGTGACGAGCTGACACGGGAGCTCGAGAGAACCAAGCGAGAAGACGCCGCGCGAGCCCAGCTTGCTGAGCTTTCAAAGAGCCTGGGCGAGTCGGCAAACACGACGCAGTCGACTGCGTTTGCCGAGGCCGCGAAGAAGTCGAGCCACGCCAAATCGGCGAACGAAGGCGGCGATCTGGGCATCGTCATCCTGGGCGAGAACAAGGACAACGGGAAGATCGACGAGATCGGGGCGAACGGGTACGTCGACGAGAGCATCGCTGATATCGTGACGGAACTTTCGGCCGGGGAAATCAGCCGA
Organism: Candidatus Wallbacteria bacterium; assembly: GCA_016190005.1. Lineage (GTDB taxonomy): Bacteria > Muiribacteriota > UBA6191 > JACPRK01 > JACPRK01 > JACPRK01. The sequence goes on along the minus strand of JACPRK010000011.1, from coordinate 951 downwards.
CCGGTCAAGTCCGCCAAGGGCTTGCACCTGGTTCAGTTGCTTGAAGTCCTGCCGAGCGAGAACAAGGCGCTTACGGAGGTCCGCAAGGAGATCGAGCAGCGGTTGACCGAGACCAAGGCGGAGCAACTCGTGGTCGAAGCGATGAGCAAGCTGCGAAAGGACCTTGCGCTGGGCGCGGGTGGAAAGCCTGCCGAAAAGCGGTCGTTCGAGGAGATCGCCAAGGCCGAGAGCGACGGGAGCGACGCGAAGGAGGGCGGCCTCTGGAAGGAGGTTTCGCTTTCCGAAGAAGACGCTCCGACGGTAGCCGACGCCGTGCAGCGCGAGGTGTACTCCGTGCGGGGCTTGCACCGGAAGATCGTGGACGCCTTGAAATCGCTGGAGCCCGGCAAGGTTTCGGAGCCCGTCGTTTTCGGGAGGACGCAACACCTGTTCCTGATGGAGAAGCGGGAGCCGGTGGCCTTCAAGCCGCTGGATGCAGCGTTGACGGCGGAGATTCGCAACACGCTGAATCCGGAGGTTTCCGCTGACGAGGTCAAATCGTACTTCGATGAGCACAAGAGCGAGTTCGAGGAGCCAGCCAAGGTAACGCTGCAGCACATCCTTGTCACCGAAGAAGAGATTGCCAAGGAAGTGCTGGACGCGGCGATGAAGGGCGAGAACTTCGAGTATCTGGCCAAGAAGTACTCACGCGATCCGGCGACGAAGGAAAAGGGCGGCCTGGTAACGAGCGACAAGGTTTTCCCCGAGATCCGCAAGGCGATCGAGGGAGCCGAGGCCGGCAAGGTTCATCCCGAGCTGGTCAAGTCGTTTCTGGGTTTCCACGTGCTGAAGCTCGTGAGCCGAGATGCAGCGAAGCCTGCGAGCCTCGACTCGGCGATGGCGAAGATGCGGGAGAGATTTCTTCCGGATAATCGCGAGATAGTGATCTAGGGCTGGATCGTGGAGCTCGTG
>JACPRK010000093.1 GCA_016190005.1 Candidatus Wallbacteria bacterium | reverse complement strand
GCGAAATAGGTCGTGTGTCCCCAGTTTTTTTTCTATGCTGCGGGCGAGATGCCGCCCCTCGTGCTGGCTGCGGGAGTCTTCGCGGCGGCGTATGCTGCCGCGGCGGCGACGCGATGGCTGCCGGCGGACGTGAGCGTTTCCTGGTGCCGCCTGGTCAGCGGGTGGCTCTGCATCGTGGCTGGCGTCACGTTCGTCGGCATCGGGCGGCGGCAGCGGGTCGGGCCGGCGGCGGTTCCGGTGGTCGTGCTGGCCGCGGCTGCTCTGCTCTGGGGGATGGGCCAGCTGGGGCTGGACTCGACGCCGGCGCTGCTCCTCAAGGACCTGGCCCAGCTTTCGGCGGCAACCCTGCTCGGCGCGTTTCTCGCCGGCCACATTACCAGCGGCGAGATCCTCCTGGCCCTCGGGATCGTCGTGACGGTGACCGACCTCTGGAGCGTTCACGGCGGTGTGACGCGAACGCTGATCGAGGCGAAGGTCGTCGACCACTTCCTGGTCAACTTCCCGGTCTTGCTGCAGCCCGAGGTCGGCTTCTTCATCGGCACGTCCGATTTCGTGATGGCCTCGCTCTACATCACGTGCTCCGAGCGGCTCGAGCGGGCCTGGTGGCGTGCCCCGGCCGCCATCGCCGCCGGGATGATCGCCGCCGGGACGCTCGCGATCACGCTCCGGATTCCGCTGCCGGTGCTTCCGTTCATGGTGGTCACCTACCACCTGGCCTTCCCGCGCGACTACACCCTGGGCCGGGAGGGGCTCAAGCTGCTGGCGGCGGGACTGGGGCTCGTGGGCGCGCTCGCCCTGCTCTATCGCCCCTGACGCTCACTGACCCAGGCTGCCGAGCTGCTTCCACTCGCCCCACCCCGCGATGGCGAGCCGGGCAGCACCGCGGTCCTCCCGGCAGAGCGCCAGAGCCTTCCTCGCCTCGGCCGCATGCAGCTGGGCGGCCCCCAGGTTCTTGGAGAAGATGGCGAGCAGGAACCCTTCCAGGTACACCCAGGCGGAGAGCGTGCTTCTCTTTCCGGCAGCCATCCCCGGACCGTCCGCCCGAAGCTTGGACTCCGCCTGGGTCCAGAGCGCCAGCGCCTCGGCGTGCTGCCCGCGGGTCCGCAGCCGCCAGAGCCGCGTCATCACGTAGCCCAAGTCCTCGCGCAGGAGCGATTGCGCGGTCGCGCCGCCAAGGGCGCTGGCGTGGGCGGTCCCGGGCGTCCAGAGTATGCGCTCTTCCTCGAGTGCCCGGTGGAACGTCACCCACTCGCCCAGCGCGGACGCCTGCTGCTCCCATCCGGATGCCAGCTTCCACTGGCGCTCCCAGGCCGAATAGAAGCCGCCGGCTGGCAGGCTGAAGAGGTTCGGGAATGGGAACTTCGCGTCAGGGCCCAGGTTGGCGCCGAAGGCGTTCCAGAGACAGGCGGCGTGAGCAGCGTGCGCGCGAATCAGGACGACGCCGGCATCGAAGCGCTCGACCGCCTGGCATTCGGCTGAGTCCCGGAGATACGCGAGCGCCTCCAGGGCTCGACGCGCAGGCGCCGACTCGAACAACTCCAGGAGAGTCGAGGCATCCTTTGAGGCCTTTTTAACGGCGACGACGAGCGAGAAATGGCCCCCGACGGTCCGGCCGGCGACCTTGTCCCAGGCGCTGAACCACCGCCGGACCTCACAGCGCGCGACATCCAGCGGCGTGATGTGGCCGCCCTTGCCTTCGAGCTTCGCGCAGTCGGGCGAGGCGATGCGGGGATAGACCGCCGGCAGGACCAGCTCCGCGGCAGCGGGCGGGGGCGGCGGGGAGGTCGGGGGCGGCTGTGCGGGGACTTCGGGAGTACTCACGGCAACGGCAGGCGGCGGGGCTGCCGTGTCACGCGGACGAAGTAGCCAGGCGCTAGCGGCCGCGGCCAGGACGAGCAGAACGGCGGCGGCGGCAACGAGGGCGCGTGGCAGCGAGCGACGGGAGTCCGACTCGTACCGCGCGGGGCGCGACGCCGCCGGTATGCGTGTCATCGAGACGGTCATTGGCGCCTGCAAACTCCTGCTCATCCGGGCTCCGCCTGGCGTGTCTTGCGAGGAGTCGGGCCCGGGAACGGCGGCCATCGAGCCGGTCGTCCGTCTGCCCTGGCGATCGGGTGGCGCCGGCTCCTTTTCGCTCGCGGTCGCCTTCAGGGCCGCGACCTGCAGCGCTCGGTGGACGGCGCGCATGTCCTTGTAGCGCTGTCCCGGATCTCGCGCCAGCATCTTCATCAGCACCTCGGCGACCTCGGGGGCCAGCCGCGGCAGCAGCGAGCGGATGGGATACGGGGGTGACTTGACGCGGGCCATCGCCTCTTCGGCCGGCGTGTCGCCAGTGAAGGGGCGCCGGCCGGTCAAGAGCTCGTAGACGATGACGGCCAGCGAGAACTGGTCCGACGCTGGGCTGGCCTTCTCGTGTTCGAGCTGCTCGGGGGCGACATAGCCGGGCGTGCCGAAGATGATCCCCTCGCGCGTCTGCACCGACGAGCCGGCCGATTTGGAGATGCCGAAGTCGGTGAGGAGCGGCCGTTCGCGGTTCTCCATCAACACGTTCTCGGGTTTGAGATCGCGATGGATCACACCCTGACGGTGAATCTCGGCGAGCGCGTCGGCCAGGGCGATCGCGACGAGCATGGCCTGCGACGTCGGCATCGGTCCCTGTCGGATGCGATCCCGAAGCGTGCAACCGTCGATGAGCGGAAGGGCGATGTAGCCCAGGGAACCCTCGACGCCGTAGTCGAGCACGGCGACGACACCCGGGTGGTTGATCTTGCTGGCGACCAACGCCTCGTGGCGGAACCGCGCGACTGCGTCGGCGTCGGTGAGAGCTTTCTCCGAGAGCACCTTGAGCGCCACGGGACGATTGAGGTCGAGCTGCACGGCCTGCCAGACGGTACCGAAGCCTCCCTCGCCCAGAATCTTCACCGGGCGATACTTCCGCGAGATGGCGACCGGAAAGTCTGTCATGGGGCGGGCAGCGGCGCGTCAGGCGACATCGGGCTCGAGCTGGGCGACGGCGTTGAGATCGAGCGGGCTGGTCTGGCCTTGGGCCAGGCGGAAGAAGGCCAGGCTCGCGACCATCGCGGCGTTGTCCGTGCAGAGCGCTGGCGGGGGGCAGAAGACGCGAGCCCCTCGTGCGGAGGCCCGTTCGGTGAGCACCTCGAGGAGCCTGCGATTGGCAGTGACGCCGCCGGCCATGGCGAGCTGGTGGCGGCCGGTCAGCTGCAGGGCCCGCTCGACGCGCGCAGCGATGCAGTCGATCACGGCCGCCTGCAACGACGCCATCAGGTCGGGCAGGGCGTGCTTTCCGGTGCCGAGCGCCAGGGCCGCGGCTGTCTTGAGGCCGGAAAAGCTGAAGTCGAGGGGGTTGGAGCGGGCGACGGGGCGGGGCAGTGGGACGGACGCGGGATCACCTTCGAGCGCCTGTTGCTCGACGTAGCGGCCGCCCGGGAAGGGCAGTCCAGCCAGGCGCGCGATCTTGTCGAGCACCTCGCCGGCTGCGTCGTCGATGGTTCTGCCGAGGACCCGGAACTGGCCGGCCGCGGGCACGTCCAGCAGGAGCGTGTGGCCGCCCGAGACGACCAGCCCCAGAAACGGGAACTCGAGCTCGGGCGTGTGGATGAAGTTGGCGAAGAGGTGGGCCTGGAGGTGGTTGATGCCGATGAACGGCTTGCCGGCGCCGAGCGCCAGGGCCTTGCCAAGCGCCAGCCCCACCAGCAGCGAGCCGAGCAGTCCCGGGCCGTAAACGGCGGCGACGGCGTCGGCGTCGGCGAGCCGGCGGCCGGCCTGTTTCCAGAGCAGCTCGAGCAGGCCGGGGAGCGCGGTGAGGTGATCGCGCGCGGCCAGCTCGGGGACCACGCCTCCGAACGGCGCGTGCGTGGCGACCTGGGAGCTGATCAGGCTGGCGACGACGCTTCGGCCGTCCTCGACCAGGGCCAGCGACGTGTCGTCGCATGAGGTTTCGATTCCCAGGACCAGCATGCGCCCCCATTTTACTGCACGGTGTGGCCTATCCCGCCTCGGGGCGCAGGACGGACCGAATCGGGAAGCGCCCGGGCGGGGATGAAAAGGCGTGTATGGCCAGGTATAATCGCGAGGCCGTGGCCACGATCCGAGTGCTGGATGATCACCTGATCAACAAGATCGCCGCCGGCGAGGTCGTCGCGCGGCCGGCCTCGGTCGTCAAGGAGCTGCTCGAGAACTCCCTGGACGCGGGGGCCAGGCGGATCGAGATCGAGATGGAAAGCGGGGGCGTCTCGCTCTTGCGCATCACCGACGACGGCCACGGGATGGCCGAAGACGAGGCGTTGTTGGCGCTCTCGAGGCATGCGACGAGCAAGCTCGCCACCGAGCAGGACCTCGACGACATCCGGACGCTCGGGTTCCGAGGGGAGGCGCTGCCGAGCATCGCCGCGGTGAGCCGGCTCGAGATCCGGACGCGACCGCGGGCGGCCCAGGGCGGAACGCGCATCGCGGTGGTCGGGGGCAAGGTCCATGAGACGCGCCCGGTCGGCACGACGGTCGGAACGACAATCGTGGTGCGGGAGCTCTTCTTCAACACGCCGGCACGGCTGAAGTTCCTGCGGTCGGAGAGCACGGAGACGCGGCACATCATCGAGACGGTGACGGAAGCGATTCTGGGCCACCCGGGTGTGAGCTTCAAGCTGTCGGTGGAGGGGCGGGCGCCGATTCTCTCGTCGCCCGGGACCGGGAAGCTCTTCGACGCCATGGTGGCCGTCTTCGGGCCGGCGACCGCGCGCGCGATGCTGGCGCTTGCGCCCAGGCAGCACCCGGAGCTGCCGTACTCGGTGAGCGGATATGTCTCGCGCCCCGACGTGAACCGAGCCACGCGCAACGCCTTTCACCTCTACGTCAACGGACGGCCGGTGCAGCTGCCGCAGCTGGCGCGGGCGGTGGCGGACAGCTACCACGCGTACCTGCCGCGAGGGCGCTGGCCGGTTGCGGTGCTCTTCGTGCAAGCGGCGGCCTGGGCGGTGGATGTGAATGTGCATCCGCAGAAGCTGGAGGTGCGGCTGCACCAGCCGGAACGGCTGGCCGGGCTGCTGGGCGCGGCGGTGAAGGACGCGCTCTCGGGTGAGCGGCGGCCGGAGACCGTCCAGCCGGCGGGCTCACCGCGCGCCCCCGAGCCGCCGGCCGAGTGGACTCCAGCGCGGCCGCGGCCGGTGCTCCCCTACCTGCCGCCGCCGGCGGCGATGCGGCCGAACCTGGTATCGCAGCCGGCCACGCCAGCCACGCACTCGACACCGAGCTCGCCGTTCGACTCCGAGGACCCGATCGAGCCGCTGCAGCCGCTCTTTTCGAGGGGCGTCCCGGCCACGGGCGCCGACTGGGAGGGGATGGCGCTGCTGGGCCAGGTGTTCCGCACGTTCGTCGTCGGCGTGGCCGGCGACCAGCTCTACTTCATCGATCAGCACACGGCGCACGAGCGAGTGCTCTACGAGGAGAACGTGGAGAAGATGGCGCGCCGCGCGCTCGAGACGCAGCCGCTCCTGCTCCCTGTGACGGTGGAGTGTCCGCGCCGCGCCGAAAAGGAGCTGGAGGATGCTGTGGCCCTTTTGACACTTCATGGCTTCGAGTGCGACGTTTTCAGCGGCGGCACACTGGTGGTGAAGACCGTGCCGGTGATGGAGCGTGGCATCGACGTCCGGGAGGTCATGCGGGAGCTCCTGGAAGAGGCGACAGGGTCCGGCCCCATCGAGGAGCGGCGCGAAAAGGTCGCGCGGATGGTGAGCTGCAAGGCGGCCGTGAAGTCGGGGGACACGCTCTCGGAGATGGAGATGAAGACGCTCGTGCGGGACCTGGCGCGCACGAAGAACCCGCTGCGCTGTCCGCACGGGCGGCCGGTGCTCCTGCAGTTTGGCCAGGACGAGTTGAAGAAGCTCTTCGAGAGGAACTGGTGACGGGCCGTGGGGCGCTGCCCGACGGGGTTCGACTGCTGCTGCTGACCGGCCCGACGGCGTCGGGAAAGACGGAAGTTGCTGTACAGCTGGCCGAGCGGCTCGGGGGCGAGATCGTCAGCGCCGACTCGATGCAGGTCTATCGCGGCCTGGCCGTCATCAGCGCCGCGCCGTCGGCGGCCGACCGCGAGCGAGTCCCGCACCACCTGCTCGAGATCATCGAACCGTGCGAGAGGTTCGACGCCGCTCGGTTCCGGGCCGAGGCGCTCGAGCTGGCGGCCGGCATCGCCGGCCGGGGCCGGGTGCCGATCGTGGCGGGCGGCAGCGGGCTCTACCTTTCGGCTCTCGTGGACGGCCTCTCCGAGCTGCCCGCGGCCGACGCGGCCGTGCGCCAGGAGTTGACGGAGCGATCGAATCGTGAAGGACCGGGGTGGCTGCACGCAGAGCTCGAGCGGCTAGACCCCGAGGGGGCAGTGCGACTGCACCCCAATGACAGCCACCGGCTGGTGCGGGCGCTGGAGGTCTGCCGGCTCACGGGGCGCCCCTACAGCGCACAGGTCGGCGCCCGCCGGCCGCTAGTCGCTGAGGCCTTCGCCGCCTTCGCGCTGGACGTGCCGAGGGACCAGCTCTGCCGGCGCATCGATCTGAGGGCCCGGCGGATGATGGAAGACGGAGCGCTCTCTGAGGTGGCCCGCATCCTGGGCGTCCTTGGCCGTCCCGCGACAGCGGGGCCGGCGGGCCTCGGAGCGATGCCGACCGCGCGCCAGATGCTGGGCGTGCCCCAGCTAGCGTCGTGCCTGGCGGGCGAGGAACCCATCGCAGCCGGTCTGGACCGTCTGGCCCGCGACACGCGGCGCTTCGCGCGCAAGCAGCTGGCCTGGTGCCGGCGGCTGCGGGGGGTCCGGTGGATCGCCGCGCCCGACGGGAGGGCGGCCTCCGAAATCGCAGCCGAGATCTCGGCCCGCTGGAAGGCCGGGATGTGATTGCATGCGCGCATGCGCACCGAGCTTTCCCCCAGCGCGTTCCCGGGCAGGAGCCTACGCCGATGAGTGAGGGCGCGATCTCGCTGGTGCTCACCAACTACCAGGGGCGAGCGAACCTGGAGGCCTACCTGCCGCCGAACCTGGAGGTCGTCCGCCAGACGCCGGCGATCGCGGAGGTCATCGTCAGCGACGACGGCTCGACGGACGATTCGGTCGCCTGGCTTCGCGCGCACCACCCGCAGGTGCGAGTCGTGGCGCTGCCCGAGAACCGCGGGTTCGGCGCCGCCGCCAACGCGGCCTTCGAGGCCGCGCGCTCGCCCTACGTCCTCAACATCTCCAACGACATGCTGCTCGAGCCCGGCGCTGCCCAGGCGCTCTTGGCGGGCTTCATCCGGCCGGACATCTTCTCGGTCAGCGCGCGACTGCTGGACCCGTCGGGCGCCACGGAAAAGGGACGGACCGTCCCCACGTTCGCCCTGGGCGACCTGAAGATCTGGCGCGCGCTGGCCTCGCGCTCTGGCGAGATCGCCCCGGCGGGCGGGAGGCTCCAGCATTTCAGCGGCGCCATCGGCCTCTTCGACCGCCGCCTCTTCCTGGAGCTCGGCGGCTTCGACGACTTGTTCCTCCCGTTCTTCGCCGAGGAGACCGACCTCTGCTACCGCGCCTGGAAGCGCGGCTACCGGCTGCTGTACGAGCCCCAAGCGAAGGTCGTACACCACCACCGAGAGTCCGGAACCATCCTCCATCATTTCAGTCAACGCATCCGCCGCGTCCAGTTCGGAAGGAACCGCCTCCTCTTCATCTGGAAGAACATCCACGACCCGCTCTACGTGGCGCTCCACGGAGCGAACCTCGCGGCCCGGACGGCGTTCTCCTGGGTGGCGCTCGACTTCGACTTCTACCGCTCGCTTGCCGGGGCGCTCGCCCGGCTGCCGGAAGTGCTGCCGCGCCGCCGCGCCGAGCGGGAGCTCTCACGCCGCTCCGACGCCGCCGTCTTCGCCGAGTTCAGCAAGGCCGTGTTCCCCGGGTAGCCTCTCCCTCCGGAAGCAGGTGCCCCCGGTTACTTCGACGGTTTGAAATCGAGGCGAGTCGTGATACCATTCGCGGCGAAACAGGGCCCGGGGCACCGGGCCCGACGGCTCTCGAAATGAAGATGAAGTTTTCCATCCGGGCGATGGCGTTGGCGTGTCTGCTGGCGGCTGGCGTCGCGGGGACAGCCGAGGCTCGCAGCTACATGCTGCTGCCAATGGACAAGGAGCAGACCGACCACCTGCGGGCGTACGGGCTGGCGTTCTACGCCCTGCAGCAGAGCTTCAACGTCGAGTGGCTCCTCAACTACCGCGGCGGCAGCTTTCTCGTCCCCGACTCCAAGCTGATCGAGGTGCAGGCGCGCCTGACAGGCGTCAGTTTCGAGCGCGTCGACGACTCCGGTAAGGAGGAGATCCTCGCGGCGCTCAAGGCCGCCAACATGGAGGACGTCCTCCTCGAGAAAGCGCCGAAGATCGCCGTCTACACGCCGCCCGACAAGCGTCCCTGGGACGACGCCGTCACCCTGGTCCTCACCTACGCGGGCATCAAGTACGACACCATCTGGGACAAGCAGGTGCTCGAGGGCAAGCTCCACGACTACGATTGGGTCCACCTGCACCACGAGGACTTCAGCGGGCAGTTCGGGAAGTTCTACGCGACCTTCCACTCCGCCCCCTGGTACCGCCAGCAGGTCAAGGAGTACGGACAGGCCGCGCGCGAGGCCGGCTATGAGAAGGTCTGGCAGCACAAGCACGCCGTCGCCCGCGCCCTGCACGACTACGTCCGAGACGGCGGGTTTCTCTTCGCCATGTGCAGTGCCACCGACAGCATCGACGTCGCCCTGGCCGCCGAGGACGTCGACGTCGTCGGCCCCGAAATCGACGGCGACGGCGTCGACCCGGGCTTCCAGCAGAAGCTCGACTTCACCCGCGGCTTCGCCTTCAAGGACTTCGATATCGAGACCTCGCCCTACGTCTACGAGTACTCCAACATCGACATCAGCGATTACCGCAACGTCAGCCGCCCCGAGCTGGAGAACTTCACGCTATTCGAGTTCTCCGCCAAGATAGACACCGTCGCCACGATGCTGACTCAGTGTCACGTCAACGAGGTGAAGGGCTTCTTCGGCCAGACCACCAGCTTCGCCCGGCCGCTGCTCAGGGAGACCGTCCAGATTCTGGGCGAGATGCCCGGCCAGAACCGAGTGAAGTACATCCACGGCATGCTCGGCAAGGGCACCTGGACCTTCCTGGGCGGCCACGACCCCGAGGACTTCTCCCACGCCGTGGGCGACCCGCCGACCGACCTGGCGCTCCACAAGAACAGCCCCGGCTATCGGCTTATCCTCAACAACGTGCTCTTCCCAGCCGCTCGCAAGAAGGAGCTCAAGACGTGAACGGCCGCCAACCCGAGCCCAAGCCACCTCGAGTGGCAAGCCTCGACAGCCTCTTCCCGCGCGAAACCGGGGTGAACCGGGCCCGACGGGCGGCGTAAGCGTGCCACTGAAGTCGCTCCGATGCTGACCGCTTCCGACCGCCGCTTCGAGCAAGGCCTCGAGTTCTTCCGGCAGGCCGACTACCAGTCCGCCATTCGGCTCTGGCGGTCGTTGCTGGAAGAAGGCGATCCTCGGCCCGACCTGGGCCTCTACCTCTGGGCCGCCCAGTCGGAGTACGGCCGCATGCTCCAGACCGTGGAGCGGCTGGCGTCGGGTTTCGAAGCGCCAGAGGTGAACGCGGGCCAGGACCTGCTGGCCAAGGCTCGCCAGGCCCTTTCCCGCAAGTGCCATAGGGAAGCCCTGGATCTGGCCGGACAGGCGCTCGCCGAGGACCCCGACCTGGCCGCGGCACGCGAGGTGGCAGCCCGGGCGGCCTTGCTGGCCGGCCAGCTCTCGGAGGCATTGGGCCATGCGCGTGAGGCCGCACGACTGCGGCCCGGCGCCGCGCCAGCCCAGTCGCTGCTGGGCGAGGTGCTGGCGGAGATGGGGAGGACCACTCAGGCCGACCTGGCCTTCGAGACGGCACTTTCGCGCGACCAACGACACGCGCCGGCGTGGTACGGCCGAGCGGTGCTGCGCTACCGGGATCGCCATCTGGCGGATGCGGCCCGGCTGGCCGCTCGCGCGCTGGAGATATCGCCGCAACTCGGGGCGGCGCGCTCGTTCCTCGACGAAGTCACGGCGGAGATCCGGCGCGTCGAGGAGCAGCTAGAAGAGGGCCGGCGCGTCGCCGTCGAACATCCGGAGTGGCCCGACTGGCATCACAAGCGTGCCGCGGCAGCCGCCAGCCTGGGGCTAGAGCGAGAGGCGCTAGCGGCCTGCGAAAGCGCGCTCGTGCTCAACCCGGGGATGGCGAAGACCTGGCACCTCAAGGCCCAGCTCGAATTGGCCGCGGGCGACGCGCGCCTGGCGTGCCTGTCGCTCGAGCGAGCCGCCCGGGCCGCCGGTGCCTGCCGAGTGGAGCCGGCCGAATCGCTGGCGCTCGCGGGCGACTTCCGCAGTGCTGCGACAGCCTGGCTCGAGGCGTTGCGGCCCATCCCGGACTACGCCAGCCGGCACATCGAGCTCGGCAAGAAGCTCTACCGAGACGGGCTCCGCGACGACGCCGAGCGCGCTCTGGCACGCGGCCTGTCCCTTGCCCCCCACTACGCCGACGGCCACCACGTCCTCGGTCTGATCGCCCTGGACCGCGCCCGGCCGGACGACGCCGTCGCCCACCTGAAGGCAGCGCTGGCGGCCAGCCCCGACTTCAAGGCGGCCGCTGTGGAGCTCGTCCGTGCCTACTTTGCGGGCGGCAACGCGGCGGCGGCCCGACACACCCTGAACCAATGGAGATCCCGCCTGGAGGCCGACGCGCAGTGGGGCGCGGTTTTCAGGGATCTGGAGAAGAGAATACGTGACACATCCAGCCCGAAAGCACGATCGACGAAAACGGCCCGGAGAGCTCACTCGGTCCCGGCCCAGGCCAAGGAACCGCCCGCACCAAGCGCGCGAAGGCGACCGCAAGCCCAGGCCCGCCGGCGACGCCGGCCCGAGTAGCCTCTACCCGGTCGACAAGCTCCAGATGTTGCGCTCGCACCTCTTCGTCCCGTCGAAGAGAGAGTACGTGCGCGGCAACCGGCCGCAGGTAGAGTGCATCCTCTGCGACATCATCGCGGGCCGCGACACGGTCGACCGCCTCGAGATTTTCCGGGACGACCTCTTTTCGGTGTCGCTCAACTTGCACCCGTACAACTCGGGCCACCTGATGGTGTTCCCGATGCGGCACGTGGAGGACCCCAGGGAGCTTTCGCGGGACGAGGTCGTGCGGCTGCACCGGCTGCAATGCCTGGCGTTCGACGTCTTGCAGCAGCGCTACCGGCCGTCGGGATTCAACGTGGGGTACAACTACGGCGAAGGCAGCGGCGCCAGTATCCGCCACTACCATCTCCACATCGTTCCCCGCTACTACCGGGAGCTCGGGTTCATGGACATCCTGGGCGGTGCGAAGATCATCGTCGAGGACCCGATGGAGACGATGGCGGACTTGCGGGAGCGATTCCGGATGGTGGCCGAGACGCGGTAGCGCGCCCGCGCGAGGAGTTGACGATGCCCGAGTACACGCAGGAACTGTCGCAGCTGATCCAGGCGTTTGCGGAGAGCGGCTACGCGGTGCTGGAGGTTTCCGAAGGCGCCAGCCGCGTCCGTCTGAAGCGGGCGGTGGCCACCACGGCAGCGACGGGCCCGGCAGCGGCCACGAGAGCCGTCGAGCCCGCGCCTGCACGGTCTTCCGAGACGCCCGCGGCGCCGGCCGAAGCAGCCGCAGAGGCGTCGCCGGTGGATCGGAGCTGGTCCCTGACGAGTCCCAGAGTGGGCCGGTTCTTCCAGCTGCAGGATGCGCAGGGTCAGCCGGTGCTGAAGAACGGAAGCCGGATCGCCACGGGGCAGGTGTATGGCATCATAGAGTCCATGCAACTGCGCTACGAGATCCGCGCCGAGCGGGAAGGGCTCGTGGACCGGGTGCTCGTGCCCTCGGGAGAGCCGGTGGAGTTCGGGCAACCGCTGGTGTTGCTGCAATCGTGAACGGGCTGGCCGGTCCGCGCGGGCGGTCCGGTGCCGGCATCGGAAGGAAACGAAGTTGTTTTCGAAGGTCCTGATAGCCAACCGGGGGGAGATCGCGGTTCGCATCATCCGCGCCTGCCGGGACATGGGGCTGCACTCGGTGGCCGTGCACTCGACGGTGGACCGCAACGCGCTGCACGTGAAGCTGGCCGACGAATCCGTGTGCGTGGGCGGGCCGGCGGCACGGGCTTCCTACCTGAACATCCCGAACATCATCAGCGCCGCGGAGATCACCGGCGCGCAGGCGATCCATCCCGGGTACGGGTTTCTGGCCGAGAACGCGGACTTCGCCGAGATCTGCCAGGAGTGCGATCTGACGTTCGTGGGGCCGAGCGCGCGGGTGATAGCGCTGATGGGGGACAAGGCGCAGGCGAAGGTGACGGCGCGCCAGGCGGAAGTGCCGCTCATCGAAGGCTCCGAGGGGCTGCTGGAGGATGTCGACTCGGCGCGAACGCTGGCGGAGCGGATTGGCTATCCGGTGTTGCTGAAGGCGGCCGGTGGCGGCGGCGGCAAGGGCATGCGGATCGTGCGCCAGCAAGGCGAGCTGGAGAGCGCGTTCCAGATGGCTCAGAGCGAGGCGAAGGCGGCGTTCAACAACGGCGGGCTCTACATGGAGCAGTACCTGGAGAACGCTCGGCACATCGAGATGCAGATCCTCTTCGACGGCGAGGGGAACGGGCTGCTCTTCCCGGAGCGCGAGTGCAGCGTGCAGCGGAGGCACCAGAAACTGATCGAGGAGTCGCCGTCGCCCGGGGTGACGCCGGAGGGGCGCAAGAAGCTGCTCGAGTACGCCGGGCGCATCCAGCGGGCCGTGGAGTACCGCAACGCCGGGACGATCGAGTTCCTTCTGGACAGGAAAGGCGGCTTTCACTTCATCGAGATGAACACGCGCCTGCAAGTGGAGCACGGCGTGAGCGAGATGATCACGGGGATCGACATCGTCCGGGAGCAGCTTGCGATCGCGGGGGGGAGCCGGATAGCCGTGGAGCAGCGGGGGCTGCGCGTGAGCGGGCATGCGATCGAGTTCCGGATCAACGCTGAAGACCCGGAGAACGGGTTCGCACCGAGCCCCGGAGTGGTGCACCGCGTGCATCTGCCGGCGGGCCCGTGGGTGAGGGTCGATACGCTGGTGGAGCCTGGCACCGAGGTGCTGCCGCACTACGATTCCTTGATCGCCAAGCTGATCGTGTGGGGCGAGAACCGGGCGGAGGCGATCCGGCGGGCGCGCCGGGCTCTGAAGGAGCTGTCGATCGAGGGGCCGAAGACGACGCGGTCGTTCCACCTGGAAGTCCTGCACAACAGCCGGTTCCTGGCAGGGGACTACTCGACTCACTTCATCCAAGAGGAGTTCGGACTCTGACGCTCTCGCTCGTACCTTTCGCCAAGCTGGTCGTACAGAAGAACGCCGACGCGCTGCACCTGCGGGTCGGGAGCCATCCGCTCCTTGCGCTCAACGGCCGGGACATCCCGTTGACTGCGTCACCGCAGCTGACGAAGGAGGTCTGGCGCAAGATCGTCTTCTCGTTCATGACGAGCGAGCAGATCGAGCAGCTGGCGCAGCAAAAGAAGCTGGACCTGCCGATCGATTTGAAGGAGATCGGACAGTTCCGGGCGATGATCTCGGTGGTGGACGAGACGTACAACCTGTCCATCTACACGCTGGCGAAGGCACCCGGCCCGGCGCCAAAGGCGGCACCGGCGGCAGGCCCGGGGGCGGTTCCCGCGGCGGTGGCGCCACCGGCGGCGGCCCCACCTGCGCCAAGCCCGGCATCGCAGGCGGCCCAGGCACCGACCGGGGAGCCAGGCGCGGGCGCACCCGCTTCTACGAAGAGCGCCGTCGCGGCGGCGGTGCAGGCGCTCAAGGATTCGAAGCAGGCAGCGGCGCCCAGGGTCGAGACGCCCGAAGCCCCTGCGGCGCCGGCCGCACCTGCACAGGCCGAAAGCCGGCCATCGCCGCCTTCGAAGCCTGCGCCGCCCGCTCCTACCTCTCCGCCCCCACCCCTATCCTCGGCCGCTCCATCGGCGCCTCCGACTCCACCGGCCCAGGCTGCGCCCGAGGTACCCGTGCCGGCGCCCGCGCCACAGGCGGCTTCGGTCGTTGCGGTGGCGGGTCTGATGCCGGGCCAGGTGCTGGGACCGCCGGTGCCGGCCACGCACCCGTACCGGGATTCGGACGTGCGGATCGACGAGCTGCTCTCCGTCCTGCTCGACAAGGGCGGATCGGACCTGCATCTCCACGAGCAGAAGCAGCCGCTGATCCGCGCGGACGGGCGACTCATCATCGCCCACGAGAAGGCCATCGACTCCTACAACATGATGGCGATGATCGAGAACGTCACCGACGAGAAGGAGCGGGCACTGCTCTTCGCGCGCCACGATCTCGACACGTCTTACAATCTGAAGGCGCTCTCGCGGTTCCGCGTCAACATCTTGAACGACACGCGCGGCTGGGGAATGGTGCTCCGCGTCATCCCGTTCAAGATCCCCAACTGGAAGGACCTTGGCGTACCGGAATCGGCCCGCAACATGGCGTTCAAGCCGCACGGGCTGTTCCTGGTGACGGGGCCGACGGGGAGCGGGAAGTCGACGACCCTGGCCAGCCTCATCCACGATGTCAACCAGACCCAGTACAAGCACATCGTCACCGTCGAGGACCCGATCGAGTTCGTCCACAACGACGCCAAGAGCTGCATCACCCAGCGCGAGGTCGGGGTCGACACCCCCAGCTTCGCCCGGGGCGTCGTCGACGTGCTCCGCCAGGACCCGGACCTGATCCTCGTGGGTGAGATGCGAGACCTGGAGACGATGTCCAACGCGCTGCTGGCCGCCGAATCGGGCCGGCTCGTGATGGCCACGCTGCACACGACCAGCTGCGCGCAGACCATCGAGCGCATCATCAACGTGTTCCCGGAAGAGGCCCAGAGCGTCGCCCGCACGCAGCTCTCCAACAGCATCGTCGGCATCCTTTCGCAGGCGCTCTTGCCGAAGAAGGGCGGCGGTCGCATCGCGGCCTTCGAGATCATGATCGCCACGGAGTCGATCCGCAACCTCTTGCGCGAGAACAAACCCCAGATGCTGCAGACCGCCATAGAGACCGGCGCCAAGTTCGGGATGAAGAGCCTCGACCAGCACCTGCTCGAGCTGGTGGAAGGCGGTATGGTCCAGTTCGAGGACGCCTACGCCAAGTGCCAGAACACCAAGAACTTCAAGGCCCTCGAAGCCAAGCTGAAGGGCGTCCCAGTTGCTGCCCTGGCAGATGAATGAGAGGCTCAAGCCTATCATGTCCGTCTTCGCCGCCATCATCAACGAAGCCTTCGATAAGAAGGTGTCCGACGTCCACTTCCGCGAGGAGCACTCCGTCTACCTTCGCCAGGGCGCGCGGATGTCGAAAAACCTCGACTATCCGGTCGACCTGACCCAGATCCGGCCGATGCTGCTCGACACGTTGAACGACGAGCAGAGGGCCAGCCTGAAGAAGGACCTCTCGGTCGACTACAGCTACGAAGTGAAGGGCGTCTGCCGCTTGCGCGGCAACCTGTTTTACCAGCGCCGCAAGCTATCGGCCGTCTACAGACTCATCCCGCTCGAGCCGCCGACTCCGGAGGAGCTCCACCTGCCGCCGGCGGCTCTAGACTTCGCGATGCGGCCGCGCGGGCTGGTGGTGGTGAGCGGGCCGAGCGGCGCAGGCAAGAGCACGACCATGTCGGCGCTCGTCAACGCCATCAACCACAAGAAGCACGACCACATCCTCACCATCGAGGACCCGATCGAGTTCATCTACAAGGAGCGCAACTGCTGCATCACGCAGCGCGAGGTCGGCAAGCACACGGGCAGCTTCGCCGCAGGACTGAAGTTCGCCCTGCGGCAAGACCCCGACGTGGTGGTCGTCGGCGATATGCGTGACCTCGAGACGGTCAGCACCGCCATCACGATGGCCGAGACCGGCCACCTCGTCATCACGAGCGTCCACACCACCGGCGCCGCCGAGACCCTCGACCGCATCATCAACATCTTCCCCCCGAGCCTGCAGGAACAGATCCGGACGCAGCTCTCCCTGAACATCCAGGGCATCCTCTCTCAAGTACTGGTGCCTCGTAAGGACGGCGCCGGCCGCCACGCCATTTTCGAGGTCATGTACCCCAACTTCGCGATGCGCAACATCATCAGAAAAGGCGATGTCGCCAAGCTGCGCGCAGCCATCGAGACGTCGAGCCGCGAGGGCTCAATCAACCTGGAGCGCGCCCTGAATGAGGCCGCCAAGGCCGGCCACATCGCCCCCGAGACCGTCAAGGAGACCATCACGTACCTGAAAGGCTGAGGAACTAGGCCACGCCGGCGGAAGTCCGCCGCAGCCGCGCCGCCCCCTCCCGATGATCAAGAAAGTCACCCTCACCCCGGCCGACGGTCACGTCTTCGGCAACCCGGCGCCCCTGGGGCTGCTGGGCCTCACGATCGCCTGCTTCGCGCTGGCGCCGATCTCGCTCGGTCTGGTCGCCACCCGAGAATCGCTCGTCAGTGCGGCCGTCTGCGCGCTCCTCTTCGGCTGCGGCTGCCAGCTGCTGACGGGCCTGATGGACTTCGCCAACAAGAACGTCTTCGGCGGCACCATTTTCACGACCTTCGGGTTCATGTGGGCGAAGAACGCCTGGGAGCTCTACATGCTCTCGACCGGCTTCGTGCCATCGGCCGAGATCAACTTCACGCTCGACGTCCTGCTGCTGGTCGTGTTCGCCGTGCTCGCGTACGGCTTCGGGTTCTTCAGCCTGACGCTCTTCGTCTTCCTGATGGACATCAACCTGATCTACGTCCTGAAGATCGTCAAGCACGTCGGCCACCTGCCCGTGCTCGACAAGCCGATTGGCCTGCTGCTGGCGCTCCTGGGCGTCATCGCCCTCTGGATCACGTTCGCCTCGCTCATCAACCCGGTCACGGGCCGGATGACCTTCCTTGTCACGGGTCCGGTCTTCCAGCGGGCCCCTGCGTCCGCCGGGTTCGACTTCTCGACGCGTCACGCCATCTTTTCAGTCCTTTACGAGCAGTGGCGTCGCAACGCCTTCGACCCGATGCCGGCCGAGGAGCTCACCTCCCGCATCCAGTCTCGAGGCGTGCTGAGCGACATCGTGCCGAATCTCTTCTACCTGTGGGAGTACGGATGCCTGGTGCTCGACTTCGCCGACCAGGAGCGCCGCACCATCAAGAGCGCCCGGCTCAACGCGGCCGGAATCGACCTCTACGAGCAGCTGGTCCTCAAGAAGTACGAGTTCTGACGGCCGCCCCCAGGTCGGAACTTCCGGCCCTGACGACCGGTATAGTGAAGGGGGAGTGTCGGTTTCGTTTCAGTAAGGATGGCATCCATGCGGCCCAGCCGGATCACCTGTCTAGCGACGGTCTTCTGCTTCTGCTTCGCGGTGCTGGCGCCGACCCCGCTGGCGGCTGCCGAGAACGCCCAGCGTCTGTCCCTGTCCAGCGTCAAGGAGTTCCTGGTCAAGGACTGGGCGCAGAGCAAGAGCGACATGAAGCGGTTGGGCGACTTCCTGGCCCGCGACTTCGCCCGGACCCGGGCCGACTTCTCGGCCGTACGCGCTCGCCTGGCGACCCTGAAGCTGGCCGCCAGCGCGAAGGACCGAGGCGGCCAGCTCCGCGATCACCTGCAGCGGCTGCGCGAGACCCTGGCCGACCGGCTGAACAGCACCATCGACGAGATGGGCGTGCGGCAGTTCGCAGCCACGGTGGAGAAGATCTCCGGAGCCCCGCTCGTCGCAGGCGCCGAGGGCCTGGACGAACGGATGGTCCGCGCCCGGATGACCCGCCAGCTGGACGAGGCTTTCCTGGTCGTGACCGGCGAGATGGAGCGCTCCGAGCCGGGCGAGGTGGTCGAGACGGTCAAGGAGGCCGACGGCCTCGTGGAGCAGATGTCGCGCGGCGCCACGCCGGAGCAGCTCGTCGAGTCGCTCAGGGCGCGCCACTTCGGCCCAGACGACGGCAAGAAGGTCTCGCGCGGCCCCGGGTTCTTCAAGGCCGTCGCCGCCGCGATCAAGACGCTCTTCATGGTGAGCGCCTGCGGGGCCATCAGCCTCGTCAGCCTGGGGTTCCTCTCCTACGGGCTTGCATCGGGCGGCCTGGTCTTCGTCGCCGCCGGCGGCGCCGCGGTCGTGGCCTGCCTTTACGGAGTCGTCTACTACATTGCGCAGGGCATCCGCCAGCTGCGGAAGGCCTCGCCCCCCAGACCGGTGCCCGACTTCGCCCTGGAGGGCGCGCGATGAGCGGCCGGCCGCTCCTGGGTCTACTGGGCCTTGCGCTGCTGGCCACCGCGGCCTTCGCCCAGCCATCGGAGTTCGACACCCTTCGCAATGCCGCTGCCGCCAGCGTGCCCGCGGCAGCCCAGGCCACTGCAACCGTGGCGCAGTTCGGCCCCTACACGGTCCTCGGACAACCCGTCAAGGTGTTCCACACCTACTTCGAACGTGAGCTGGACGCCCCCGACTTCTTCAACTTCGAGTCCTACCAGGAGTACGGCCCCTTCAAGCACAAGTTCATCAACGCGGGCACCTGCTACGGCATCTCGATGTTCACACTGCGGTACTTCCAGTGGTTCGTCCTGCCGCACCTGCTTTCCGACGAACAGCTGAAGGCCGCCAAGGCCCGCCGGATTCCCGCCTACGCCCGGCGCGTGGCCAAGGACATGGGGCTGCCCGACTGGGTGCTCGGCTCGCCCACCGACGACGGCAAGGGGAAGAAGCTCTCGGCCAGCGCGCGAGCCCAGCGCATCGCCCCGTACCGGATGCGCACGCTGCTGAAAGGCAAGACCGCGCTGATCCGATCGCTGCAGGACTCGATTGAGCGGACGGCCAAGCTGGAGTGCGTCCGGATGTTCGACAACCAGCAGCTCCTGATGAACCTGGGCCAGCGGATCGCCCAGTTCACCGACCGGACCCTCTTCGGACGGGTCCCGCGCGAATCGGAGCTGGGGCGGAAGCTCTTCGGCGTCGGCGGCTTCGGCCTGATGCGCAAGTACGTCGAGGACACGTCGCTGGGGGCTTTCGAGATTGGCTACTACGGTTCCAAGCTCAAGCCGATCTGGGGCCACTCGGTGGTCGGTTACCGCATCGTTCAGTACGCAGCCCGCAAGGCGGGGAGCCCAGGCCAGGTCGAAGCCTTCCGGATCGATATCTTCGACAACAACGACCCGACCAACACCTCCGACAACGCCTTCTGGTTCATCCCCGACGCCCAAGGGTTCTCGCCCTCGAAGGAGTATGCCGAGTTCTACGACGGAGACAACCCGCTGGTCCCCAAGGGCAAGCACTTCCTGCGCCCGGCCCAGCTCGGTCCCAGCGCCGAACAGCAGATGCTGACGGTGGAGAAGAACACCTTCAACCAGTGGATGTTCCGCCACAAGCGGGTCGGCGACAGCGAAATCCGAGGACGCTGAGCCGGCGGCAAAGGCGCCCGGGAGCTCGAGCGGCGAGGACCTTGGCAGCCGTACGGCGGGGTCAGCGATGAGCCCAGGTGGTCGCTCGCCCGGCCCGGTGTTCATCATCGGGACCGAACGCTCCGGCTCGAACCTGCTGCGGCTGATGCTCGACGCCCACTCCTCGTTCGCGATCCCGCACCCG
Organism: Candidatus Wallbacteria bacterium; assembly: GCA_016190005.1. Classification (GTDB taxonomy): domain Bacteria; phylum Muiribacteriota; class UBA6191; order JACPRK01; family JACPRK01; genus JACPRK01. Next base: position 11,584 of record JACPRK010000093.1, on the reverse strand, counting down.
CCCCACTTCATGAGGTACCTGGCGCCGCTGGCGGCGTCGTACGGGGATCTCTCGGATAGCGAGAACCGGCGGAGGCTCACGACGGACGCCCTGCTCCTCCTGCGCGCCCACATCCACCCCTGGGAGCACCCGATCGACCTGGAGACGGTCGTCGCGGAAGCATCCCCGTCCGTGTTCGGCGTGGTCGCGGCGATTCAGGAGCAGTACCGCGAGCAGGCCGGCGCCAGGCGATGGGGCTGCAAGAGCACCTTCACGGTCCACTACGTAGACGACGTGGTCGCCGAGTACCCGGACGCGCGGTTCCTCTGGCTGGTCCGGGATCCGCGTGACGTGGCGGCCTCTGCGAAGCGAGCGGTCTTCTGCCGGTTTCACCCCCTGCTGACCGCCAGGCTCTGGGTCGAAGAGCAGGAGCGGGCGGCGGCTGCGCTGGAGCGCTACGGCGCCGCGCAGGTCCACTTGCTTCGCTACGAGGAGCTGGTAGCGGCCCCCAGACACCGACTCGAACAGGTCTGCGCCTTCCTGGGAGAACCTTTCGAGGAGGCCATGCTCCAGCACCATGTGACGCCGGCCGCTCACCGGCTCGCCCGGCTCTCGGAATCGTGGGCGAACGCCGATCGCCCGGTCAACGAGGAGAGCGTCGGCCGTCACACCCGCGCCCTCACGGACCGCGAGCGACGGCTGGTCGAGCAGACGGCCGGCCCGATGATGCAACGGCTAGGCTACCGCCTCGAGGCCGGACTCCCCTGGGTAGAGCCGCCTTCCGAGCTCGCCCTCCACGCGCTCGACTTCTGGCTCTGGCTTTCGGTCGAATGGCGCTCGATGCGCACCGACCGCAATCACTGGCAGCGCTGGCTCAGGGACGCCACCGTCCTTTGGCTCCGCGCAAAGGCATTCGCGCGGGTCAGGCTGGGCCTGAAGCTGTAGGCCGTCCGCCCCCCCCTTGCCTGGGCCGTGCCAGGCTGCGAGGATGGGAGGACCATGCGAATCCGACACGCGCTGCTGACACTGGTCCTCCTCTCCGCGCCCGTGCTGGGCGCCAACGCCCCGAAGGTCGAAGCGGAGAAGTACACGCTCGGCAACGGGCTCCAGGTGCTGCTCCATGTCGATCGGAAGCTGCCGATCGTCCACGTCAACGAGTGGTTCCACGTTGGTTCGAAGAACGAGAAGCCCGGCCGGACCGGGTTCGCCCACCTCTTCGAACACATGATGTTCCAGGGCTCCAAGAATGCCCAGGACAAGTACCTGGCCTACGCCGAGCAGGTCGGCGCCAGCCTCCGGGACGGAGGAGTCAACGGCACCACCGACACCGATCGGACCAACTACTTCATCACGGCACCGTCGTCGGCTCTGGAGAAGATGCTCTGGCTCGAGTCCGACCGCATCACGGGGCTGCTCGACGCGATGACGCAGGAGAAGCTCGACAACCAGCGCGACGTCGTCAAGAACGAACGGCGCCAGAGCTACGAGAACGTCCCCTACGGCCGCTGGCTGCTCCTGGCGATCGAGAACCTGTACCCCGCAGCCCACCCGTACTCCTGGCCCACCATCGGCAGCATGGCGGACCTGACGGCGGCCTCGATGGACGACGTGAAGGAGTTCTTCCGCACGTACTACACGCCCAACAACCTCACCCTCACCGTCGCCGGGGACTTCGAGCCTGCCGAGGCAAAGCGGCTGATCGAGAAGTACTTCGCCCCGATCCCGCCCGGGCCGGCGCTGGACCGCCCCAAGCGCCTCCCGGCTCCACTCTCCGGTGAGCGCATCGTCGAGGCCCGCGACCGCGTGCCCCAGGCGCGCACCTACATGCTCTGGCACTCGCCCGCCTTCTTCGACCCGGGCGACGCCGACCTCGATCTCGCGGCCCTCGTCCTCTCCGACGGTCTCTCCTCCCAGCTCCAGAAGTTGCTGGTCTACGAGAAGCAGCTCTGCACGAGCATCCAGGCCTTTCAGATGTCGCTGGAGCTCTCGGGCGTCTTCTGCGTCATCGCCACTGCCCGCCCGGGGGTCGAGTTGCCCGAGATCGAGCGCATGATCACCGAGAAGCTCCACGAGGCCGCCACGAACGGAGTCTCGGCCGTGGAGCTCGACCGCGCTCGCAACAAGCACGAGCTGGAGTTCATCGGCGGCCTGGAGCGCATCGGCGGCTTCGGCGGCAAGGCCGATCAGCTCGCCAAGTACAACACCTACCTTGGGACGCCGGACCTCTTCGGGGCCGACCTCGACCGCTACGCGAAGAGCACGCCGGCGTCGGTCACGGCCGCCATCGCCCGCTGGCTCGACACGCCCAACCGCGTGCTTCTCCGGTTCCTGCCGGAGGCGTCGGGCCGCGAGACGGCCTCCAAGCTGGACCGCACCAAGGCGCCGGTGCCGGGAAAGGACCGGCTGTTCCAGGTCCCCGAGGTGAAGACCAGGAAGTTGACGAACGGCCTCACCGTGTTCGTGGTCGAGCGGCCCGAGCTGCCGAAGGTTGCGGTTTCGCTCGTCTCCAAGGGTGGCCTGGCGGCCGAGGCGCCGGACAAGGCAGGCGTTGCGACCCTGACCCTGAAGACGATCGACAAGGGCACGAAGACCCGCAAAGCGCTCCAGATCGAGGAGGAGCTCGCCGCCCTAGGCACGGAGCTCTCCCGCGGGGGACAGCGTGAGTGGATGACGCTCTCCGTCGAAGTCCTGGAGCGCAACCTGCCCGCGGCGCTCGACATCCTGGCCGACGTGGCGATGCACCCGACGTTCCCCGCCGAAGAGGTCGAACGGGAGCGCAAGAAGCACCTGGACGACCTGCTCCAGGAGCAGCAGGCGCCCAACCGGATCGCCCGGCGCGTGGTGCCGCTGCTGATGTTCGGCGCCGCACATCCCTACGGCCACGCGGTCCTGGGAGACGAAAGCTCGATTCAGTCCTTGAAGCCGGAAGACCTGGCCGCCTGCCACGCGAAGCTCTGGAGACCGGGCGGCTCGGCGCTCGTCTTCTCGGGAGACATCACGCTCCAGAAGGCGCAGACTCTGGCCGAGGACATCTTCGGCGGCTGGTCGGGCGAGGCCGAAGAGGCCGCCGAGATGCCCAAGCCCCAGCTGGCGCCGGCGGGGAAGATCTATCTGGTCGATCGGCAGGATTCGGCCCAGACGAACCTGTCGCTCTTGCTGCCGGGCATCCGGCGCGATTCGCCGGACTACCACGCGCTCAGGACCGTCGACGCCGTCTGGGGCGGCACGTTCGGCGCGCGGCTCAACATGAACCTGCGCGAGAAGAAGGGCTACAGCTACGGCGTCTTCTCGTACCCGGGAGTCCTGACGCAGGGTGGCCTCTGGGAGGCGACCGGCGGCGTGCAGACGAAGGTGACGAAGGAGTCGGTCGCGGAGTTTCTGAAGGAGCTGAAAGATCTGGGAGGCGCCAGGCCGATCACGCAGAAGGAGCTGGACGAGGCAAAGGCCAATCGCATCCGGGGCTACGCTCAGTCGTTCGAGACACTGGCCAAGCTCAACGGGAAGCTCGGGGAGCTCTTCGGCCAGGATCGGCCGCTCACGGACCTGGCCGACGAACCGGTCGAGATCGAGAAGATCACGCTGGCGAAGGCCAACGAGGTTGCCCAGAAGTACGCGGTCTCCGGACAGCTGCGGCTGCTGGCGATCGGAGACGCCCGGCAGATCCAGGAAGGCCTGGAGGGGCTGGGACTGGGTCCGGTGACGAAGCTGGACCCTAGAGGGAACCAGGCGCGCTAGTGGAACCCGCGATGGATTCCCACGGGTTTCCGTTCAGCCTGAGCTTGTCGAAGGCCGAGCCCGTTGTGGCCGTGTCCCTCGACAAGCTCGGGGCGAGCGGCACAGGAGCTCATCGCAGGCTCCAGTAGCCGCGCCCAGCGCAGGAGGCCGGATGATCCGTATTCCGGGCTACGAGCTCCTCGAGACGCTTGGCACCGGCGCCTCGGCGACGGTTTACCGCGCGGTGCAGCAGGCACTCGGGCGGGAGGTCGCCCTGAAGGTGCTGGCGCCGGGCATGTTCGGCGAAGAAGAGACGCGGGCGCGGTTTCTGCGAGAAGCTCGAGTCCAGGCGCGACTGTCGCACCCCAGGCTGCTGGCGCTGTATGACGCGGGGTTCGCGCGCGGACGGGCGTACCTGGCCACCGAGCTGGTGCGGTCCGGGACGCTGAGGGCGCGCCTGGCGGCGTCCGGGCGGCTGGCGACTGGCGAGACCCTAAGGCTCGGCAAGCAGATCGCGGAAGGGTTGGAGGCGGCCCACGCGGCCGGAATCGTCCACCGGGACCTGAAGCCCGAAAACGTCCTGCTCACGGGGACCGGGGACGTGAAGCTGGCGGATTTCGGATTGGCCAAGCCGCTCGGAGAGAGTGGCACCTTTCAGTCCGCTGCAGGGCTGATGGTCGGCACTCCGGGCTACCTCGCGCCCGAGGTGGTGGCAGGCGAGAGCGCCGGAGTCGCTGCCGACCTGTACGCGCTGGGCGTCGTCATTTACGAGATGGCGAGCGGGGAGAGACCGTTCGCCGACGAGGAGCTGGGCGAGCTCTTCCGGCGGCAGCGCGACGAGCCGGCCGCCGAGCTGCGGCTGAAGTTTCCGGACGTGTCACCGGGTCTTTCGAGTCTGGTAGCAAGCTGCCTGGCGCGTGAGGCGTCTCGAAGGCCGGCGGCTGCGGCCGACGTGAAGAGGGTCCTGGAGGAGCTGGAGCGGGCCGGGCCCGGCGCGCCGGCCGCAGAGGCGCCCCCCACCCGTGCCCTTGCCCGCTCGGTCGTCAAGCCCGAGGGACCCAGGGCTACGGTCCAGCTGTCAGGGCCGCCAGACGCGGTCCCGGCCGCCCGGCCGGGCCGTCCGTTCCGCTGGCTCGGCGCGGCACTCGCCGTGGCTGTTCTTGCCGTGGCAGGCGTCTGGCGAACGGGGTCGTTCACGTCGCCGAGAGGACGGGAGCTCCAGCGACCGCCACTGCAGCGCGCCGCGGTCTTGCCGGCTGTGTCGAGCGTGGGGGTTGGCGCCGATCGCGCCTCGCTCTGGCTGGCGGAGCCGACCCGGGAGCCGGTTCGCGTGACGGTACAGACAAAGCCGGGGGGCGAGTCGTCTTCGCTACACGTACCCGCAGGCGAGCGCTCGATCACGTTCGCAGGACTTCGGCCGTCGACGGACTACTCGGTCACGCTCTCGAGCGGCCCGATGACGGTGACGACGTCCGTCAGGACGCTGCTGCGCGCGTCGTGGAGCAACGCTTTCGCCATCGCGCCAAACCTCGACGCAGCCCACATCGAGGTGGCGGTGCGAGGCCAGGACGTGGCCCTGGGTATCCTCGAGAACCGGGACGACGGAGGCACCCAGTTTCGACTGCAACGGAGCTGCGACGCAGGATTGACCTGGGGCCCGGTCGAGAATCCGTTTCCGGGCGACGACGTGGCCGACTGGGCCAGCCTGGCCTATTGCCGCGAGGGTCTCGTCGTGGCAATTCGCCGCAGGACGGTCGCGAACAACAGTGAGCTTTCGGAGAGCTTCGTCAGGCTTCTGTCCGACCAAGGGCAGCTCCGCGATATCGAGCTCCGGCCACCATTGGCCTGGCCCTGCGCGGCCCTCGTCTCCCTGGGAGAGAGCCCCCCCCTCGTACTGCACGCGGCGGCAGGCGCGGAGTCTCTCTACCTGAGCCGGTTGGCGTCCCCGATCGGCTCGGGCGCGAGCTCCCGGGCTGTGGCGTCCAAGCTGCCCCACGCGCTCGAGTTTCACGCCATTCGGTCTGGCTCCCGGCTTGTCGCCGTCTCGCGGGTTTTCGAGTCGCCGGCCGAGCGGCGGCAGGCCCACTACTCGATCGCGGCGGAAGGGGGCTCGGGAGAATGGCTTCCCTGGCAGCCTCTGAGTGCGCCCTCGGAGTACACGTCGCATCTGGGTCTCGCGGCGCTCGATGGGGTGACCCTGGTCACCAGCGACTCGGAGAAGGAGGGCCATCTCGTTCAGTTGCGACGCCTGGCGCCGGAGAGCACCGCTTTCTCCCCGGCGTTCTCACCGCTGGACGATGCCTTGAAGGACCCGGCCGGCCGGGCTCTGGAGCGCGAGGAGTCCCGCACACCGTGCCTGGCAGTCAGCAACGGCCGGTTCTACCTGGGATGTGTCGCCAAGACCGACAATCTGGCCCGCGACCTGATCTGGGCCGGCGAGCTGCTCGTGTTCGCCAGCAAGGACGGGCTGAGCTGGCGGATTCATCACCGTGCGCAGATTGGCCAGACCGGGAAGGTACGCTGCATGCGGCTGGCGGCCGTAGGCGGCGCTCTGATGGCCATCGTCGGCACCCGGCAGAACGGGCTCTACGCAGTGCGGCTGGCCGCCCGGTGACCGAAGTCGCGGCGCCTGCGGAGCGGCCGGCGAGATCCCCCCGCGAGCATGACGAAACTCCCGCCACTGCACGCAACAACCTCGATCCATGATCGGTAGTAGTTGCGGGTGGCCCAGCGGCCAGCCGACCAGGAGAATAATCCCATGAAAACCTGCCTTCGCCCTGCCCTCTTGACGGTTTCCCTGCTCGCTGCGGTCGTGGCGGCGCCCCTGTCGGCGCAGCCCGGTGACGACGCGTTCGGCGGGCTGAACCAGGCCGCGGGTGCCCGTCGTTCGGCGCCCGCGCAGGCTTTGCCGCCTGCGACGGGCGACCTGGATGCGCTGCGCAAGCAGCGGCTGCAGGCGGCGCAGGTGATCTCGACGGCGGTCGAGACGGCCGACGACGCGTCGGCGGTGCCGACGATGCGTTCGGCGCTGCAAAGCTTGCTGGCGCTCATCGCCCGGCTCGAGACGGACCTGGGCCTGCGCGAGAAGGGCGGCAACGGCCAGCCGTTCTACAGCTATCCGCAGGGGCTGGAGAAGGCGGCGCTGCTCAACCAGTGCTACGTGACCGCGGGACAGGCCTACGAGAACATCTATCGGCGCTCCGCCAAGGGTGCTCAGCCGGATACGGCGGCGGCGGGCGAGACGCTCAAGTTCTACTGGCAGGCCTCCGCGACCGGGTACTTCCAGCTCCAGCAGGGTAACTGGGAGAAGAAGGTCTTCCCGGACATCCAGCGCGACCCGGTCATCAACCGGCTCCAGACCTCGGGGAAGAGCGCTGCGTCGCTGCTCTTCAGCTTCACGACGTTGCTGACCGGCAGCGACTTCAGCGAGGCTCGGTCCGACGCATTGCGGGCCCGCCGCGGCATCCTGCTGGCGCTCAAGGAGCAGGCCGACAACGGCTACGCGGAGCTCGACAAGACCCCGACCGGCATCGCGGCCGACTTCGGCCAGCGGATGGCGGCGCGCGACCCGGCCAAGGTCAACTTCCTGGACAAGCAAGCGTCCGCGGAGGCGATCTCGGAGGCGTACTTCAGGATGGGCCAGGAGTACCTGAGCGCCAGCCGCACGGCGCAGAAGGACGACGACCTGCTGATGGCGCTGAAGCACTTCCAGATCGCATCGGCGCAGATCTACTGGTCACGCACCAAGAAGTTCCGCCTCAAGGAGGCGCAGGTCCAGCAGCTGGCCAAGGCGATCCTGGCGCGCATGGCCGGCGACGCGGGGCTTGCGGCAAAGCTGGCCACCGAGACCGGCTTGCCGGTGGAGCAGGTGCAGGCCGCACTCGACCGCTTCGCAGAGGAACTGGTGAAGTTCATCGAGGTGCCGAACGGCTCACGAGAGACACCGGCGCAGGCGCTCCAGAAGCTCAACCCGGGGGACCTGGACGCGCTCATCGTCGCGGCCCAGCGCGACGACCACGTGGCCTTCACGCGGACGGTCCGCAAGATGGGGCTGCTGAAGAAGGAAGACGGCACGCCGACGCCGCCGGCGGACCAGGAGCAGCGCATCACGGAGCTCCTGGCCAAGCTCAAGGAGCTCCTCAACCGCGACACGGTGCCGTACGGCTACTGGCTGGCCGTCACGGGGACACCCGAGCGGGCGCGCGAGCAGTACTTCGCGATGATCAAGGCGCGCTTCAAGCTCGACGTGCAGCCGCTGGCCAGCACCATCGCCGCCGAGAACTTCATCCGCGGCCTGAAGAAGCAAGAGAGCGTGGCCGGCATCGGGCCCGAGAAAGCAGCCGGCGCGCAGGGGGACTTCCTGCAGCTGGCACGGCTGGAGCGCGAGGCGATGAGCGCGCTGGTGCGCGGCGATACGGCGAAGGCCGAAGCGGCCTTCAAGAAGGCCGATGCGCTGCTGGAGAAGCTTTCGTCAGCCAACGCGGATTACTTCGAGAAGGCCGAGGCGACGCGCTACAAGAACAGCTTCTCGCAGCTGCGGTCGCGGATGTACCTCGAGTGGGGCGACATGCTGATGGAGCAGGCACGGCAAGCCGACCGGGGTAACGCGGCCTACCAGGCGGGCCTCCTGAACGCGCTGAAGGCCTATGCCCGCGCCTCCGACGAATACCCGATGCGGCGGGTGGAGCTGTCGCGCGCCGGCTACTACAAGCGCCAGGGCGGCGACACGCGGCTGCCGAGCCTGGTGGTCGACAGCATGGAGACCGCCGGCAAGCACAAGATCCACACGAACCCGCACGCCGTGTATGCCTCCAAGAAGTTGAACGCCGCCCTCGAGGAGATGATGCTCGGCAACGACCCCGAGTTCCTCAAGGTGGTCGAGGAGATCACGCGCGAGCTGCTTGCGATGCGCACACAGCAGAAGCTGAACGAAACGCCGACCACCAGCGTCGACCTGTCCGAGGAGTTCAAGAACAAGATCTCGAAGATCTTCGGCGACAAGGGCGTCATCCTCTACGACCCGCAGCTCTCCGAGGTCTCCCGCGAGCTCATCGACCTGCTCTACTCGCGCGAGATCGACGACTCGCAGCGACGGCTCAAGCTGCGCACGGTCGTCACGCGCGTGGCACGCGGCGGCACGGTGAGCGTCGTGGACGAGGTGGCCAAGTCGATGGAAGAGGCCGCAACGAACACTCTGGCTGCCAGCGACGCCGTCGACCAGCGCGACCGCGACGTCAAGACGCGCCTTGAGAACGTCGTCAAGCAGTGGGACGGCCGGTTGTCGAAGGCGACGCCGAATGCCCAGGCGCTCAACGAGATCTTCTTCAACATCGCCACCAAGTTCCGCAACCGCGCGCAGATGGCAGAGTCGCAGGCCGATGTGCTCGACAAGCGGCCCGACGTGGAAGGCGCCAAACAGAAGCGCGCGGAGGCCAACGAGAACTACCTGAACGCGATCCGCTTCTACTTCATGGCGAGCAAGAAGGTCTTCTACGGCAACGAGAAGACGTTCGCCTTCCAGCTCCCGGAGTGGGACGTGTCGCTGCTCCTGGCGTATCGGGCCTACCGGCTGGTGGCGCACGAGGCGCCGTCGCTCCTGAGGGTGACGGGCGACTGGGCGGGCACGCTGTTGAAGGTGCCGGCCGGCTCGAAGCTGGTGTTCATCCAGGAAGCGATCAAGAACCAGGGTATCCTGGTGATCCAGGGGGCCAAGGCGCTCCTTCAAGAGGGCGTGAAGGCGCCCATCCAGCTCGCAGGCAAGGGGATCGCGGCGGCCGGCCGCGGCATCTTCGGCCACGCCAGGAGCCCCACGGGTAAGCTGCTGTCGCTGGGCGGCCTGGCGTTCTTCGTCTGGCTCAACTACGCGCACAACGTGACGCTGGAGGAGAACCGGCTGATCGTGCTGGAGGACGTGACGAGGGCCGAAGAGGCCGAGTCGGCCTTCTGGGACCTGGTGCGCAGCAGAGCGCTGCCCAAGCCCGTGGTGGCCGCCAAGCAGTGAGGCAACTGGCTTGACCCGAAAGCTCCAACGACTCGTTTCACTCGCGGTTCTCGTCTGTTTCGCCGGGAACCTGGCGCTGGCGCCCGCGCTGGCGGCGGGGGCGGCCACGGCGACCTCGGCCTCGCTCGGCGGCGAGGCGGTGCTCAGCTACCAGGGCGGCAAGCTGCCGGCGGAGCTGGTGGCGTTGGCGGCGGACAAGCAGCTGGTCAAGCGGCGGGCCAAGGCCCTCTACGCCTTCGTGCTCCTGCGGCTCGCGCACCTGTTCGTCAAGTCGCCCGGCAACGCCCCCTCCGACGCGCAGACGGCCGAGGCGATGGCGCCGCTGGCTCAGGTGAGCCTTCTGGACGTGGCGCTCGACATCGGTGAGTTCACGGCGGCCTCGATCATCGCCAAGGCCACCGAGACGATGCTGCTCAAGAAGTACCCGGCGACCACCTTCCCGGCGAAGATGGTGGTGAAGGTCAAGTCTTACGGACCGATCTTTCTGGCCTGGGCCACGATCAACGGCATCCAGGACCAGGTGAAGGAAGGCAAATGGCGAGACGGGTTCCAGTGGTCGCTGGTGACGGACCTGGCGCGCAGGGTAGGCAAGGAACTGCTGACGCTGGTCGCCGTGACGCTCGCGCTGAAGCTCCTAGGCTACCCGTTCAAGATGCTGGCAAAAGTGGTCAGCGAGAAGCTCCTGGCGAAGTTCGCGACGTTGCGCATCGTGACGAGCGCAGTCGGAGTCTGGGCGTCCAGAGCGCTGACCTTCGCCAATGCGGCGGGCTGGATCGTGCTGGCCGTGACGTTCTTTTACCCGCTGGCGCAGAAGGCGTTCGCGGCCGAGGAGACACGGCAGCTGAGGCGACTGGTGGGCCAGCAGGTCCGCTTCAGGACGCAACTGACGGACCTGCTCCTGACCTCGTCGGGTGAGAAGATCGCCGCGAAGCTGGGGCCGGGTGATTCGCGCATCCTCGTGCACGCCTACATCAGCGACAAGGACCCGTTCGCGCCCTCCAAGTACGAGCTGCTCGTGCAACTCGGCGACGCCAACAACCAGCTCGTCGAGGAGAAGCTCAAGGAGATGAAGCAGATCCTGCTGGAGAACCGGCGCGACCGTGAGACAAAGCCGGCGGCCCTGAAGAAGCGTCAAGGGCGCCTGGACGAGCTCAAGCGCGAGATCCGGAGCACGTTCGGAAACGGCAAGGCCACGTTCCTCGACCTGGACGGGCTGGACACGATCGGCGAAATCGACGCGCTGAAGCGCGAGATGGGCCGGCTGGGCGCCGTCGAGCGCGAGGCCGGGAACATGGTCATCCTGCCGCCCGATATCGACGAGCTGGTGCGGAGGACCGAACAGCTGATGAAGGGCTCGCTGGAGCGACAGCGCGCGCAGTTCGTCGGGACCGGCGCGGATCGGGCGAAGCGGACGGAGGAGTTCGACCGGCTCGTGCAGGACCGGATGGACGCTGTGCGAGGACTGGTCGAGGAAGAGGTTGTAAGCCTGAAGAGCTACTGCGCGAGCCGGCTTGCGCAGATCGAGAAGCTGACCACGCAATTCCCGACCGAGGGCGAGGCAGCGGCCGAGGCCGCGATCGGGGAGGCGACGTTCGAGGCCGTCAACGAGCTTGCCGGCTCACCGACCGGCAGCGCCCCCGAGTCCGCGGCCGGCTTCGGGGGCCTGGAAGAGAGATAGGCTCGGAGCAGGAGTCAGGAGTCCGGCTCTCAGCCCCAGGGGTGACGCTGCCAGCGTGCCGAGGGAGGCGTAGGGTACGGGCAGAAGCCCTACACCTGCTTCCCCCTGAGGCCTGATCCCTGAAGCCTGATCCCTGAAGCCTGATCCCTGAGGCCTGATCCCTGAGGCCTGATCCCTGAGGCCTGATCCCTGAGGCCTGATCCCTGAGGCCT
>JACPRK010000084.1 GCA_016190005.1 Candidatus Wallbacteria bacterium | reverse complement strand
ACCCAACCTGGATGAGCTGCTGCGCATCCAGTCCAAGATGAAGCGGGTCTACCGGGCCAGTGAGAATCTCTCCAACCTCTTCGACTCCGAGCAGCTCCTCCAGCAGCTCCTCGGCATCGTGACCGAGCTGGTGCCCGCCGAGCGCGGCTGCGTTCTCCTGCTCGACCGCTCCCGGCAGCGAATCGAAGTCAAGGCCATCACCAATCGGCTGGAGAAGGACGCCCGTTCCCTGGGTCTCTCCTCGACGATCATCCGGAGGGTCTTCAACGAGCGGGTCGGGATCCTGACGGAAGACGCCCAGGCGGACCCGAGTCTGATGAGCCGCAGGAGCGTGATGATCGAGGGCATCCGGTCGGTTCTCTGCGCACCGATGATCTTGCGGCAGCAGGTCTACGGCGCCATCTATCTCGACTCCACAACCCAGCTCCAGGCCTTCCACCCTGAAGATCTCGAGGCCGTCCTCGCGCTCGGGCGACAGGCCGCCATCGGGCTGGAGAACTCTCGCCTCGTGGAGACGATCCGCCAGGAGACCATCACGCGCGCCAACCTCCAGCGCTTCCTGCCCGGCCATCTCGTCGAACAGGTGTTCACCCAGCAGATCAGCATGCGCCCCGGCGGCACCATGGGGCAGGTCACCGTCCTCTTCACAGACCTGAGAGACTTCACACGCCAGTCAGCGGGCCTGAAACCCGACGAAGTCCTCTTGATGCTCAATGCCTACTTCGAGGAAATGATCGAGGTCCTGTTCTCGCACGACGGTACGCTCGACAAGTTCATCGGCGACGCCCTGATGGCCACCTGGGGCGCCACGGTCTCGTGCGCAGACGGGGCGCTGCGGGCCGTCCGGTGCGCACTGGCGATGCTGGAGCGCCTGGAGGCCTTCAACAAGGCGCACGCCACCAGCGGCTGGCCGCCACTGAAGATGGGCATCGGCATCAACACGGGCCCCGTGATCATCGGCAACCTGGGCAGCGCCAAGCGCATGGAGTACACGGTCCTTGGCCACACGGTGAATCTGGCCAGCCGGCTCGAATCGCTCAACAAGGAGCTCAACACCCAGCTCCTCATCGGCGAGGAGACCTACAAGCAGGTCCAGGCCTGCGTCCAGGCCTTTCCACACCGCGCCCGGGTCAAGGGCCTCGACCAGCCGATCACTCTTTATGCGGTCGAAGGGATGCTCGAAACACCGACGGCGAGCTGACGAAGCCGCGGCCTGGCCGGCGTGCGGGGGACGGGTTGCCGCCGAGCCTCCTTCCCCGGCGCCCCAATCAAGGGACCGGGATCGGCAGCCACTGCGGATCGCGCTCGGTGACGGCTGGGGTGAGAGTCAGGTGCGTCGTGTCCCCGTTGTCGAAGCGAATCCGGTCCAGGTCCGTGGTGCCGTCCGGAGCGGATACGACCAGCGCCATGTAGTCGCCCTCGGTCGAGAAGACGCCGCCCTTGCTGCCCACTCGGGAGCCCACCGACGTCACGACCGAGGTGGGGGGCCAGGGCACGCAGTTGGTGACCGGACCCGGTATCGGACAGACGAGAGAGGCCACGTTGTGTCGCTGCGTTCCCAGGGCAGTTTCCGCGCCGAACCTCGCGCTGCCGTCCGCACGCAAGACCAACGATCCGGGAAGACCATCAACGGCATCGTGAAACCAGCCATACCCGGTCGGCCAAGAGCTATAGGACGTGCACGAACCTACGTACGGGCGGCAAAACAAGACGGTCCTGGGGGGTTCCCACGAGGGCTTGTACTCAGTAATGGCCCATTGCCAGTTTGCTCCCTGGGATAGTCTTACCCCCTGGAACCAGGTCAGTTGAAGCGGATCACCGCCATTCTCGACAATGATGTAGGCCGTCTCATCCCATCGGCTGTCGAGGAAGTGACTGTGCCACCAGCGATAGTCCGGGACCTCTCGCGGCGCGTAGAGCAAGCCAAAGTACGTCACGCCCCACCGGTAGTCCCAGTCGAAGATCTCCTCATGATCGCCGTGGCGCCCCCAATCGTGGTCATATCGCTGAGTATAGTCAAGTTGAACGGATTGTGCTCCGTGGCGATCGTCAGGGTGGGCCAACAGCAAGCGGTACCACGGCCACGGTAGCTTTTCGGCCATCGAAATCCGCGAACCATCCGGCGACCATCGGCAGCATGCGAAATTCTCCCCGGGAGATCCCGCCGGCGCTTTCCTGTAATACGCAAACGGCCTCTCTCCATCCGCGCGTATCCGCCAGTAGCCGAAATCGTTGCGGTTGTCCAGCGCATACAGGATCTCGGTCGCGTCCGGGGAGGGCTGAAACCCCCACTTGCGGCCAGGCGCCGCCGTCAGAACGAGCGAGCTGACATCGCCTTGCTTCATTACAATTCGGCCGATTTGGGTTGGACCGCCTGGCCGCTCGACGTCCGTTCCGAAGACGAGCCCTGGCTGCAGGAGCTGCTCCTCGAACCAGACAATCTCCTCGTTCTTCTCGGCATCGAATGTGCCTTGCGCGCCCTTGCTCGGGCTGGTGATGGCCTCTTCGCCCCAGAGATGATGGCGAGGGTACTTGAACCTCAGCTCCTCCAGCACTCTCTTGGCCTCCCGCAGCTTGCCGTTCCAGCTCGGCGTGCTGGCGGGATCGACTCGTTTCAGCTGCATCCACGCCCATGGGATCCGGCAGTGTGAGGCCTCGCGAGACTCGGGATATCTGGTCGTTATCCTTTGATAGGCCGCCTCCGCTTGGTCGAGCAGGCTTTGCCGCGTGGAGGCGGAGCCGAAGCCCGGAAGCGATTGGGCGCTGGCGCGCCGGCAGAGTGCCTCTGCCTTGCCGTACAGCACCCTGGGTTCATTCTCGTCCTTGTTGACCGTTCCCTGGGAATCGGCCGCCGCCAGCGCCAGGTCGTAGGATTGAATCGCCGCAGCCAGGTCTTGCTTGGAGTCTTCCCGCGCGGCCCAGGCGGCGTCCAGGTTCGTCTGCACAACCGTCTCGGACGCGATCTCGCCCGGGAGCGCCTCCCAGTCGGCTAGATACTTCAACAGCACGGGCATCGCCGCCGCCTCGACAGGCTCCGTGCGGACGAGACGATCGAGCGTCTGGAACGCCGGCCGCGCGGCCTCTCGGGAGCGCTGCTCCTCACCGATCGCTGCCTCGGCCGGGCGTGCCAGCCACGGGCGGGAGACCCAGCGGCCCGCGGCGTCGGCCAGTGCCTGGACCCAGCCGTCCGACGGGGGGACCTTTCCGGGCGCCCCCCGCAGCCATCTCGGGCTCTCCCGAAACGGACGGACCCAGTCGGCCAGGGGCAGGCCCCGCCGGGACCAGTGCCGAATGGAGCGGGCCAGCACCCGGGCCGCCGGGCGATTCGAGACCAGCAACCGGCGGTCCTCCAGCACCCGAGCCAAGACCTCCGACCGCCCTGCTGGCGTCGCAACCTCCTCATAGGCAGCCAAGCGCGCGAATCGAAGCGTCTGGAAGGCCGTCGGTCTCAGGGGTGAAGGCCGCCGGAACTGAACGCGCCAGAAGTAGCTCCGCCGACTGTCCCGGAACTCCGTTTGCACGAAGAAGTCCGTCTGCCCGGGAACGGGCACACCGCTCTCGTCCAACACGTCCTGCACCGTTCCCCTGTAGGCAACCTCGTGCCGGGCGCCCAGAATGGGCCTCCCCAACGGGGCGGCGCCCGTCGCGCCTTGCGTATACCAGCTATTGACCCACGAGTCCTTCTTCAACCGGTTCATCTCGTTGGCAAAGACCGCCTCGGCGACAAAGAGCTCGTGGGCGTCGTCGTTGAGGAACGCAGCCTGTCGAAGCCGTCCCTGCATGTGGAAGAAGAGCGCCATGACGATCGTGGCGACCACCAATAGAGCGCCCAACACGAGCAAGAATGCCGATCCTCGGACACGGCCCGGCCCCCAAATCGAGGGCAGGGCTGTCCACCGAGCACCTCTGCCGGCGCGGAAACCGGAGCGGCCGCAGTGTCTCGCAAACGCGCGGGCGTTCACTCGGGGACCTCCGGTTCGACCGCCCTCAGGAAAACCCCCGTGATGGCATTGAAATCGCGTTCGGCTCCAGGCGCCAGCACGCTCAGATCGAGATTGACGAAGGCCGGTTCGATGCCCGGTTCTACGGCCGGCACGGTGGCCCGGAAGTGCTTCACGTTGCGCGCCACCGCCAGGAGCTCGCCGCCCACCAGGTCCTGCCGCCAGAGCACCCGCTGCCCTTCCGGAAGGCGCTGGTCGACAAAGTAGAAGACCACGGCCCCGGAGGCGCTCACGAAGCCGACCCCCTCGGAGGTCGTCGCGCCGGGCTGGGGGTGTACGAGGCGGATCGCCTCCTGAATCTCGTCCGCGACACCCTTGAGCGAGAGGCGCACGTCGCTGGCCGCACCGCTGCGCTCTTGCATCTGGGTCAGATATCTCTGTCCGGAGAGAAAGACCGTCCAGACCGAAGGAAGCAGAACGATCAGCAACGCCAGGGTCACGACGATCTCGAGCAACGTGAAGCCCGGGCGGCCGCCACCTCCGCGCCGCCCTCCGCAGGAGTGAATCACCCGTTTGAGGCCGTTCACTTCGAGGGTCCCTCGCACGCTACGGCATCTGAAACGCCGTGTACTGCCGGCGGGTCACCGTCGTCCAGTAGGTCGCCAGCTCGGGACCCACCGAGGTTTGGGACTCGATGATGACCTCCACGTCGGCCATGTCCCATTCCCCCTTCCCGTCCAGATCCGAGTCCAGGAGACTGTTGGGCGTGGAGGGATAGATGTTGACAGTCAGGCGACAGCCCCCCAGGTCCCGGAGCAGCGCCGGGTTGGTGGCCTCCGAGATGGCCACGTCCGAGGGCTGGCCGGGCCCCTCCGGCCACTCGTGGAACTTGCGGAAGTACACGCTGACAGGGAGGGTCACAAACGGCGAGCTCTCTCGGGAGACGATCGCCATGTCCTCCTCGGCGAAGCGGCCGAAGACCGCCTCGGGGCCGCCCAACGCAAGTCTGTTCTGGATCTCCGCAGGCGAATCGCTCAGCTTCCAGAAGCGGGTGTCTTCGGTCTGCAGGCGGGAGCGGATCCGGTCGATGACGCACTGCGCCAGGAGGCCTGAATGGCTGATCTGCTCGCTCTTCTCGTAGGCGCGGGCCAGCGTGCTTGTGGAGTAGAGCACCGGTATCAGCGCCGTGGCGAGAATGGCGGAGGCCAACATCACTTCCAGCAGTGTCATGCCGGCTGAAGGGAGCTGGCGCGGACCCGGAGGGGTCCGCGTCCCGGGTCGTCCGCGGCTCACAAGCTCCCTCCGTCAGGAGAGGAAGGCCGGGCCATTTGTCCCCTCTCCGGCGTCCAAAGGCCAGACTGCTTGAACCCAAACACCGGTCCCGCTCCCCTGCCCCCCCCGGGCTTCCTCGAGCGTAACCTCCGCCTTCCGGCGCTCATGCTCATCGGGCCCGTGCTGGCTCGCGAAGTCCCCTTGGAGGCCGTCGTCGGGGTCGTTCCGGCCATGGCCGCCAGCCTGTCTTCCTCCGCTTCCTCTGCCTCTTCGCGGGGCCCGCCGGGGTCCACCGGGAGCAATCCAGACATCGATGGCCCTTCCGGCACCCCGATCGGGACCTCGCCCGAACGCCAGACACCAGGCAGGCTGGGGAATGGCCGGTGGCGGGGCTCCTCGGGCCCAGGCGTAGCCCGCGCGACTCCACGCGGTGCTGACCAGGCCGAGGCCCGAGCCACGGCTTCCGCGGCACGCTCCAACAGCGTCATGCTCTCCGCGTTCACGTACACGGCCCCGAACCGGGTGCGGCCGGTGATTCGACCGCGCACGTCCACGACGTCGCCTGGACGAAACTCGAAGTCCGGCGCATGCTCCATCCTGGCTGCGAAGAACAATCCCGCCCGCTGAAGGCCATACTGGCGCCGTGCATCGAAGATCGAGATGACGCGCCCAACCCAACGCACAGACTCGACCGTGTAACTGCCACCCTCTTCCTCCAGAGCAAAGCGCTCCAGCTCAGCGGGCGCGGCGCCGGCCCCGCCGCGGAGCCAGTACCCCCCCGCCACCAACGCCAGAACGCCCAGCAGCGGTCCAAGTCGCCTGGCGACGCTTTCCTCCATGCTCATGCTGGTCAGTCGCGGCCTTCCCCACTTCTCATTATAGCCTTCCCGTCCAGGGCTGTCCAGGGTACCCCGCCCTTGGGGCAGGGCGGCGGACAAAGTCGGCGGAAAGCGAGTACAGGTACCGGAAGCCCGGCCAACCGACCGGACGACTGCCAGATTTCGAGCGGGCTTCCGGAGCCAGCCCCCGTTTTCCGCCTCCGGGCTCGCGACTTTGCCGAGACCCTGGCCCTTGAGGAGCGATGCTGAAAGCTGGGAAGCCGCGTCAATACGTGGGGCGCTTCCCGGTTCCAGGTGTGGCGGGCGCCCTGCCCGCCCTTGTTGGATGCGGCATCTCGGGCGTGCGCGGAGGCCCGCCCCACCTGGCACCCCATGATCCGTCGCTCCCCTTGCCGCACCCCGCCTTGACGACTCGGAGGTAGTGCGCGACAATCAGGTGTGAACTCAGGAGGGTGACCAGCTCCCGGTGAGCCCAGCTCCCACACAGTCTCGCTGCCACGGCTGCGGCCAGCAGCTGCCGGATTCGGCGTCGGGCGCCTGTCCGTACTGCGGCTACCGGCTGGGCTTGCGTGCGCCTGCTGCCGGCTCCGCACAAGCCCAGGCCGCGCCAGCCGCCCGGCCGCTGCCCACGTTTTCTGCCGAGTTCTGTGCCAAGATCGAGGTGCTCGGTCTCCTGGGAGAGGGCGGAATGGGCGTGGTCTACAAGGCCCGGCTCCGCAAGAGCTTCCTGACCGTCGCCGTCAAGTTCGGTCGAGAGATGCTGGGCCCATCCGGGCGTCAGCGGTTCCTTCGGGAGAACCTGCTGGCCTCCAAGATGGACCACCCCAACATCGTCAAGTGCCTCGATTCCGGAGAGGAGAACGGCTTTCCCTACATCGTCTTCGAGTTCGTCGATGGAGTTTCGCTGCGGGACCGCATCGTCTCAGGCCGGCGCCTGGGATTCCGCCAGTGCGCCAACTACCTGATGCAGCTGGCCTCCGCCCTGGAGCACGCTCATGCCCTGGGCGTGATCCACCGGGACATCAAGAGCGAGAACCTGTTGATCACCAAGGACGGCGCGCTGAAGGTGGCCGACTTCGGACTGGCCAAGCACTACGGCTTCGAGGAGGGCAAGACCGTCGCGGGCACCGTCATGGGAACGCCCGGCTTCATGTCGCCCGAGCAAGCCGGGGGCAAACCGGTCAACCACCAGAGCGACCTCTACTCGGCAGGAGCGGTCGGCTACGAGATGCTCACGGGCAAACCCCCGTTCGAGGGAAACGGCCTCCAGGAAGTACTGACTCGGCATGTTCTCGGCATCTATCGGCCGCCCAGCGAGCTCAACCCGGCCACTCCGAAGAGGCTCGAGGAGATCCTGGCCAAGGCCATGGCGGTGCAGCCTGTCGATCGCCATCCCACAGCGGCCGACCTGCGCCTCGACCTGCAGCGATTCCTGGAGCAGCATTACGGCGCCGATTCTGGGCCAGAGGAGTCCGAGGCGCTCGAGCTGCCGGCCGTCGAACATCCGGAGAGCGGGCCTCCCAGCCTCTCCACCGCACCCCGGTCGACGCGCCGCCAGCGAGAGCAGGCGGGTGCGATTCTGGAGCTTCCCCAGACGGCGGAGGCGTCCCAGACCGTACCCGGCGCTGCGCGCCCAGGAGCCGGCTTGTCGGCGCTCCTTCGGGCCTGGACGTTGGCTGTGGTGTTGGCTGCCGTCGGCCTGGGGTGGCTGCTGGCCAGGGCGCCGGCCTCGGCGCCGCCCACAACCGGCGCCAGGCAAGCGGACCCCATCGCCGCTCGCAAGGCGCTGGCCCTGGGGCTCGAAGAAGCCGCATCCGGAAAGCTCGATGCTGCATCTCAACACTTCATCCGGGCCTTGCAGGCCGACCCCCTCGACCCTGAGCTCTATCGCTCGATCGCCCAGGCCTTCCGAGATCCGGACAAGGCTCGCGCCTGGCTCGAGGAGTTCGTCGCCACGGCGGCGGCCGACAACCCGGTGGCACACCTGGCGCTGGCCGAGGTGCTCGTGGATACAGGCGAGCTGGAAAGCGCGCGCCTGCACTGGGCCCACGCGCAGTCCTTGCTCCCCGATGACGGCGGCCAGCCCGAGCTCACGAAAGCCTTCGAGCATTTGAACCAGGCCCTAGGAACCTCCTCGAGCCCCGCGGCCCCATCGGGCCAGAAGGGGAACCCCAAGTGAGCCACCTTGCGTCTGGAGCGAAGTCACCATGTCTCCCTTGATCCCTGGCGATTCGGCTGCGGTCGAACGCCTCAATACGCTGTACGAGTTGGGCGAGACGGGTACGGCCCAGGACCTGCCCCAGGCCGAAGCGATGCTCGCGGACACCGACCCGAGCGTCCGATACCTGGCCGGCCGCACCGTCGACAAGCTCAAGTCCCGTCCCAGCATCGCCATTCCCGCCCCCGCAGAGCCGGACCCGGCCTCGCTCGCAATCCCCTCCGAAGAGACCGGTGAGCCGCCGCCCGAGGGCCGCACGATCTTCCTGGAGGAAGCTCCAGCTCTGGTGGACACGCCTGCCCTGGCTTCGATGCCAGTACGGCACGGTCCCGACGATGACGGAGCCGGTTTCAGCCCGGGTTCCGGACCAGCGCTCCACGGAACGGTGAGTCTGCCGGCGGCCTGGCCCGGATCGGGTGTCTCCTGGAAGGTGGACTCGACCTTCGGGGTTCCTCCGGACGCCAGCGTCAAGACGACCGACCCCGTCGGCGCCGCCGCGCCCGCCGCGGCAGCCCCCGCGGCCCCCGACCTTGCGAGACACGAGGGCGCCCAACCCGCACTCCTTCCGATCGATTCCGGAGCGCTCGCCGCCGCGCTGGCCGCCGCCCTGCCCGAGCGCGCCCTGGCACCCGCGGCCAGCGAGAAACGGTTCGCCCCGCTGCCTGCACCCGACCCGTACGTCGTCGATCTGCCGACCCTGCTCCGCCAGGCGCTCGCGGCCCACGCCTCCGATATCCACGTCGGCTCGGCAACCGCCCCCAGGGTGCGCGCGCGCGGCGTGATGGTCCCGACCCACTTTCCGCCGCCCTCGGCCGCGCAGGTACTCTGGCTCGTCCAACAGGCGATCGACGCGAGCGCTTTCGACAGGCTGGCCTCGGGGGCCGATGTCGACTTCGGATACGACCTGGCGGGCGTCGCGCGCTTCCGCGTCAGCGCCTATCGCGACATCCACGGCCCGGGAATGGTCCTGCGCGTGATCCGCAACGAGCCCCCCTCGCTCGAAGACCTCGACGCCCCCACCGTGCTCGAGCGCTTCTGCCGCGAGCGGCGCGGTCTCCTGCTCGTCACGGGTCCGACCGGCAGCGGGAAATCGACCACCCTGGCGGCCATGATCCGGCGAATCAACGAAACCTCGCCCGGCCACATCATAACGATCGAGGACCCGGTGGAGTTCCTCCACAAACCCGATCGTTGTCGGATAACCCAGCGCGAGGTCGGCACCAGCGCACCCTCCTTCGCCGGAGCGCTCCGAAGCGCTTTGCGCATGGACCCGGACGTCATCATGGTCGGCGAGCTGCGCGACCTCGAGACCATCGAGATGACCCTCACGGCAGCCGAAACGGGCCACCTGGTGATCGGGACCCTGCACACACCCAGTGCGCCCAAGACAATCGAACGACTCATCAACGTGTTTCCGGGAGACGTCCAGCCGCGAGTCGCCTCGTCGCTCGCCGAGGGCCTCCTGGGCGTCGTCTGTCAGGTGTTGCTACCGCGCAAGGACGGAATCGGGCGCGTCGCCGCTTTCGAGATCCTCTTCCGAGTTCCGGCCGTCGCCAGCCTCATACGCGACAACAAGGTCTTCCAGATCCCCAACGTCATGCTCTCGCACAAGAAACAGGGAATGCGCTTGCTGGACGATGACCTGGCCGAGCTGGTAAAGGCCGGTGAGGTCGACTTCGACGAAGCGCTGCCGTTCGCCAACGACCGCGAAACCTTCCGCCAGAAGACGCTCTGAGCCTGTCGAAGGACCCGCTCATCCTGAGCCTGTCGAAGGATGCCCTCCCGGGCGAGCGCCGCTCTGCTAGACTGCGGCGCGTGAACGCCTCATCTGCATCCGAAGAGTTTCTCCCCGACAGTCGAGGTTACTTCGGTCGCTTCGGCGGGCGCTTCGTCCCGGAGACATTGATGACCGCGGTCACGGAGCTGGCCGCGGCCTACGAGCGTCTGGGGCAGGAAGCCTCCTTCTGCGCCGAGTTCGAGCGGTTGCTGCGGGACTATGTCGGTCGCCCCACCCCCCTCTACTTCGCCGAGCGGCTGTCGGCTCGAGTGAATCCGGGCATCCGGATCTACCTGAAGCGCGAAGACCTCTGCCACACGGGCGCGCACAAGATCAACAACGCGCTCGGACAGGCGCTGCTGGCCAAGCGGCTCGGGAAGCGGCGAATCGTCGCCGAGACCGGCGCCGGTCAGCACGGGGTCGCCAGCGCCACGGTCGCCTCCATGCTCGGCCTGGAGTGTCGCGTCTACATGGGCACGGAGGACATGGAGCGCCAGGCGCCCAACGTCTTCCGCATGCGACTGCTTGGCGCCGAGGTCGTGCCGGTCGACACCGGCAGCCGAACGCTCAAGGACGCCATCAACGAGGCGATCCGCGACTGGATCACGAACCTCGACTCGACGCACTACCTGCTAGGCAGCGTCCTGGGCCCGCATCCGTATCCGGTGATGGTACGGGACTTCCAGTCCGTCATCGGCAGCGAGGCGCGCCGCCAGATCATGGAAGCCGCCGGCCGCCTGCCAGACTGGATCGTCGCTTGCGTCGGCGGAGGAAGCAACTCCATTGGCATTTTCCACGCCTTCCTGGAGTCCTCCTCGGTGCGGTTGACCGGCGTCGAGGCCGGCGGGCGCGGCCTGGCCACCGGTCTGCACGCAGCGCGCTTCGCAGGCGGCACCCCCGGCGTTCTGCACGGCTGCCTGTCGTGGGTGCTGCAGGACGAGGAAGGCCACATCCGGCCGACTCACTCCGTCAGCGCAGGGCTCGACTATCCGGCCATCGGCCCGGAGCACGCCTACTACCAGGAGCGCGGCCGCATCGACTACGCCACAGCCACCGACCAGGAGGCGCTGGCGGCCTTCGACACGCTCGCCAGACTGGAGGGCATCCTCCCGGCGCTCGAGAGCAGCCACGCTGTCGCCCACGTCCTGGAGGCGGGCCGCCGACTGCCGGCCGGCTCCATCGTCGTCGTCAACCTCTCCGGCCGTGGCGACAAGGACCTGGCGACGGTGGCGACCGAAAAGGGCCTCTCGCCGGCCGTCGCCTCGGGCGGCGGCGCCACGCAGTGAGCCGGCTCACCGACACGCTGCGCGCGGCGGTGGCCCGAGGCGACAGGGCCTTCATTCCGTTCCTGCCGGCCGGTTACCCGGACATGCAGACGAGCGAGCTGGCGCTGGCCGCCATGGCACGCGCCGGCGCCGACGCCGTCGAGATAGGCGTCCCCTTTGCCGATTCGCTGGCCGACGGTCCAGTCGTGCAGGGGGCCTATCACCAGGCGCTGGCGCGCGGCGCCTCGCTCGAGGCCACGCTCGCGCTGGTGCGGCGGCTTTCGTCCGCCGGGTTCCCGCCCATCGTGCTGATGGTCGCCTACAACGTGATCTACCGCGTCGGCCTGGAGCGCTTTTCCGCGATGGCGCGCGAGGCCGGCGCCGCTGCGATCCTGCCGCCGGACCTGCCGGTCGAGGAGTGGTGCGGGCTGGCCGGGGCGCTGGCCGCACATGAGCTCGACGGCATCCGGCTCGTGGCGCCCACCACGACGGCCGCCCGGCTGGGGTCCGTGCTGCAAGGGGCGACGGGCTTCGTCTACTACATCTCTCGCAAGGGCGTGACCGGCGCACAACAGACGCTGCCCCCGGACCTGGAGGCCTCCCTGGCCCAGCTCCGCGTGGCTACCCCTTTGCCCGTCGCCGTCGGCTTCGGCATCTCCACGCCGGCACAGGCCGCCGCGGTGGGCCGCATCGCCGACGGGGTGATCGTCGGCAGCGCGCTGCTCCAGGCGCTCGAGGGCGGCGTCGAGCCGTGCGCAGCGCTCGCTTCGGAGCTCCGGGCAGCGCTGCAAAGCCTCGGATCGCTCGCCCCGCCCCCTTCGCCATGAGCCGGGTCTTCCTCATAGACGGCTACTCGCTTCTGTATCGCGCCCACTACGCGCTGATCAACTCGCCGCTCATCACCAGCAAGGGCTTCAACACCAGCGGCCTCTTCGGCTTCATCAATATGCTCTTCACGCTCTTCGAGCGCGAGCAGCCCGAGTACGTCGCCGTCGCCTTCGACAAGGGCGAGAAGACCTTTCGAAACGACCTCTACCCCGAGTACAAGGGGACGCGCCAGAAGACGCCGGACGAGCTGATCGCGCAGTTCCCCTACGCGCGCGACATCGTCCGCGCGATGCACCTGCCGGCCGTGGAGATCGAGGGCTACGAGGCCGACGACCTCCTCGGCAGCCTGGCCCGCCGCTTCTCCGGCCAGGGCCTGGATGTCGTCATCGTGACCGGTGACCGCGACTCGCTTCAGCTGGTGACTCCGAACGTGAAGGTGCTGATGACCAAGCGCGGAGTCAGCGAGACCGTGCTCTACGACCCGGAGCGCGTGAAGCTCGACTTCGGCGTCACTCCCGGACAGTTCGTCGACCTCAAGGCGCTGCAGGGCGACACCAGCGACAACATTCCGGGCGTCCCCAGCGTCGGCCCGAAGACAGCGGCCAAGCTGATCGCGGACCACGACAGCCTCGACGGCGTCTATGCAAACCTCGACAAGGTGAAGGGGAAGCTGCGCGAGAACCTCGAGAACAACCGGCACCTGGCCTATCTCTCACGCGACCTGGCCCGCATTCGCTCGGAGCTGGAGTACCCGCTCGAGCTCGAGGCCTGCCGCCCGGGCACCTACGACCGCGAGGCGCTGCGCCGGCTGTTCCTGGAGCTGGAGCTGCGAAAGCTGGCGTCGCTCATCTCACCCGGCGAGACCGGCCCCGAGCCCGCGGCCGCCGACTACCGCACCGTGCTCGCGGAGGCCGATCTTGCGGAGCTGCTCGAGTCACTGGGCCGCGCACAGACGATCAGCCTCGACACCGAGACAACCAGCGTCTCGCCTATGCGGGCCGAGCTCGTCGGCATCAGCCTGGCAACCGAGGAAGGCCACGCGCACTACATCCCGCTGGCCCACCGCTACCTGGGCGCTCCTGGACAGCTGGAGCGCGCCACCGTTCTGGAGCGGCTGCAGCCGCTCCTGACCGACCGGGCCAAGCGCATCGTGGGACAGAACCTCAAGTACGACGTGATCGTGCTCGCCCGGCACGGGCTCGACATCGCACCACCGGCCTTCGACACGATGGTCGCCAGCTACGTGCTCGACCCGACCCGTCTGCAGCACAACATGGACGGGCTGGCGCTGGAGCACCTGGGCGTCAAATCGCTCCCCTACTCCGAGGTCGTGCCGAAGGACCGGACGTTCGACACCGTGGACGTTGCGCTGGCGACGCGCTACTCGGGCGAGGATGCGGACCTTGCTCTTCGGCTGACCCGGGTCCTCGGCACGAAGCTCGAAGAGTCAGGCCTGACCAAGCTCTTCACCGAGGTGGAGATGCCGCTGGTGCCGGTGCTGGCGCGAATGGAGATGAACGGGATCGCCATCGACAGCGACTACCTCAGGGAGCTGTCGAAGGAGATGCTGGTCGAGATCCGCCAGCTCGAAGCGACCATCCACGGGCTGGCCGGCGAGGAGTTCAACGTCAATTCGCCTCAACAGCTCTCTCGAATCCTTTTCGAGAAGATGGGGCTGCCGGTCATCCGAAAGACGAAGACCGGGGCGTCCACCGACGCGGCCGTGCTCGAGGAGCTGGAGAAGGCCCACGGCAGCGAGCTCGCGGCCTACATCAACCGCTATCGCCACCTGGTGAAGCTGCGCGGCACCTACGTCGAGGCGCTGCCGTTGCTGGTGCATCCCAAGACCGGCCGTATCCACTCCTCCTTCGGGCAAGTCGTGGCCGCCACGGGCCGCCTGTCTTCGAGCGATCCGAATCTGCAGAACATCCCCGTGCGCACGGAGATCGGCAACCGCATCCGCAAGGCCTTCCGGCCCCAGCCGCCCGACTGGGTCTTCGTCGGTGCCGACTACAGCCAGATCGAGCTGCGCATCCTCGCTCACGTCACCCAGAGCCCGGTGCTGATGAAGGCGTTCGCCGAGGGCGGAGACATCCACACCGAGACCGCCAGCCTCATCTTCGGCGTCCCGGCCGCGCAGGTCGATTCCGCGATGCGCAATCGCGCCAAGGGCATCAACTTCGGCATCATCTACGGGATGGGGGCCTTCGGCCTGGCCAACCGGCTCGACATCACGCAGTCCGAGGCCAAGGCGTTCATCGACAGCTACTTCGAGCGCCTCCCCGAGGTGAAGACGTTCATCGACTCGACCGTGGCGCGCGCCCGCAAGGACGGGTTCGTGACGACGCTTCTGGCGCGCCGGCGGGAGCTACCCGAGATTCGAAGCTCAAACGCCAACCTGCGCGGATTCGCCGAGCGGACGGCCGTCAATACGCCGATCCAGGGGACCGCGGCCGACCTGATCAAGTTGGCGATGATCCGGCTCGACGCCGAGATGCGCTCGCGCGGGATGCGCTCGCGACTGCTCTTGCAGATCCATGACGAGCTGGTGTGCGAATCGCCACCGGACGAACTCGAGGCGATGTCGGAGTGCCTCAAGCGCGTGATGGAAGGGGCGCTCGAGCTGTCAGTGCCGCTCGTGGCCAACGTGCGGACCGGCGCCGACTGGTCCCAGCTCAAGTGATGGCGGAGCTCGGGGCCGCACCGGTCGCTGTGCGCGACCTCGAAGAGCTGCGGGCGTTCGCCGAGAGCTTCGCCGCTGCGCTTTCGCCCGGAGACATCTGGCTGCTCCGCGGCAATTTGGGCGCCGGGAAGACCACGCTCGTGCGGGAAGTGTGCAAGGCGCTGGGCGTGCCCGCAGCCCGGGTCGTGAGCCCGACCTTCACGCTCGTGCAGGAATACGAGGGCGGGCGGCTGCCCGTTGTCCACATCGACCTCTATCGCGTCGACCCTGGCCAGTCGCTCGACACGCTCTTCCTGGAGGAGGTCTTCCAGCGTTCCGACTGCGCCGTGTTCGTCGAGTGGCCCGATGTCGCGCTGGGTCTGATTCCCCCGGGAGCCAGCGAGCTCGTCATCGAGCCCGGCCCGGACCCCACGGCCCGTCTGCTGATTCGCCGCTCCCTCAACCCCTCGGGGGCCGCCGGATAGATCGGTTTTCCGATTCGCATTCGACGCCTCGCGCCTTAATCTCCTCTCTGAATGCTGCCCCTTCTCTTCGAAGCCGCCCGCCCCAAGCAATGGGTGAAAAACGGTTTCGTCTTCGCCGCGCTCTTCTTTTCGCACAACCTGGGCGAGCCAGCGATGGTCGCGCGCGCCGTGGCTGCCTTCGTCAGCTTCTGCCTGCTCTCCAGCGCCGTCTACTACCTCAACGACCTCTGCGACCTGGACGCCGACCGCGCCCACCCGACCAAGTGCACCCGCCCGCTGGCTAGCGGCAGGCTGTCGGTGCCGGTCGGGCGCGCCATCACCGCGGTCCTGGCCCTCGCGGGGCTGGGGCTCGCGCTGGCCCTGGGAACCGCGTTCTTCGCCATCGCGGCCTGTTACCTGGGCCAGAATCTGGCGTACTCGCTCTGGCTCAAGAGGGTCGTGATCCTGGACGTGATGCTGATCGCGGCCGGTTTCGTGCTGCGAGCGATCGGCGGCGCCATGGCGCTGCCCGTGGCCTTCAGCGGATGGCTGGTGCTCTGCACGGTCATGCTGGCGCTCTTCCTGGGATTCACCAAGCGCCGGCAGGAGATTGTGCTGCTGGGCGAAGAGGCCGCGCGCCACCGCGAGACGCTCACCTCCTACAACCTCCCCTTCCTCGACCAGATGATATCGGTCGTCACCGCCTCGACCGTGATGTCCTACGCGCTCTACACCGTCAGCCCCGACGTCGTGAGCAAGTACCGTACGGAGAACCTCTCCTTCACGCTGCCCTTCGTCCTCTTCGGCATCTTCCGCTATCTCTTTCTCGTCCATGTCCGCAGCGACGGCGACAACCCCACCCGCGTCGTCCTGGGCGACCGCCCGCTGCAGGTCAACATCCTCCTCTGGGCGCTCACCGCCGGCATCATCCTCTACGGAAACTGATGCCAGGGATCAGGCTTCAGGGATCAGGGATCAGGCTTCAGGAGTCAGGAGTCGGGGCGTGGGTGGCGAGAATCGAGGCCTGAGGGAGCCTACCGCCAGGAACTCCGCCGAAGAGGTGCGGCTGCCCTACTGACTACTGACTACTGGCTACTACTCCCCTTCTCCATCAGGTGCACCAGGTGCGCCAGGACGCGCATTCCAACTGCGGTGCCTCCGCGGCTGAAGATTCCCTGATCCTTGTCGACGGCGAAGACAGCGGCGATGTCCAGATGCGCCCATTTCGTGGGCTTCTCGACGAACTCGTCGAGGAAGAGCGCGCCCTTGATCGTCGCTGGCGCCGAGAAGCTGGAGTTCTTCACGTCCGCGAAGTAGCTGCGGATTCCCTTCTTGTAGATGGGGTAGAGAGGCAAGCGATAGACCGGCTCGCCGGAGGTCTTCCCGGCCTTCTCTAGCTGCGCGTAGAGTTCGTCGTCATTTGAGAAAGCGGGTATCAACCCGGCGCCCAGCGCCATCAGCGCGCCCCCCGTCAGAGTGGCCACATCGATCATCACACTCGGCTTGTACTGGCGCTGCACGTAGGTCATCGCGTCGCCCAGGATGAGCCGGCCTTCGGCGTCGGTGTTGGTGATCTCGACGTACTTGCCCGACATGCTCCGGAGGATGTCGCCGGGCTTGTAGGCGTTGCCACCCGGCATGTTCTCGCACGTGGGTGCCACCGAGACGACGTTGGCCCTCACGCCGGCCTTCGCGAAGTAGTCCATCAGCGTTACGACGATGGCGGCACCGGTCATGTCGCGCTTCATGTGGTGCATTCCAGAAGACGGCTTGATCGAGATCCCGCCGGAGTCGAACGTGATCCCCTTGCCCACCAGCGCGATCCATTCCTTCGACTTCGGGTCGCCCCGATGCTCCATGACCACCACGAACGGCTCGTGGGCGCTCCCCTTGGCGACGCCCATCAGCATCCCCATTCCCAGCCGCTGCATGTCCTTGAGCTTGAGCACCTTGAGCGGCAGCTTGTTCCGGCGGGCGATGCCGGTTGCCACGCGCACGACCTCGGCCGGCGTCATCACGTTCGAGGGCTCATTGCACATATCGCGTGCCACCTGCGTGGCGTGCGCCAGCAGGTCGCCCTGCCGCACGGCGTTCTCGATCTTCCCGTCGCCGCCCTTGGTGCCGGAGATGACCGTCAGCAGCTCCAGATACCTCTCCTTGTGACCCGAGAGATACTTGGTGAACTTGTAGTTGGCCAGCACGATGCCCTCGGTGAGCGATCTCGCCTCAGCCGAGGCATCGCCGTCCACCAGCTCGTGCGGGACGTCCGCTGAGATTCGCCTGCAGCCCATCTCTCTGGCCTTGCGCGCCGCGGTCGCCGCCTCGTTGCGCATGAACTCGAGCTCGAACGACTCCCGCTTTCCCAGCCCGATGATGAAGAGCCGCTTGAATGCCACGCCACGCGCGTGCAGCACCGTCAGGTTCCCGCGCTTGCCGGTGATCTCCCCGTCCTTCACCAGATCGGTCACCCAGCCGCCAAGTCGCTCGTCGGCCTTCGCCAGCGTGCCGACCAGCTTCCGGTCGTCGAAGAGAAACGTGAGCAGCGCGTCGGATTTGAGCGCGAGCGGGTCTCCGACCCTGTGTCGAACCTCGATTTCCATACGGGCTCTTCTCCTCGATTACTCGGCCGGCAGAGTGACGGTTTTTGCGGCCGGAACGCTCAGCAGGTAGGCCGCGCCGCGCTGCAGAGTGAAGTCAGCCGTCAGCTGCGGCAGGAAGATCTCGAAGCGACCCGAAGGTCCATTTCGAACGACGTGCGTGGCGCCCGTCAACCCGACCAGGTCGCTCGCCTTGAGCGTGCTCCGAGCGATGGCCGGGATGCCGATCAGGTTCGTTCCCTGCTCCAGCCTCAGCCTGAGCGACGTCGACGGCCAGTCCCGCCCAACCAGCGCCAGCGCCGCCGCAGCGGCAGTCCGCGTCAGAACATAGCCGCGGCCACCCTCGACCGCGAACGGCGCCTGGCCCGTCCCCTGCAAGAACGACTCGAACCTCGCCCCCGCGACTCGACCCGCGATTCCCCGGTCCGGCCGCCCCGCCCCGTCGACCAAGAGCTGCCCCACTGTGAACGCCGACCCGTCGGTCGTCGACGGCTTGAACGGCAGCGACACCAACCGCGCGCCCTGCGCCAACGAGACCGCGAACGCGACGGTCGCAGGAGTGCTGACCGCCACGGCAGATGCGGAGACAGCCACGTTGTCTGCGCGCACGGGATCGGCGATCAGAGCGATCGAATCGGCGCTGGCGAGCACGAAGTAACTCCCGGATGGCGTCCCCTCCGGAATCGCCAGCTCCGCCGAGAGCTGCGCCAGCGCGCTCGCCCCGAGCCGGGATACGAGCACGCCGCCAACGGCCAGGTCCGCCACGTCGGAGACCCGGTCCGCAGAGAGCAGGAAGTCGACCCGGAACGGAGTCGTCACGTCGACGTTACCCCCGTTTTCGACTGTCGCCCCGACCGCGAACACGTCCCCCGAGCGGGCCAGCGACGGCGCCGACACGGCGCTGGCGATGAGGTTCGCGGCCTCGACCGTCACCGGCCCAGGCGAGAGCTTCGTGAAGTTCGAAGGGTCCGCGCCGGCGTCGAAGCTCACCTCGTCGGTGATCACTCCGACCTGATAATCGCCTGGCGCCAGCGTCGCCGAGACGGGGAAGTTCCCCCGCACATTGCGGACCTCGCCTGGCGCCAGCGGCCCGACCGAGGTCCGGCCCAGGATTGGATCACGCCGATCGATGGCCGAGTCACCCGAGAGCACGAAGCGGATGACCGCCGTGAGCGACGTCGCCCGTCCGGCGTTGGTGAGGTCCGCGTTCACTGCCAGTAGCTGATTGGCGCGCACCCGCAGCGCACCCGGGGTGACCGATACGGGCGCTAGCCGTGCCTGCGGCGGGGCGGCTGCCGAGATCGCCACTTGGTCCTTGTCGAATCCTCCGCGCCCGTCGTCGGCCGCGCACTCGAAGACGTAGAGACCGGGAGACGCCGGCTGCACGGAGATCTGGGCCGCACTCGTGGCCGGCACGGTGAGCGACGGGCCTGATACCAGCGCCCACGAGTAAAGGAGCCTGTCGCCGTCCGGATCGAAGGCCGATGCGTCCAGCGTCAACGGACGGCCGGTGAGGACCGCGAGGTCCCCTCCGACGCTGACCGCAGGCCGGCGATTGACGTCCACCGTCAGCGTCACGAGCGATTCGGAGGCCGAGCCCGCACCGCGAGCATCGGTCACGACCAGCCCGAACGTGTAGGTGCCGGGAACCTCCGCGATGAAGCGCGGTTCCGGGCTGGTCGAGTCGAGCAGCGTCACCGCCGGACCGGTCCCCCCGGCGCGCCTCCATGCGTAGACAGGCACGACGTCGCCGTCAGGGTCTGTTGCGCTCCCTCCAAGCGTGATCTCGCCAACCTGGCCTGCTTGCACCGTCAAGCGAATGCTGGGCCCGGCACTGGCAACCGGCCGACGATTCAGAAGCAGGGTCACCTGTTCAGTCGCCAGATTCGTCGAGCTGCCACCTCTCACATCCGTCACAACCAGAGCAAAGACGTAAGTGCCTCCGGTGGTCGCCGTGAAAGCAGGCGCCGAGCTGGCTGCGTTGTCGAGCGTGACCCTCGGACCCGTGACGCCTGCTTGCGTCCAGGAGTAAAGGCTGACCGGGTCCCCGTCCGGATCGAAGGATTCGCCAGAGAGCGTCACTCGGAGCGAGCTCCCTTCCTCCAGCCGGAAGGTCCTCTCCAGTCCCGCAATGGCAATGGGACGCTGATTCAAGACAATCGAGATCTGGACTGACGCCGGATTGGTCGAAGAGGCTCCGCGCGCGTCGGTCACCGTCAGTCCGAAGACGTAGGTGCCGGGTTCGTTCGCCAGGAATGACGGACTGGACGTGGACACGTTGCTGAGCTCGACGGCCTGCCCGGAGCCTCCCAGACGGCGCCAGAGATAGGTGAGCGCACCGGTGCCATCGGAGTCGCTTCCACTTCCAGCCAGGTTCACCGTGAGCGTCGAGCCCTCCTGGAGGACGAGGCTCTGGTTGGGGCCGGCGTTGGCAGCGGGGCGCCCATTCTGTTCGATCGCCACGCTGAGCTCTGCGGAATTGATCGACCTGCCGCCACGGGAGTCTGTGACAGCTAGTGCGAAGACATAGGTCCCGGGACCCGTGGCGACGAAGCTCGGACTGGCAGCCGTCGGGTCGGACAGCATGACGGCCCCGCCAGTGCCTCCCGAGCGCGTCCAGGCGTAGGCCGTGATCGCGTCTGCGTCCGGGTCGCTGCCGCTGCCACCCAACGTCACGACCACACTGCCCCCCGTCGAAAGAAAGAGCGTCTGGTTGGGGCCGGGCACGGCGGTGGGAAGCCGATTGAGGACTGCCGTCACGGTCACGACCGCTGGATTGGCGCTGGCCCCGCCCAGGTCGTTGAACACGGTCAGCCCGAAACTGTAGGTTCCGGGAATGACAACGGTGAAGCGAGGATTGCGGGCAGTCGCATCCGAGAGCGTAACGTCAGGCCCGGTCCCGCCAGCGCGAGTCCAGGCGTACCTCACGATGGGCCGCCCATCCGGGTCGGTGCCGCCGCCCGACAAATCGACCAGAGTCGCTGAGCCGTCCTGAATGAGCACGGTTTGATCGCTGCCGGCACTGGCAAAGGGTCGCTCGCCCGCCACCACCGTGATCGTGACGAAGCTCAGGTTCGTGGACACCCCTCCCCGACTGTCGGTCACCGACAGTGCAAACACATAGGTCCCCGCGGCCACCGCGAAGAAGTTGGGTGCAGCCGATCGCTCGTCGCTCAGGATGACAGCAGGACCGGTCCCCCCAGAACGCCTCCAGAAGTAGGCCGCGATCGAGTCGCCATCCGCATCGCTCCCGGTGCCAGTGAGCTGCACGCGTACGGCGCCGCCCAGCCCCAGGATGACGGTCTGATCCGGACCGGCATGAGCGATGGGCAACTGGTCGGCGGTCACGGTCACGGTGATCTCTGCAGTGTTGACGGAGCTCGTGCCGCTCTGGTCCGTGACGGTGAGGGCGAACGAGTACGACCCGGCCGCGGTGGTCGTGAAAGACGGCGTCGCGCTGGTGTCTCCCTGAAGGACGACCCTGGGGCCGGAGCCGACCTGTGTCCAGCGATAACCGACGATGGGGAGGCCATCGGGATCGGAGCCGCTGCCGGAGAGCGTCGCGGTCACCGAGCCGCCGGGAGAGAGCACGAAGCTCTGGTTGGGCCCGGCGTTGGCGATCGGCGCGACGTCTGCCGTCACGGTGATGACGACGATCGGATCGTTGATGGAACGGGCGCCCGTGCTGTCGGTGACGACCAGCGTGAAGGCATAGGTACCGGTCTGGGTGACCACGAAAGTGGGGGTTGGCGCCGTGGGAAAGTCGAGCACGACCGGATTCCCCGTGCCGCCCGCGCGGCTCCACGAGTAGCCCACCACCGGCCCCGGGCCCGGGATGCCGCTGCCACTCAACTGGACGATTCTCGAGCCCGACGGACCCAGGACCAGTTGCTGATCGGGGCCGGCCAAGGCGAGCGGCGCGTCCGGATCGCCGACCTCGATCGTCACGGTATCCGGCAACGAGACGCTGCCGCGCGAGTCTCGAGCCACCAGCGCGAAACGATAGCTGCCCACGGCCGTCGCCGTGAAGTTCGGCGTGCGGGATGCTGGGTTGGACAGCTCCACGGCAGGGCCGCTGCCGCCGTCGCGGGTCCACGAGTAGGAGACGATCGGGTCGGAATCGGCATCGGTCGCCCCCCCGGAGAGGCTGACGAAGACCGAACCGCCCGGGTTGAGGAAGACACCCTGATCCGGCCCGGCGTTGGCCACGGGCCGATGAAAGTCCTCGGCCGTGACGGTCACGCTGGAAGACAACGAAGTCCCCCCGCGCGAATCCGTGACCGTGAGGCTGAAGATCTGCGTACCGCCCCTGGCGATGCGGAAGCTCGGACTGCTCCTCGACGCATCGTCGAGCGTCACTGCGGGCGTGGTTCCGCCGGTGCGGGTCCAAGCATAGGTCTTGATGGTGTCGCTGTCGGGATCGCTCGCCGTCCCGGTGAGAGTGACGGTGACGGGCTGGCTCTCGAGGATGGGAACCGTGGTCGAGCGCCCCGCATCGGCGATCGGCCGGCGATTGAGCACGACCGTGACGGTCACCGAGGCCGGGTTGGCAGAGACGTCCCCGTTGGAATCCGACACGCTCAGGGAAAAAACGTAACCCGCAGCCTTGGTGGCAGCAAACGTGGGTGAAACGGAGCTGGGCGAGCTCAGCGAGACGACGGGACCATCTCCACCCGTGCGCGACCAGGAGTAAGTGGTTATGGTCTGCCCGGCAGCGGCGACGGACTGGCTCCCGTCGAGGACGATGCTCACGGCGGCCCCCCCCTCCTGCAGGATCGGAGCGGCCGGCTCGAAGCGTGCGTTCGCTATCGGCTTCGTGCCACGCACCAGCGTGATGACGACGTCGTCGGCGGCCGAACCTCCCAGCTCGTCCTGGGCGGTCAGCGTGAACTGATAAGTACCCGGCTCGGTCGCGCTGAAAGTGGCTGTGGCGCTGGCAGTGTCCTGGAGAAGAACGGTAGGTCCGGAGCCGCCCGATCGGGTCCAGGTCAGCGTCAGTGCCCCAGCCCCATCGGGGTCGGTGACGGTTCCCGGAAGGCTGACCGTGAGAGCGCCGGTCCCTGGCACGAGCAGGGTCCGATCGGGGCCGGCCTGCACCTCGGGGTTGCTGTTGATCGTGGCCGTGAGAGTATCGGTCCCGTCGATGCAGTTGCCGTCGGATACAGTCAGCGTCAGGACATACTTTCCTGCCCGCGTCGCCGTGAAGGTGGGCTGCCTCGGATCGGAGCCGGTGAGGGTGGCGTCGCCCTGGGCCGGGGAGCTCGTGACGGACCACGCATAAGTGAGCGTGTCACCGTCGCCGTCGGAACCGGCACCGGCAAGCGTCACGCTGGTCCCCGGCACGAGATTCAGGTCCTCTCCCGCGCTTGCCGAAGGCGGGCGATTCGAAACCGCGGACACCGAAAAGGTGCCGATGGCGCCGCTGACCCCTTTGACTCTCAGAAACACGGTGCCGGTAGCGGAGGGCTTGAAACCGCAGATCTTGCTGGCCAGCCCGCCGCCGGAGTTGTCATCTGTCGCCAGCACCACGCCAGCGGTGCTCAGCACCTCCAGGGTCGTGTCGGCCAGCGTCCCGAGCGTGGTGCGAAAGGTATACCCGAGCGTCGCGTCGACCTGCACCCGAAAGAGGTCGACGTCACAGGAGGCGCCGAGCGCCCCCGAGGTGGCCGCCCCTCCAACCGCAACGTCGTCGGCGCCGCCGAAGCTGCCAGAGACCAGGTCCGGATGGTCGTCGTCGCCCACGGCGACGGAGTAAGTGCCCGTCTGCTTGTTGACGCCGGACACGCGCACAAAGTAGAGCGCCGAAGTGTCAGGCGTGAAACAGAAGCGGCTGGCGCCGCCCCCGGCGGAGTTGTCGTCGGAGGCCCGGATGGTCCCGGTGATGTCGAGGAGCTCGAGCAGCGAGTCGGGTAGTGTGTTCAGCGTCGTTTGAAAGGTGAAGGACCGGCCGGCGGTCAGCGAGACCCGGAACAGATCCTTGTCGCAGCGGCTCTGCACGTCTCCGCTGCCGCTGAAGCCCACGTTGATCGTGTCGGCGCCCGAGAACGGCCCCAGGACCGTGTCCGGATGATCGTCGGTCGGCGCGCTGATGGTGTAGGTCCCCTCGACGTTGCCCGTGGGAGTCACGATCAGGAAGAACGTGCCGGCCGCCGCCGGTGTGAATCCGCAAATCCGGGCGGCGCGGTCCTGTGCGTTGCCGGCGGTCACCCCGATATCCTCGGCCTGGACGGCGCCGTTCGAATCCACGAGCTTCAAGCTGCTCGACGGGAGAGTTCCGACGGGCACCTCGAAATTGTAGCTGCGGCCGACATCCAGACTGACCCGGAAGGTGTCCTTGTCGCAGGGCGCCTCGATGTTCCCTGCCAGCGCTGCGCCGCCAACCGACAGATCCTCCGCCGGCCCGAAAGGCCCGCTCTGGTCCTCCGGATGGTCGTCGACGAACGCCGCCAAGCTGTACTTGCCCGTACTGGCATTCTGGGTCGACTGGACACGCACGAAGAACGTGCCCGTGAAGGGCGCCACGAACGAGCAGATCCGGCTGCCACGATCCAGAGGGGGGTTGCCATCCTCGTTGAAGGCCAGAACATCCCCAGCGGAAGTCTCCAGGCTCAGGTTTGAATCGGGGAGTGTGTCGAGCGTCACACGAAAGGTGTAGCGCGATCCGGACGTCAGTGCGACCCGGAAAAGGTCGATGTCCGGCGGCGTGTCGATCGTACCTGCAACCGCGGACCCGGACGTCGGCAGATCGTCGTTGGCGTCGAACGTCCCGGTCAGGGAGTCGGGGTGGT
>JACPRK010000082.1 GCA_016190005.1 Candidatus Wallbacteria bacterium | reverse complement strand
GGCGGAACCACCCCTGGTAGAAGTTCTCGAAGGTCGTGTCGCGCCCACTGCCGAACTGCTGCGCCATCACGTCGAAGATCCGGTCGGTGCCGTCGGTCAGCGAGATGGAGTCGTCGTCGGTGCCAGGCGAGGAGTCCGAGGTCGACGAGGTGTCGAACAGGTCCCAGAGGATCGACTCCACCGAGGTCTCCGTGTCGGGGCCAGTGGCCAGGGCCGAGTTGCTCGGCGTCTCCATCTCGAAGAAGCTCACGCCGCTCCCCGTGATGTCGCGCTGCTCGGCCTTCCCCTGCACGGCGCCCGACCACCAGTAGGCCGAACCCTCCGACCAGGCGACGCGCAGGTCCTGGTGCTCGTCGGACTGCGCGTGCTGCCCGCCAGGCGAGTCGTCGCGGCTGAAGTTGGCCTGCACGTAGTGGCCCGTCTCATGGATGATGACGTCGTCGTCGTACTCGTCGGTGTCGCTCGACGCGCCCAGCAGGAAAATGGCGTTGAGCGAGGGCTGGAAGAAGGTGCCGTTGGTGCTCCCGACCTCCCAGAAGAACGTCAGCCTGGGCGGAACCTGCCCCGTGAGCGTCCGGATGAGCTGCTGACACTTGACGCCCTGGTCGAAAATGTTGAACGCCCCCGCGGCGCTGGCGACCGGGATGTCGATGTCGATGGTGCTCGCCAGGTTGGTGTTCACGCTCTGGTTCTGGGAGCGCGCCGTGTGCGTGGCCTGGGCCGTGTTGTTGTTGGCGACCACCAGCCGGAAGTTGCCGGTGAGCTGCGAGGCGTAGACCCGCAGAAAGAGCGTCTGCGTGCCTCGGTCCGGCACAGTGACCGAGTAGTTGCCGCTCTCGTCGGTGCTTCCCGAGCCAAGCACCGTCGCATCCGACAGCACGATCTCCACCTGGTTGAAGCGGCACGGCAAGAACTGCGACGTCCCGAAGCCACTGTTCGTGACGGGCCGGTCCTCGTAGCGCGTCGTGCCCGAGATCGTGCCCGCGCCCGCACTTCCGCACGCCGCCAGCCAGGCGCCGAAAGCCAGCAGCAGCGCCGTGCGCCCGGACCGTGTGTGATGCGCAGACCCTCTCATGTCGAGTCGAAAAATTTGCAAGGATCGTACCACGGTTTGAGAGTTCGTCTCTGTATAGGCTCCCGGCTTTCGCTATAATCGCCCCGGATGAAGCACCAGGCAGAATACTTCAGCAACGTCTACGCCTCCATGAAGAAGGAGGTCAGCAAGGTTGTGGTCGGGAACTCCGCCATGATTGACGAGGTCCTCGTCGCCTTCTTCTGCGGCGGCCACGTCCTGCTCGAGGGCCTCCCCGGCCTGGGCAAGACGCTCCTGGTCAAGACGATGGCCCGCGTGCTCGGCCTCCAGTTCTCCCGTATCCAGTTCACACCCGACCTGATGCCCGCCGACATCATCGGCACCACCGTCATCAGCCAGTCCAACGGCGGCGAGCGCGCCTTCCGCTTCCAGAAAGGCCCCCTCTTCGCCAACATCGTCCTCGCCGACGAAGTCAACCGCGCCACGCCCAAGACCCAGTCCGCACTCCTGGAGGCGATGGCCGAGGCGCAGGTGACCGTCGGCGGCACCACCCATAAGCTCGACGAGCCCTTCTTCGTGATGGGGACCCAGAACCCGATCGAGATGGAAGGCACCTACCCCCTCCCCGAGGCGCAGCTCGACCGCTTCATGTTCAAGATCCTCGTGGAGCTGCCCGATCGCGAGGCGCTCCTGTCCATCGTCGACCGAAACATCACCAACGCCAAGATCGAGGTCGAGAACAAGACCTCCGCCCAGATCATCGCCCGTATCCGCGAGCTGGTGCGCGACGTCCCCATCGCCGACCCCATCAAGGACTTCGCCGCCAAGCTCGTGCTGGCCACGCAGCCGTCGTCGAAGTTCGCCATCCCGATCACCAAGAAGTACGTCTCCTACGGCGCCAGCCCCCGCGGGCTGCTCTCCGTCGTGCACGCCGCCAAGGCGCGCGCGCTGGTGCAGGGACGTCTCCACGTTTCCATGGAGGACGTCCAGAAGGTCGCCGTCCCCGCCTTGCGCCACCGCCTCATCCTCAACTTCGAGGGCGAGGCCGAGGGCATCACCACCGACTACGTCGTCGGAAAGCTCCTGGAGTTCGGAGAGAAGTTCTGACCGTCCGGACCAGGGGCTGCACGAGGAGCACCGTGAACAGGCTACCCCTCCCGATCGCACTGGCACTCTGGCTCTGCCTGGCTTCTCCCTCGCAAGCAGCCGAAACTCCCTGGCCCTCCTCGACCGACATCGGGGCCGACATCGCCTACCTGGCTGCCCCCGAGTGCCAGGGACGGGGCGTCGGTTCAGCCGGAATGACACGCGCGGAGGCGTACATCGCCGACGCCTTCGAGAAGTGCGGCCTGAAGCCCGCGGGCGACCTGGGCGGCTGGTTCCAGCGCTTCGAGGTGACCGTGGGTGTCCGGATCCAGCCGTCCACGATGCTCGGCATCCCCGGTGGACTCGATATCTCCCCCGGCTCCGATTTCCAGCCGCTGGCGCTCTCCGGGTCGGGCTCCGTCAAGTCGGCCCCCGTAGTCTTCGCCGGGTACGGCGTCTCGGCCCCCGACTTCAAGTACGACGACTACGCCGGCATCGACGTCAGGGGCAAGCTCGTCCTGGCGCTCGCTCACGACCCCCGTGAGCTCGACCAGAAGTCCCCCTTCCGCTCGCCAAAAGCTTTCCGGTACACGGAGAACCGCTACAAGGCGATCACCGCGCGCGAGCACGGCGCAGCCGGGCTGCTCATCGTCAACGACGCGTGGAGACATCCAAAAGATGCGGACACTCCGATTGCCTTCGACGGCGGACACGCCGTCAGCCCGGCCGGACTGCCCGTCGCCAGCATCAGCGCCCAGCTGGCCGAAAAGCTCCTGGCGCCAGTAAAGGCCAAGGTCGCGACGCTGGGCGCCAAGCTCGACAGGTCTCTCACGCCGGCCTCGAAGGAAATTCCATCCACCCGCGTCTCCCTCACCGTGGCGCTCGAACAGGTCCGCGGCAGCGCCGCCAACGTCGTCGCCATCCTCCCGGGCGCCGACCCGCGCCTGGCCGACGAGGCCGTCGTCGTCGGCGCACACCACGACCACCTGGGCCTGGGGGGCGTCTACAGCCTCTCGCCGTCGGCCGCCGGCAGCATCCACCACGGAGCCGACGACAACGCCTCCGGCGTGGCCGGCGTCCTCGCACTCGCCCGACGATTCTCCAAGAGCCCAGCCAGACCCGCGCGCAGCATCGTCTTCGCCACCTTCAGCGCCGAGGAACTGGGTCTGCTCGGCAGCGCGCACTACACCAAGGCGCCGCCCGTCCCGCTGACCGCCACCGTCGCCATGGTCAACATGGACATGATCGGCCGGCTGCGCGAAGGGAAGCTCAACGTCCAGGGCGTCGAGACCGGGACCGAGTTCCGCCGGCTCCTCGAAGACTCCTCGGAAGGCACGGGTCTGAAGCTCTCGTTCTCCGGCGACGGCTACGGCCCCTCCGATCAGACCTCCTTCTACGCCAAGGACCGCCCCGTGCTCTTCTTCTTCACCGGCCCGCACACCGACTATCACCGCCCCACCGACACCGCCGACAAGGTCAACTCGACCGGCGAAGCGGAAGTCCTCACCCTCATCGGCCGCGTCGTCGAGAGCCTGGCCAGCGGCAAGCCGCCCACCTTCGCCCGGGCCAAGTCCGAAAGCAAGGGTCCCCACGGC
Organism: Candidatus Wallbacteria bacterium; assembly: GCA_016190005.1. Lineage (GTDB taxonomy): Bacteria > Muiribacteriota > UBA6191 > JACPRK01 > JACPRK01 > JACPRK01. Next base: position 10,828 of record JACPRK010000082.1, on the reverse strand, counting down.
GCCGGCCAGAACACCGGCCGCGGCTACGGCCCCTACTTCGGCTCCATCCCCGACTTCAGCGAGTACAAGGGCGGCGTGCTCCTGAGCGGCGTCCGCCCAGGCAGCCCCGCCGAAAAGGCCGGCGTCCGCGCCGGCGACGCCATCGTGAAGTTCGGCGGCGTGAAGGTCGCCAACCTCGAGGACTTCACCTACGCCCTCCAGACCCACCGCCCCGGCGACCAGGTCGAGCTCGAAGTCCTCCGCGCCGGCAAGACCGTCCCCCTGCGCGCCACGCTCGAAAAGCGAAGGTAGGCGTACGCATTCCAATCGGGAGCTTCGCCCCCGCCCCCCCCACCAGAGGGCCGTCGGACTGAGGTACTGATGGAGCTTTCGAAGGGCAACTCTGGCATCGCCGAGTCCCGCGAGCTTCGATGCGCCGAAGGACCGCAGGAAGACAGGGGTGCAGGGGAACGAGTTCCCCTGCTGGGGGTGTGGGGGCAAGGCCCCCACGACGATCTCAGTACAACCAGTATTCATGCGGCTCTTCGGCGATCCATGCCTGCGTGAAATCTTTGTCCCCCCTGCCCCCCCATTTGACTGCTGCCTTCCGGCCTTTCGAGCGTTGTCAGGCCAAGAGAGCTCCACAGCTCTTTCGGATGATCCGTGCAGGCATGCGCTCTCCCCCTGCCCAAGCCCAAGCCCGAGCCCGCCCCCTCCTCCCTACTTCCCCCTGGCCTCAGCGGCAGCTCGAATCTCCGCGTCCACCGAACGCACCAGCCACGAGTAGCCCACGATGGCGGCCAGCTCGAGCGCCACGACCATCCAGAAGAAGGCGAAGAGAATCTGCCCCGGCGTCACGTCGCGCCACTTCGTTCGCCGCTTGAGCCAGCCGGCGAGCCACCGGGGAAGGGCAACGCGGCGCGGCCGGAGCGTCCTCTCGTCGATGCCGTCCTCGCAGGCGTAGAGCGCGCACCTGCCGGCGTAGTCCCAGCAGTCCCGGTGGTGCGGCGTGCCGCACTTCTCGCAGGTGCGGACCTCCCCCTCGGCAGGCTCTCCGCAGACCGGGCACGCCGCCTGGCATCCAAACACCTTGAGCCCGCCGAGCTCGATGCCGCCGCCCGCCCCTTCCTTTGCGGCCCGGTCATGGGCTGCTCGCGTCGACGTCCTCATCCAGGGAGAACTCTACCACTCTTCCCCGGCGCCGCCCCCCCTGAGATTGGCCTCAGCCCTCGAACCTGCCCCCCAGGTGGCGGGCCAGGAAGGCCTCCACGGCCGCGTAGTAGTGCAGGCGATTGTCGGGGCGGACCAGCCCGTGGCCCTCGTCGGGGTAGAGCAGGTACTGCACGTCCTTGCCCTTGGCCTTGCACGCCCCGACGATCTGCTCGGCCTCGGCCTGCTTGACGCGCGGGTCGTTGGCGCCCTGCGCAATCAACAGCGGAATGCGGATGTCGCCGGCGCGGAAGAGCGGCGAACGCGACTCGAGGAACTCCCGCTCGGTGTCGATGTTGCCCACACGGCGGTCGAAGGTGTTGCGCATCGGCTTCCAGTAGGGTGGGATCGACTCGATCAGCGTCACCAGGCTGGACGGGCCGACCATCACAACGGCCGCGGTGAACGCATCCGGGGTGAAGGCCGCCCCCGCGAGCGCCGCGTAGCCACCGTAGCTGCCCCCCATGATTGCCACACGCGACCGGTCGATGGTGCCGCGCGCGGCGGCCCACTCCACGGCGTCGAGCAGGTCGTCGTGCATCCTGGCGCCCCACTGGCGGTCGCCCGCGTCGACGAACGCCTTGCCGAACCCGATCGAGCCTCGGAAGTTCACCTGCAGTACCGCGTAGCCGCGATTGGCCAGGAGCTGCACCTCAGGGTCGAGGCCCCAGGAATCGCGCCACCACGGTCCGCCGTGGACCAGGAGCACCATTGGCAGGCCGGTCGTCGGCCCCGCGGCAGGAAGCGTCAGGTACCCCTGCAGCCCCAGGCCGTCGCGGGCCTCGAAGTGCACCGGCTCCATGGCCGCCAGCCGATGCTGTCGCAGCTCGGGCTGAGTGTCGAAGAGGTGCGTGAACTGCCGCGTCGCCCGGTCGAAGCGGTGGAAGGCTACGGGCGCCACGTCGCTGTGCAGCGCGACGAGCCAGATGGTGTCCGCCAGATCGCGGCTCACCAGGTCCGCCTCGTCCCCCGCGGCGAACTCCTCCACGACGCGCCAGTCGGCGGCGAACTCGGGGTCGAGCACGTGCCACTCGGTCTTGTCGCCGGCCACGGCCACGGCCTGCAGCTCCCGCGTGACCGGACGCGTGATGACGCCGCCCATGTCATAGCGCGGGTCCTCGAACAGCACCTCCGTCTCGCCCGACTCTATCTCGACTCGCACGAGCCGTTGAGTCTGAGCCCGGCGCGAGTCGTGGAGATAGAGCGAGGCACCGTCCGGGCTGAACCCGTACACGCCGCTGTACTCATCCTCCGCCCCCCACGTGAGCAGCGTTCGCCAGGGCCGACCGGTGTCCTCGCGAACCCGGAGCTCCGTAGAGCCGTCGGGCAGCCGCGCCATCCCGGCGCGCACCCTGAGCTGCCGGTCGACCAGCCACCCGATGACGTTTCCTGGGTTTTCGGTGTCCTCCACCAGCGCCCCCGTCTTCAGGTCCAGCCGGTAGACGTCGTGCACCGTCCGGTCGCGCAAGTTGAGCGAAACCAGGAGCTCGCCCGGCCGCTCGGGAACGGCCGCGATGGGCATCCCCTGGATGCCGATGAAGGGCGTCAGGTCCCGCACCACCTTCGTATCCAGGTCGACGCTGAAGAGGTGCCAGTTCTCGTCGCCGTGAGAGTCCTGCATGTAGAGCAGGTGGCGGCTGTCCAGCCCCCAGAAGTACGTCTGCACGCCGCGGCCCCGGTCGTGTGTGACGGCTTCGGGGGTCTCTCCGTCCAAGAGCCAGAGGTTCAGCACCCCTTCTTCCGGCGCGACGTACGCAAGCCGCTTCCCGTCCGGCGAGAGCCTGGGCGCCGTGCGCGTCGGGTTGCCGAGCAGCAGCTTCCGGGGGATCAGCCCGACTTCGTCCAGCGTGGCCGGCCGGGGCGCGGCGGCTGCCTTCGAGCTCGCCATCAGTGGAGTGGAAGGAGCGTTACGGTCAAGATGTTCTCGTTGCTCTTGCGCAGCGATTCGAGCGTCTCGGCGGGAGGAGCGGTGTCGAGATGGATGCGCGCTATGGCGGCCTGCGCGCCGTCAAAAACGATGTTCTCCATCTCCTGCACGTTGATGCCGTGGCCCTTCAGCTCATTCAGCACGTGCGCCAGCACTCCCACCCGGTCCAGGTGCCGCACCACCAGGATCGACCTGGCGGGCGAGCGTCGGCAGAGGTTGATCACGTTCGGCACCCGGCCAGTCTCGTGAAACGTCCGGACGATGTGCGTGACTTCTTCGGAGATCGCGTCCTGCGCCTGGTCCGTGGACGCCCCGATGTGGTGTGTGCCGCAGAACCCGGGCAACGCCGCAAGCGGCGTCGTGAAGCTCGCCGTTGCGCCCGAGGGCTCGTCGGCGAACACGTCCAGCCCAGCGCGGATACCCCGTTCGGTCATCGCCTTCACGAGCGCCGCCTGGTCCACCACCTCGGCGCGTGCCGTGTTGATGAAGAACGCGCCCTTCTTCATCGCCGCGAAGATCTTTTCGCCGATCAACCCCCGGGTGTCCGCGTTGAGCGCGACGTGTACACTGAGGATGTCGGCCTCCGCGGCGACGGCCTCCGGCGTGGCGGCGTGCTCTATCCCGAGCTGGGCGGCCTTCTGCGGCGTCAGCGACCGGCTCCAGGCGACCACCGACAGCCCGAAGGCCTTCGCTCGCGCGACCATCTCGCGCCCGATGCTGCCGACCCCGATCAGCCCCAGCGTCCGTCCGAAGAGCCCGCTGGCCTTGCTGTACTCCTTCTTGTTCCACTTGCCGGCCTTCAGCTCGGCGACCCCCTCCGGGATGCGCCGATCCAGCGCCAGGATCAGCCCGAAGGCCAGCTCGGCGACGGCCACGCTGTTCTTGCCGGGACAGTTCGACACGTAGATGCCGAGCGCGCTGGCCGTCTTGACGTCGATGGTGTTGGTGCCGGCTCCCGCTCGGATGACCAGCGCCAGCCGCCCGGCTTCCAGCGCCACCTTGTCGACCTGGCTCGAGCGCACCACCAGCACGTCGGCGCCGCTCGAGGCGACCGCCTTCGCCAGCGCTTCGCCCTTGGCCTCCGGCTCGTAGACAAGCTCGAAGCCCAGGGCCCGCAGGCTCGCCAGACCGGCCTCGGGGTACTTGTCGGCAACCAGGATCTTCATTGGCGCGCTCCTGCCGGACGAGACATCAGAGGTTCGCGGCCCCCAGCAGGTGCCGGTAGGCAAACCGGACGATGTCCTGCATCTTGGGGATGTTCAGCTTCTCGACGTGGTCGCCCAACCCGTGGTAGTCGGGGTTCATCCGGCCGTTGGACTCGAATCCCTCGAAGAAGAAGATGACGGGCACGCCGCGCGCGAAGAACGGGTACTGGTCCGAGCGGCGCATGTAGGCTGCGATGTTGTGATCGACCGCCGAGAGCTGCGTGCCGGCCGTGTCGTGGAGCGCGTGGAAGGCGTTGGGGCCGCCACGCTCCAGGTCGTCGCAGACGGAGACCTTGCCTTCCTGGGCGCGACCGATCATGTCGATGTTGAGCATCGACTTGATGCGGGAGAAGTCGACCGTCGGCTTGCCGGCGAAGTACTGGGAGCCGAGCAAACCCAGCTCCTCTCCGCTGAAGAAGCAGATCAGGACCGACCGGGCCGGGCCGTTACCGAGCTCGCGGTCCCGAGCCAGCGCGCGGCAGATGGTGAGGAGCGCGGTGGTGCCGCTGCCGTTGTCGTCGGCGCCGTTGTAGACGCGGTCGCCGCCCCCGAAAGAGCGCTCGCCGATGTGGTCCATGTGCGCGCCCATCACGACGATCTCATTCTTCTTGGCCGGATCCTTCCCCTCGAGGAAAGCGACCAAGTTGTAGGTGTTCGGCGCCGGCGCGGCGGCGGCCTTCGACAAGAGCGCCATGCGTGAGGCCGGCAGCGGCGCCATCGTCACCGGCTTGCCGGCGCGGTCGAGCGCCACACCGTGCTCGTTGGGCACGACGCCCCAGTTCTTCGGGTCGAGCTTGTCGCCCCCGTGATTGTGCGTCCCGGGATCGCCCCACGAGCGGGCGTAGAACGGCTGGCGATACGTGGTCCCCGCGGCGTCGCCCTTTGGCGCAAACCCCAGCGCCGAAAGCTCGGCCTCGATGTACGGGCCGACGCGGTTCTCGAGCTGCCCCTTGCCGGTGGCGCGCCCGCGATTGTCGTCGCTGGCCAGCCAGCTCACGTGCGCCTGGATGCGCTGGGCCGTGATCTCGGCCTCGCCGCTCGCCGACGACGTCTGGTGCAGCGCGTCGAAACGCTTCTCGGTCTGGCGCGGCGCCGCTTCGATGCCGTTAGCGGCCAACGCCACAATGCAAAGCGCGCCCAGCACAAAATGACGATCCACCACGGTCTCCTCCTGCCTTTCTCCCTACTTGCCTTCTCTCGACGCCCCGGTGTGGTGAGAGCAGCCGTACATGATGCCCTCCCCTCGCCCAAAAGACAAGCCCGAATTTCGCCCGCGGCTGGTCTCCGTCAAAGTCGGAGCAGTTGACGCTCCCTCGTCACGACGAGTTGGACAAGGGTACGCCAAAGGCCATCTTCCGTCAGGCAGCGCGTTGCCTGACCGAGGCAGCGCTCCTCCCCGATTTCTATTCTGAGTGATCGGCGCTCCCCGCCCGCCGCGCCGCCTGAGTCGCGCTGCCTGGACGGCCGAGCCGGGCTGCTATACTCCCATGTCACTGCGCCGGCCGGCGCGCCCTCGAAGCCTCTCAAGGAGCCCTACATGTCGACTGTCCTGGCGATGCGCTTCAACGAGAACCAGGCTCTCCTCGTCGCAGACGAATCCACCTGGCACCTGGGCGCAGTCCTCGGGTACCGCCGGACCAACTACGGCGACAGCCTCCAGACGCTCTTCGAGCCGGAAGAGACCCGCAAGACCGGCCTCTCCGCGGTCTACGCCGGGGTCGGCTTCCCCTCCTTCAACTTCGAGGTCGCCCGCCGCGCCAAGGCCGCCCTGGCCGAGCCGTCCGCGCCGCTCCGCAAAGACGGCGACGGCATCGCGCGCACCGTGCAGCAGGCCTACCTGGCCACCCACGAGCGGATGCTCGATGACAAGCTCCGCTACAACTACGGCTTCGGCCGCGACTCCCTCAACTCACGCGCCTACACGCGCGACGGCACCCGCTTCGAGATCGCCCAGGACCCGGTCGCCGAAGCCGCTCGCAGCATCGCCGCCGGCACGATGCGCGGCAACGCCTACGCGCGCATCTTCCAGAACAGCGGCCTCGTCCTCACCCACGACAAGAACCGCGGCGTCCAGTGCTGGTACGTCGACCATCGCGGCCGCTACCTGGGCTTCGCCACCGCCATCGCCATCCTCGGCGAGGGCGACGAAGTCTCCACCCACCTGCTATCCCGCTTCGTCCAGCGCCGCGACCTGGAGCAGCGCCGCCGCGGCTTCACCCTGCGCGAGGGGCTCTACATCGGCATGAGCATCGCCACCGAGATCCGCTCCTCCAGCGGCAAGATGGGCGGGTACTTCCAGATCATGTTCCTCGACGGAAGCAAGGGCGTCCACGAGCTCGTCACCGACGCAGCCCACCTCGCCAGCGAGGTGATGCGCGCCCATCTCTGGGGCTTCATCCCCCGCAAGGACGCCGAGGAACTCACCACCGCCTTGGTCGTCGAGGGCGCCGACGACATCGAAGTCGAAAAGGCTCTCTTCGCGCGCGCCAGCGACCCCGAAAAGCTGCGCCGCTATCTGATGGGCTTCAAGCCCGTCCACGCCCCGTCTGCGATCCAGTACGACCCCGCGACCGACGCCGCTGCGGAGCCCGCGGGTGCGCCCGTCAAGGAAGCCTTCCGTCCCGAGGCGGTCATGCAGGCCGTCGCCCGGGCGAAGTCGCCCCCGCGCTCGGCCAAGGGCAAGCCACGCACGGCCAGCGGCGACGGCGGCCCCGCGGCTGCCCGCAAGGGAGGCGATCGGCGATGACCTCGATCAACGCGATCCGCTTCAACCGCTACCAGGGCGCCATGGTCGGCGACGAGACGATCAGCACCTCTGGCGGCCTGGCCTATCACACCTCCGACAAGGTGCAGCCCTGCATCCCTGAGCAGGTACGCTCAGCGTACGGCATCGTCGCCGGCATGGCCACGACCGGCTCCTGCAGCATCGGCGAAAACCTCAAGCGCGAGTTCCACGACTGGGTCCTGGCGCGCTTCCGCGCCGAGATCGACCGCGCCGGCCACAAGCCGGCCACCTTCCTCGACCTCGACCAGTTGATGGAGGGGCTCTTCGACCTGGTCGTGAAGCAGAAGCAGACCTGGTTCTCCGACAAGCTGCGCGGCGAGTTCGGCTTCGACGTGACCGAGTTCATCTCCGGCCACTACGAGCGCAACGGCCGCCGCGAGGAGATCAAGGACCGCGACATGACGCGCCGCATCACCGACTGGCTCTCATGGAAGAACATGGAGCCCGAAGTCGACGGCATCTTCCTCAACGCGGGCCTCTTCGCCGGCTACGACGACAAGCTGGGGTTCCAGATCTATCACTTCGACCTGCGGGACGGGTACTGGCACCGCGTCCAGACGTGCTACTTCGCCGAAGGGTCCGGCCGCCACTCGGTGGACCCGGCGATGTACGAGTTCGTCGAGCGGCTGCGAATCGACGAGCGTCGCGGCGACGTCGACCCGCTCGAGGGGCTGGTCGCGCTCCTGACCGCGCTGAACGTCGCCAGCGTGCACGAGGCGGGTGTCGGCGGCTACCCGACCGTGATGCTCTTCGACGGCCGCGAGCCGATTGCCCGGCGCCAGCGCGAGTTCAGCGACGACCGCTCCTGGCTCGGCACGCGCGTGGCGAGGGCGTACTCCACCGGCTTCCTCGACCGCGAGAGCTGCTTCGAGCTGCTGGACGGCCTCTTCTTCAAGGACGAGCCGTTCGAGAGCGCCTACGCGCGGTTCTGGTCCGCCGCCCGCGAGCCGGAGCGGCTGGGGCGCCTGCTGCGCGGTTACAAGGTGCCGCCGCTCGGGCAAGCGAGACTGTAGGCCAACACCCATGAAACAAGCGAGAATGAGTTGTACCGAATCCACTCAGGGGCTCTGCCCCCGAACCCCTGCCAAAGGGCCAGTGGCCCTCTGGACACCCGTTTGACAGAGGGGTTCCGAGGGGTCGGTGACCCCTTGGTGGGGATCAGGGCGAAGCCATGAGATGGAGCTCGGACAACTCCTTCGATACTGTTTCAGGGGCATTGGCCGTAGGCCATCGAGCTAGCGGGCCTTCCTGGCGCGTCGCGCTGCGATCGTGACTGCTGCGGGGTGGGAGGAGAGCCGGGCCAGAACCGCAGCGCGGGCATAGATCGGCGCGGCGGCCTGGGGGCCCTCGGCGGCACGGGTCTGATCGGCAATACTCAAAAGAGCGTCCCAGTCTCCCGGGTCGAGCGCCATCGCGCGGCGCAAGTACCCGGCGGCGGCCTCGCGGTCCCCGGTCAGCTCCGCAGCACGCGCCCGGGCGCGCAGAGCCTCGCCGGGGAAGGCATCGGGCGCGGCGGCCGCGGTACCCCAGAAGAGCGCGGCTTCGGTGGTGCGACCCAGGGCCTCGGCGGCTCGCGCCTCGAGCGCCAGCAGCTGCAAAGGCTCGAAGCCGCCCCGCTCGACGAACCCCTCGCGGGCCTGGGCCAGGGCTCGGGCGGCCTCCTGCCGTTGCCCGGCCTCGAGGAGCGCCGCGGCTCGTACCAAGACCGCCCAGGGGCGGCTCGACGCGCCCAGCATGGCCCCGACAGTGGGGAGCCACGGTGCGATGGCAGGGCCCGTCCCGCGGATGGCCTCCAGGAGCGGCGTGTACCGCTCGAAGTCGGGCACGTTCTCCTGGACCAGGGCCCCGGCCGTCATCACCGCACCGCCGACATCACCGACCTCGCGCTGCAGACAGCACCAGAGCCGGTAGATGGGCCGGCCGCCGGACTCGTCGAAGGAAACCTGGTTCGGGGTGCCGTCCGGGGCCGGACGGATGAGGTTGCTGGCCTGGACGGCGCGCCCCAGGCAGCCGAGCGCGGCTTTCGGGTAGCCCGAAACCTGATAGATGCGGGCCATCCAGAGCAGGACGGGGGCGTCGGTCAACGTGGAATGCCGGGCGTCGAGCTCGTCGACCGCGGCGGCTCGCCCCCCGAGCGCCTTCGACAGTGCGCGCGCCTGCTCGATGAGCGGCTCGACCCGGACACGCTTTTCGGTCGAGAGACGGCCGGCAGCGCGAACGCGCTCCGCGAGAGCTGCCGGGTCGCGGGCCAGCACAGCATGGAAGTACCCCGCGGCATCGCTCCAGAAACAGCCGTCCGGAGCGGCCATGTACCGGCGAATCAGGCCCTCGAGCTCGGGGGACTGTCCCCATTGGAACGCGAAGAGCGCCACGTCCATCCAGGGCCGCGGGTCCTCGGGCAGTTCGCGCGCCATGCGCTCTGCGACGTCCGCCAGGGCCGCTCCGTCGCCGATGGCGCGGGCACCGGGCACCACGTGGGCGTTGAAAAAGGCCAGGAACCAGGGGGCCAGTCGCGTTGGCATCATCGAGCGCACCCCCAGCCAGTAGCCGATGCCGGGCAGTTCCGCGCGGGCCGCCGCCTTGCCGCAGACCGGCGGATACCACTCCGACCACCGCGGCAGGCAGGTCCAGCAGAAGCTGGCGATCTTGACCGCGTCGATCAGGCGTCGCGATTTGTAGAACAGCTGATAGGTGATGTCCCTCCAGGCCGAGAGGCTCTGGGGGCGGGCCGAGATGCCGTCCAGCATCAGCCGCCGCCCCTCGCGGCCGCCGAAGTACTCCATCGCGAACTTGCCGACGGCGATCTGCCACTTGCGGCGCAGGATGTCGAGGCCAGGCTCGGCGTCGGTCTGCACGTTGGTCATCGCGGTACCGGGCCCCACGACGCCGTGCTTCCACTCGTAGAGGGTACCGAAGGGCAGCCGCAGCCACCGCTCCAGCCTCGACCATTCCAGCGCCAGCTCGGGCCGCAGCGTGCGATCGAAGTCGCCGAGAACCCGCACCGCCTCGGCGGCGACCGCCGTGACGCCGCGATCGCGCTCCGTTTGCAGCACCAGCAGGATCGGCAGCACGGCCGAACCGTCTCGGCGCGCCTTCAGCACCTGGAGGATTTCCAGCCTGAGCAACGGCTCCAGCTCCCGCTCCACCGGCTCGCCCGTCACGGGGTGGGCGCCGCCCGTGAAGCGCAGGCAGAGGGCCGGCACGACCCAGCGGCCTTGCGTCGTCGCCAGGTCACGGATCACCCGGCGCCGCTCGGCGAGCTCCCCGCGAGACAGCCGCAGGACCAGGGCCTGGAGGGGATCTGCGGTGGCCGCACGGGCTTTCACGGGACTGGAAGGAGCCTCCAGAGCCGTCGACGCCATCGTGTCGTTTTTGGCCGACGGGCCCCGCCGCAGCGCCAGTGCCCCGACCGCCACGGCGGCCACGAGCCCCACCGCTAGAGCGATCGGCGCCCAACGTGACCTTGCGCGAGAAAAGGGCGATGCGCCGGCCGCGCGCTCGTACGTTCCGCTGAGCAAGGTCGCCGGACCCTGCGTCTGTCCCATCGCCACCGTCGGCGCCGTCCCACGGACGCTCGACAGCGGCGTCCGCTCACTGGCCAGCGTGGGCGGCGCCGTCAGCCGCGCAGGCCCCTGCAGCTCCCCGGCTCCGGAAACGTCCAGCCCGGCCCCCAGCACCAGCGACTGCTCCAGCGCCCGCCGAAACGACGCCGCCGACTTGTGT
>JACPRK010000097.1 GCA_016190005.1 Candidatus Wallbacteria bacterium | reverse complement strand
GGCAAAGTCTCGAGCCCGGAGGCGGAAAACGGGGGCTGGCTCCGGCAGCCCGCTTGAAACCTGGCAGTCGTCCGGTCGGCCGGCCGGGCTTCCGGTGCCTGTACCCGGTTTCCGACGGCTTTGCCGTTGTCCTGCCTCTTCCAGCTTCCAGCTATCCCCTTCGCACTTCTCCCTACTCGCTCGGCAGCGCCCCGATCGCGACATCCAGGTAGCGGTTGGCGTTGAAGACGGGCAGTAGCTGGATTCCGGTGGTCCAGGGCTGGGTCACGATGATGTCGAGCTTGTGGAACAGGAAGACTCGGCTGGCATCCTCGATGACCAGCTTCTCGACCTGGGCATACAGTTTCTCGCGCTCGGCGGTGGCTGAAGTCCGGCGCACCTGGTCGAGCAGCGCGTCGGCGGCGGCGCTGCGGTAGCGGGGACCGTTTCCCCCCGGGCCGGCCTGGCTCGAGTGGAAGAGCGGATAGAGGAAGTTCTCCGCGTCGGCGTAGTCGGCCCACCAGCTGAGGTAGAAGGATTGCGCCAGCCCGTCATTGACCCGAGACTTGAAGGTCTGCCACTCGAAGGTCGAGAGCTTGACCCGAATGCCGACCCGTGCCAGGTAGCTGGCCAGGATCTGCGTGACCTCCAGGTTGTCTTTGTTGTCGCCCTGCGCCAGCTCCAGGTCCAGTCCGCCGGCGAACCCGGCGGCCGCCAGGAGCTTCTTGGCGCCTTCCGGGTCGTAGGCGATGCCCTTGTAGGCCGGATCGTGGCCGGGCAGGCCGGGCGGGATGGGGCCGGCGGCTTCGACGCCCTGGCCCTTGCGGACGCTCTGGATGATGCTGGTCTTGTCGATCGCCATCGCGATGGCTCGCCGCACGCGCGGGTCGCTCGTCGGAGCCTTCTCGCAGTTGAGGCCCAAGTAGTAGACATTCAAGCCGGCCTTCTCCAGGATGCGCTTGCCCCAGACGGGGTGCGACGTGTAGAAGGCACGCTCCGAAGGCGGGATCGCGATGACGTCCAGGTTCCCGAGCTGGAACTCGGATGACCGCGTCAGCGGCTCCCGGATGATCCGGAACCGCATGCCCTTCAACTTCGGCGCGCCCAGGTGGTAGTCGGGGTTGGCAGCGAGCTCGACGACCGAATCGTTCACCCAGCTCACGAGCTTGTAGGGGCCGCAGCCGACGGGCTCGCGGGCGAAACGTTCACCCAGCCGCAGGACTTCCTCCTTGGGTACGGCCCCCGCCAGCGGCATCGCCATCATCTGCAGGAAGGGGGCGAACGGCTCCTTGAGCTCGATGCGCAGCGTGGACTCGTTCACCACACTGAGCCCCTTGATGGAGGTCGCCTTGCCCTCGAGCCGCTCCTTGGCGCCTAGCACAGGCTCCATCACCCAGGTTCGCAACGCCTTCGTCGCCGGGTCCATCACCCGGTCGAGCGAGTACCGCACGTCCTCGGCCGTGACCTTGCGGCCGTTTGTGAAGCGGGCCTTGGGGTTGAGATGAAACGTGTAGACCTTGCCCGCAGGGTCGAGCTCCCAGCGTTCGGCGAGATCTCCGACGACGTTCATCTGGTCGTCGGTGCGGACCAGGGGGCTTGCGATGAGGCTGATCAGCCGGCCGCTGGCGACGTCGGACCAGCGGGCCGGATCGAGCGTGAGCGGGTTCTGCTCGAGCGCCTGCTCGAGGACTCCGGGCGCCCGGGCGGTCGTGGAGAAGCCGCACGCGGAGGCGCCGGCCAGAATCGCGAGACAGGCGAGTAGTCGAATCACGGCGCGAGCGTAGCATCGACGCCTCCGCCCCGCAAGGCGCGGGGTCGTGCGCTATCCTGAACGGCGCGATGATCGAGCTCTCCCGGTTGACGAAACGGTTTGGCGGTTTGGCGGCGGTGAAGGAGCTGTCGCTCTCGATCCGTCCCGGCACGGTGTTCGGGTTCCTGGGCCCCAATGGCGCCGGCAAGACCACGACGCTCAAGATGCTGATGGGGATGCTGCCGCCGACGGAGGGCTGGGCGCGCATCGACGGACTGGACGTCACCGCCGACTCGGTGGAGGTCAAGCGCCGGGTCGGCTTCCTCCCCGATTCGCCGGCCATCTACGAGTACCTCACGGCGCGCGAGTTGCTCCAGTTCATCGGAACGCTCCATCGAATCCAGAAGGATGAGCTCCAGGAGCGCATCGCCGCGCTCCTGGCCGAGTTCGGGCTCGAGGAGAAGGCCGACGAACTGGTTCTGAACTACTCGAAGGGCATGCGCAAGAAGCTGGCGATCCTCGTCGCGCTCGTCCATCGGCCGAAGGTGCTGCTCCTGGACGAGCCGACCAATGGTCTGGATCCCGGCAGTGTGCGGCTCCTCAAGGACATGGTGCGCCGTGAGGCTGCTCGCGGAACGACGATTCTCTTCAGCACCCACATCCTCGAGGTCGCCCAGGAGGTGAGCACCGAGCTCGGCATCATCAGCTCCGGCCGGATGGTGCTCCTCGATTCGAAGGAGGCGATCGTCCGGACCGCGCAGGCCAGGGGCGAGACCCTCGAGGACCTGTTCCTGCGCCTCACGGGTCACCGAGCGATGGCCGAGTGAGGGTCACGAGCGACCTCATGCTGGCGCTCAGGGAGCTGGGACTCCTCAAATGGCGCCACCTGGTCAACTTCCTGCGCGTGCAGGGCAGCTCCTGGCAGACGCTGATGCGCGCCGTCGGCGCGTTCCTGATGTTCGCGTTTCTCAGGTTCGTGACGCTGAACATCCTGGAGACCTTTCGTGGCGCTCGTTCGCCCGGTGAGGTCGTTTTCCTGGCTTCGAGCGCGCTGGCGGCCTCGCTCGCCATGCTCTGGGTGTTCGACCTCCTCGTCTTCGTGGCCGACGAGTTCCAGCTCGGCACCGACGCCAACGACTTCGAGTTCCTGCTATCGCTCCCACTGCCATTTGGCTCGATCGTCTGGGCGAAGGTACTGCTGCGGGCCGGCCTCGACCTGGTCGGCCTGAGCACGATGATGCCCGTGCTGGTGGCGACGGCCCTCCACTTCGAGTTGCCCTGGCACCAGTGGCCGCTGCTCTACGCCGTCTACTTCGTGCTCGAAGTGGCGGCGGGCCTGGCCGCCGTGATCGCCTTCTTCGGCCTGGCGCAGGTGCTGTCGCTGGGGCACCTGGAGACGCTGCGGCTCTTGATCGGCTTTGCCTTGCCCTTCGCGGCGGGCGCGCTCGTGTCAGCCAAAGAGCGGCTCCTGGCGCCTCAGGCAGTCGCGGAGGCGATGACCCAGTGGGGCGGGCTGCTGGCAGCGACGCCCATCGCCTGGATGGTCGGCGGGCTGGCTCCCGACCCGGTCGAGCTGGGCGGCTCCTGGCCTTGGCCGATGCCCGGCATCCTGGGCGGCTTCGCAGGGATGGCCGCGGCCGGGGCCCTGGCCCACGCCGTGCTCACGCGGATGCAGGGCCTGGCCACCAGCCTGGTCCCGCGCGACGACACCGGCGCTATCGACCCCGTCTGGCTACGGCTCCTCCGCCGGACCTCGGGCGCGTGGACCGCCCTGGCCATCAAGGAGCTGGTCATCATCCTGCGCCGCAGGGTCACCTTCATCACGGTCGTCCTGCTACCCCTCGGAATCGTCGCGGTCAACGCCCTGACCGTCTCCGGAGGCGCCGCCGCCCGTCACGGCCAGGCGGTCGAAACTCTCACGATCTCGACGATGCTGGTGCCGCTGCTGTTCCTGCCCTACATGACGGCCGCGCAGTCGCTCGGACAGATCGAGTACGCGCGCATCCCGTTCCTCCAGGGCTTGCCCCTCTCGGCCCGCTCGCTGCTGGAGGCGAAGGCCGTCTTCTGGACCTTGCCGATCTTCCTGCTCTGCGAAGCGGTGCACCTCACCTTCCTGCTGGCCTACGGCCGCTGGAATCTGACGTCGTTCCTGGCGCAGAGCTTCTGGCTCTTCACGGCCGCCGCCCTGGTGACGGTCCTGGCCGTGGCGACCGCTGCGCTCTTTCCCGTCTCGGAGAACGCGCTCTTCAAGCAGCAGGGCGCAACGCTCACCGCCGGGTCGCTCTTCTACCTGACCGGCAGTCTGGGCGCAATCGTGCCAATCTTCCCCCTGACACTCGTGAACAAGCTGGTGCTGCTGGGCGTCACGGTGCTCTACGCGCACGTCGTCCTGGACCGCGCCGCCGAACGCATCGCGTACTTCGACGAGATCGAACTCGCCGCCGGCGCCCGGGGGCTCCGTTTCGGCGACGTCTTCATCGCCTACGACGCCTACATCTCCCTGTATCTGCTGACCAACATCGGCATCGCCTTCTTGACCGGTATCGGGGCGGCCGCCCAGCTCTTGCTCACAACGGTGGCGCTCCTGCTCTCGCAGGCGGTTCTCGCGGGTCTGGCCAGGTCCTATCTTGCGCTCCACGGCCACTCCATCGCGGCGATCTGGACGGGCCGCTGGGGGACCGCTCCGGCGCTGGCCGCCGGGTTTGCGGCAGGCGCGCTCGCCTTCGCCCCGTTCGCTGGCCGGCAGGGGACCGCTGGCGCGGCGGCAGTGCTCGGGAACCTGCTGGACCCGTCGACCGGACCCGTGGCGTGGCTCTTCCTGACTGCCGCCCTGGCTACTGGTCCCGTCGCCGAGGAGCTCTTCTTCCGAGGGCTGTTGCTGCGGGCCCTGACCGCGGCGACCGGGCGGCCAGTGGCGGCGCTGGCCGTCTCGGCGGTGCTTTTTGCGGTTCCGCACTACATCACCAGCGGCGCCTTCCTTCCGGCGCTCGTGCTGGGCGGCGTCACGGCGGTGACGTTTCTGGCGGGCGGCGGGCTCACGGGCGCCATCGCGGCCCACGTCGGCTTCAACGCGACGTCGCTGGCGTGCGTGGCACAGGGCGAAGCAGCCTTGCTGGCGGGAACAGGGCTGACCACTACCTGTCTCACCGTGGTGGCGCTGGTCGGGCGCAGATTTACAAAGGCGGCCGGCGCGACTATATAATGTGTGACGTGACGACTCGTGCCGCGGCAGGCCTCCTGAGGCGCGCCTTCTTCCTGGCGCTCTGCGTCAGCTCGGTCGGCCTGCAGGGTTGCGGCCTGGGCTGGCTCTACATGCGGATCGGCGATTCCCACCGCATCCACGGCGCCAAAATCCTCGAGTACGACACGACGGCGGATCGCTTCCGCAAGGCCCAGGAGTCCTACAAGCGGGCGCTGCAGTACTATCAGGATTCTCTGCTCTACGACCAGGTCGGGAACCTGGACCTCTACCACAAGTACGGGTTCACCTACCTGCAGCTGAGCCCGCCGGACCTCGACAACGCGCGCAAGCAGTTCGAGGAGGGCTTGAAGGTCAAGCGCGAGAGGGCCGACAAGGCGGGCACCACCGACGCGTTGGCGACCACCGCTGACGAGGACTACTCACAGATGAACGCCGGGATGGGCACGGTCGTCTTCTGGACCGCCATCGCGACCAAGCAAGAGGAGAAGCTCGAGGAAGCGCTCAAGTACTATGCGTCCTCCGAGGCCACCAGCACGCATGTCACCGCCAAGCACGGCGGCTTCTTCGACAAGGCGATGGACTGGATGAATCTGCGGGAGTTTTTGACTCCAGTGCCCGCCAGGGTGCTGGCGGCCCGCGTCCACCTCTATCGGGCGCGCAAGCTTCAGGAGCGCGGCCACGCGGACAGGGCAAAGACCGACCTCAGCAACGCCAAGGACGCCATCGAGGACGCGCTGATCAACTTCCCCGACGACCCCCGTGCGCTCGCCGAACAGGCCAGGATGCACTTCCTCAAGGGCGAGTTCGAGGCCTGCGTGAAGGTCCTCAAGGACCTCTCCGGCAAGCGCTCCTACGCCGACGAGGTCGAGAACAGCCTGCTCCGGGCGCGAGCCCTCGTGGAGCTGGGAAAGCCCGACGACGCCATCGCCATCTTCACCGAGATCCACGATCGCTTCGCTTCGCTCGGCGCCTCCGGCGACGCCGAAGAGGACAAGAGCAAGACCCTGACGAACGCCATCAAGAAGCGAAACGCCAACGTCAAGGAGACCCAGGACAAGAGCGTAGAGACTGCCGGCGAACCCGTAGAGCGGGACCCCTCCAACATCCAGTCCGTTATCGGGCGCGCCCATGCCTTCGCCGTCAAGGGCGACCTGCAAAGCGCCACCGCCGACGTCGAATACGTCCTGCGCCTCGACCCCAAGGACCCCAGACTCTTTCTGGAGGCCGGCAAGGCCTTCATGACCCTCAAGAACTACGATAGCGCCATCAGCCGCCTTCTGGCCGGCTACTACATCGACACCAAGGACATCGCCATCAACTACTGGCTCGGCAAGGCTTACGAGGCCTCCGGCAAGAAGGACGAGATGCGGGACTGCTTCCGCCGCGTCTTCAACCTCGACCCGACCAGCAGCTTCGCCAAGGAAGTCCAGGTCCACCTCAAGTAGGGGAGACGCGCCTCATCAAAGAGGCTCCGCTTACCGAAAGTAGGTAGCGGAGTGTCCTCATGATGCAGCGACGTCTATCATTCGGGTCTTTCCTCTCGGGCCTCGCCCTGCTTCCCCTGGTGCTATGGGGGTGCGGCGGAGACTCCGACATCCGCAGCATCGTCGATCTGCAGGCGCCGGCCGTCGTCAAGAACGTCCGAGCCCTGCCCGCCGACAGCCGCATCCGTCTTCTCTGGACGGCCAATCGCGAGCCCGACCTCGTCGGCTACAACGTCTACCGGAGCGATAACTCCTCCGGCAGCTTTCGGCTCATCGGCGCGACCGGCACCAGCCAGGCGCCCTTTTTCCAGGACGAGGGGCCCGATACCAACGGCGACGGCCTCCCCGACGGTCTCATCAACAACACGCGCTTCTTCTACAAGATCACCGCCTTCGACCGCGACGGCCGCGAGGCCGCTATCGACCTCTCACCGGCCGTGGGCGCCGTGCCGGGCAGCCTTCCCGTCGGCCAGGCCGACCTCGAGGTGGTCAATGTCCGCGGCTACGGCGGCAGCAAGAGCATCATCATTGCCTGGGACTTGAATCTCTCCAGCCTAGTCTTCGGCTACGAGGTCTTCCGCAGCCAGGTCGGCACCAATGCCGGCTTCCAGTTCGCCGGCATCGTTCCCCAGGGAATCGGTAGCTTCAGCGACGTGGGTCTCTCCAACGACACCGAATACCTCTACCAGGTCGTTCCGGTGACCCGCGACCTCCTCGAGGGCCGCCGCACCCAGAGCCGGCCGCTGCGGGTCCAGGATGGCGACCCAACCGTCCCCAAGGCGCCCGGCAGCGACCCCGGTAACGGCGCGCTCATAGCCACCCAGACCTCCTCCGGCATCAAGCTTACGTTCGGCCGGCCCACCCAGAACACCGACGGCACGCTTATCCTGCAGACCGGCGGCGTTGACGACCTGGTCGGCGGCGGCTTCATCATCTTCCGGGGCAAGAACGCCCAGGGCAGCTACCTGCCCGTCGGCATCATCGAGAACATCGGCAACGAGATCTCCTTCAACTTCACCGACGGCAACGGCACCGCCCCCGACTTCTACTACGTGGAGGCGTTCGACAGCTCCGGCAATCGCAGCGCGGCCTCCGACATCGTCAGCGTTGCTAGCTTTGTCCCCAACGCACCTCAGGGAGTCGACGCCTTCGCCGGCAACTCCTTCGGCAGCGTCATCGTGACCTGGCGCCTCTCCGCCCAGGCAGTCGACGGCTATCGCGTCTACCGGAGCGAGGAGCGCGACCGCGGATTCCGCGAGATCAGCGGCCTGCTCGCCAACACGATCAACACCTACACCGATACGAACCTCAACGTCCCCGGCAAGACTTTCTACTACAAGGTCGCCAGCGAAGCCAACGGCATCCTCGGCAACCCCTCGCCGCCGGCCTCCGCCACGCCGGGCCCCGACTCGGGCATCTTCTACCTGAACGTCGAGGACGCGGCTGTCGTCGGCATCTCCAACGCGGCCGACTTCGCCCAGGCCAACGGCGGCGGCATCATCCGGCAAGCTTTCCCATCTCCCTTCTTCGCCAACGGCGTGCTCCTCATCCGACCCTCCGCGACCGCCGTCACGGGCATCGCGTTCGTCACCCTGCAGTGGCAGCAGGAGATCGACGCCACGGGCTTCACGCCCCAGCAGATCTTCCGCAACTACGACGTCTTCCTCGTCAGCGCTCGCAACAGCTCCAGCGGCATCTTCGATCTGGCGCTCGACGCGCCAGTTGCCGGTGCCAACGCGCTCGGCCCCGAGCTGACCCTGACCGGCAAGGACTTCTTCACGCAGAACTTCGGCTTCCCGCCTGCGCCGACCATCGAACGTGTCGGCAGCGTCAGCTTCAGCGACCAGGGTCCCGGCCTACCGAACCCGGGTGTTGCAGAAACGCTGCAGCTTGGCCTGCGCTACCAGGGCTTCAACCCGGCCATCGCCCGCGGTCGGGGCGAGCTGCTCCTGGACGCCGTCATCCTCGTCCGCCGGTAGCGCTGCTGCGGCAATCCGCTTGTCCCATCTCGCTGCCTCGAAAGGAGCGGCGACATGCGAGACTTCGTCTGGACGGCCATTCTACTCGCCCTGGTGGCGGCCCTGGTCGGCGTCTTCTACCTGAAGGTGAGCCTCGACGTCCTGGCGACCATCGCGATGGGCGCCCTCTGCCTCGGGTGGCTCTTCATATTGGTAACGCTTCCTTGGAACCTGCACTTCGAGGCCAAGCGGCTGCTCTTCGAGATGCAGCGCTCCCGCGAGCGCGGAATCGCCGTCAACGCCGACCGCGAGGCCTACGCCATCTGGGTGCGCAACCGCATGTTCTGGGTCTCGATCGGCGCCCACGTCGTGTCGGCGGCGATCATGGCGGTCGTCACTTGGCTGCGCGGTGGCGAAGTCGGCTATTACTTCGCCGGTTTCTACCTGCTCAGCAGTCTCTTCCGGCCTGGGTTCGAGCTCTACGGCTTCCTGCGCCAGCGCCTGGGCGAGCTGATGCAGGAGGTCAAGTACCCCAGGGAGGACGTCCTGAAGCTGCGCGGTGACGTCCACGAGCTCAAGAGTCGCACCGAGCGTCACGAGGACCAGCTCGAGGAGATCCGAAAGGAGATCGGCAAGCTCGGTTCGCGCCTGGAGAGCAAGCTGGGCGAGACCCGGGAAGAGATGCGCGGCCGCCACGCTGGACTGGAGCGGCGGCTGGAGGCGGTCTCGCGCAAGTTCGAGGAGACGGTCGACCAGATGACCGACAACCAGGAGATCATCACAGGCGTGAAGGCCTTCCTGCGCCTCCTGGCGACCGAGAATCGGGCGGCCAGCTGAAGTCCGTCCAAACTCGTAGGCGGCCGGTGCATAGTGATGGGTCGATGCGAACTCACGCGCGCCTGCTCACCGGCCTCTCCCTGCTGCAGCTAGCGACTGTGCTCACGGTGCCCGCCGCCGCCGCCGACCTCAGGAAGCACAAGTTTCCGGGGGCCGAGCGGCTCAGGGTGCGCGGGGCCGCGACCGTCTATGATGCGGCCGGCCAGCCGAAGTCGGGCCGCGACCTCGTCATCGCCGGGGACGTCCTCTACGCTGACCACGCCGCCGGCGGCGCGCCGGCCGTCGAGCCCGAGACCAGCCGCTATGCCAGGATAGCGGCCCACTGGGCACCCGTGGTCCTCCAGGACACCGACGACACAAACACCGCGGCCGACTGGCTCACGCCGGTCGACTACGACGGCGACTGGAACACGCGCAACAACTGGGAGAACCTGGAGAGCTGGCGCTCGCCGGTCCTGAAGTCGCTGGCCCAGACAGCGGTCGCTTACTGGTGGGTGGTCGAGACTCCCACGCATTACTTTGTCGGCTACGCCTTCTACCATCCCCGGGACTGGGACGACTCCCACGGTCTGCGCGGGCTGGCCAAGACGCTGGTCTACGACCCGATCCAGTCCCTACGCGGAAAGGGCGACGGCGAACACGAGAACGACCTGGAGGGTGCGCTCTTGACCATTCGCAAGGAGGGCGGCCCCTGGGGCCGGCTCGAGCTGATGGACACGCAGGCGCACAACCACTTCTGGCAGTACGGACCCAAGGGAGTGAACCGGTCCATCGAGTCCGACGGCAAGAAGCGCGAGACCATCGACGCCGAGATCGCGATGGACGCCGGGCGGCCCTGCGTCTTCATCGAGGCCAAGGGGCACGGCAACTACGGCTCGCGCTCCAAGACCAAGTTCGACGGCAAGAAGGGAGATGGCACCGTCTATGAGTACGCCTCGGACGGAAGC
The DNA here is from genome assembly GCA_016190005.1 of Candidatus Wallbacteria bacterium. Lineage (GTDB taxonomy): Bacteria > Muiribacteriota > UBA6191 > JACPRK01 > JACPRK01 > JACPRK01. The sequence goes on along the minus strand of JACPRK010000097.1, from coordinate 42,188 downwards.
GCCAGCGCGGGCCGCCAGGACTACGCTCTGGTGCCGATGAGCCTCCTCTGGGAGAGCTGGAAGCGCGCCCCGGGCCACCGGAGCGAAACCTGGAGCCAGAAGGCCGGCCGGGCCGCCTTCGCGGGCGACAGTCACACGCCGGACGCCGCCAACCCGCCCTGGGCCTGGGTCGACACCGACTACCCCGCCTGGGTGAACGACTGCTTCTTCGCCGACCCGGCCCGCTTCGTCGCCTGGCGCTTCGAGAACGCCGCCGGAAAGGCTATCTCCACGATTGTCACGGGCCGCTCCTGGCGCTGAAGCTGGCGCCCCGCGCTCTCCCGTAGTAGAATTCGCGCCTCGCCAGGAGGGCGAACTTGCCGACGCGGCTCACCGTCAACGAGATCTTCTACAGCATCCAGGGCGAATCCTCACGCATGGGAATGCCGTGCGTCTTCGTCAGGCTGACAGGCTGCGACCTGCGCTGCTCCTGGTGCGACACCGAGTACGCTTTCCATGAAGGCCGCAAGCTCACGGTGGACGAGATCCTGGCGGCCGTCGAGCGCCACCCTTGCGACCTGGTCGAGCTCACCGGCGGGGAGCCGCTTCTGCAGCCCGGCTCTCTGGAGCTGATGCGCGCGCTGGCCGACCGGGGCAAGCAGGTGCTGCTCGAAACCGGCGGCCACGTCGACATCTCCGGTGTCGACCCGCGCGTTGCCCGGATCGTCGACGTCAAGTGCCCCGGGAGCGGCGAATGCGCTCGGAACCGCTACCCGAACCTCGCCGTCCTCACGGCCGCCGACGAGGTCAAGTTCGTCGTCGCCGACCGCGCGGACTTCGACTGGGCCGCCGCATGCGTCCGCGAGCGGCTCGGCGGCTTCGCCGGCAGCGTCCTCTTCTCCCCGGTCCACGGCCGGCTGGCGGCCTCCGAGCTGGCAGCCTGGGTGCTCGAATCCGGCCTGCCCGTGAGGCTCCAGCTGCAGCTCCACAAACACATCTGGGGGCCCGACGTCCGAGGAGTGTGAACCCGGGATGATCGATCAGAAAAGAGCAGTCGTGCTCCTCAGCGGAGGAGTCGACTCCACGACTTGCCTGGCGATGGCGCGCGAGTCGGGCTTCGCCTGCCATGCCTTGAGCTTCAGCTACGGCCAGCGGCACCGCATCGAGATCGAGCGCGCCCGAGCCGTCGCCCGGGCGCACGGCGCCCTGGAGCACGTTGTTGCCGCCTTCGATCTCCGCACCTTCGGCGGCAGCGCCCTCACGGCCGACCTGGGCGTCCCCAAGGATCGGGAAACCGCCGAAATGGCCGCCGGAATCCCCGTCACCTACGTCCCGGCCCGCAACACAATCTTCCTCTCCTTCGCCCTGGCCTGGGCCGAGGTGCTCCGGGCGCAGGACATCTTCATCGGCGTCAACGCCATCGACTACAGCGGCTACCCCGACTGCCGCCCCGAGTACATCGCCGCTTTCGAGACGATGGCGAACCTCGCCACGCGAGAGGGCATCGAGGGCAGGAGCCGCTATACCATCCACACTCCGTTGATCCGGATGGCCAAGGCCGACATCATCCGCAAGGGGCTCCAGCTGGGGGTCGATTTCTCGCTCACCCATAGCTGCTACGATCCGTCGGCCTCCGGCCTGGCCTGCGGACGCTGCGACAGCTGCAAGCTCCGGCTGAAGGGGTTCAGAGACGCCGGCGTCTCCGACCCGATCGCCTACGACGCCGCCCCGTCGCCCGCGACTTGAGGGCGCGCCACAAAGGACGGAAGCGGACCTTTCGGCCCGCTTCCGATGCTGGTGGACGGTAAGGGATTCGAACCCTCGGCCTCCGCATTGCGAACGCGGCGCTCTCCCAGCTGAGCTAACCGCCCACGTCAGGGCACGAAGTTTAGCACGACTTCGCCCTCAAGTAAATGCAACGGTGGCCGCGAAATGGAGGGACGAGCTAGACCACGCAACCCGGCGCCCTCTGCCCCGGTAGGAATCATGCGGAGGGCCGGTCGTCCGCCGGCCGGCTCCGGCTTCGAGAGAGGAAATCCACGATGCTCATCCAGCGATTCGGCCTGCTCGCGCTCGCGTGCGCCTTCCTGCTCACCGGCAACGCCCTCGCCGCCTCCGAGCTGACGCTCGACCGGCTCGACCCGGCGGTCTTCACCGTGCTGAAGGCGGAGGTGATCAAGGTCGTCGTGCTGCTGAAGCAGCCGCCGCGGCCGCTCGATCACGGGACCGGGACGGGCGCCGGAGGTCCGGACGAGGAGCGCGCAATCGCCCGCATCCGTGCGATGGCGCCTCAGCTCGCCGGCACGCAGCTCTCCATGGACCAGCGCATCCAGACGATCCGGACCATCGCGAGCCAGGGCGCCATGGGCCCGATGGCACGCGAGCAGGCCGTCAGCGCTATCGGCCAGGTGCTGGCCAGCACCGCCCACGGGGAATCCGTCCAGCGCGCGGCCGTGCTCGCCATCAAGGAGATCGGCTTCGGCAGCCGCACCGCGCCGCGCGTGGTGGCCGGGCTGCTGCGCCATACGGGCAACCCGATGGCCATCCGCATCGAGGCGATCCGCGCATTGCGCCAGATCACCGGCCCAGGAACCGAGCAAGACGCACTGGAGGCGCTCGCCGGCGTCATCAACAACACCGGCCACGGTGACTCCGTGCAGCATGAGGCCGTCGACGCCGTCGCGGCGATCGGCGGCGACAGCGTCCCCGCCGTGCAGCTTCTCTCCCGCGTCCTGGCCGACACTAGCCGCCCGATCGAGGTTCGCCTCCGCACCATCTCCTCGATGCTGCAGTTGCGGGACCCGCAGGCCCGAGAGGAAGGTGTCCGCGGTCTGACGCAATGCGTCTTGAACACCGGACACAGCGATCGGGTCCAGCTCGCCGCCGTGGAGGCGATCGCGTTCATCGGCCGCTTCTCTATGTCGGCCATCTCGGCCTTCGGTCGCGTCCTGCAGCACACCGCCAACCCGATCGACGTCCGCCTGAGCATCCTGAACATGCTGGCCGCTTCACCCGCATCCAATGCCCGCGAGGCGCTGCAGGCCATCTCAAACGTGTTCCGAAACTCGGGCCACGCTGACCGCGTACAGATCCGCGCAGCCCAGGCCGCTACCCGGCTGGGCGAGTCGGCCGCTGCTGACGCCGTCGAGGTCCTTGCTCTGCCTCTTCGCGGCCAGTCCTTCGACCGCCAGGCGCGCATCGAGGCGATCCGGGGCCTGGCCCGCATTGGCCGCGGTCAGCGCCGCGCCGAAGAGATCCTCGAGGCCGTGCTGGCCGATTCCGGCCACGCCGACGACGTGCGGCGCTCTGCCCAGGACGCCCTGAACCAGCTCTATCAGAACTGACGTCAGCGACGGGCTTTTCGGCCCATTGCCACTCAGAACCCCCGGGGCACCTTTGGCCTGCGTGCCTCGGGGCACTTCGTCATTCCGGCGTTCGTTAGGCTCGCTGAGCCGCTGGCATCCTCCTTGCCTCTTGGAGGGCGACCCGCGCGGAAAGCCGAGCGGACGAAGACGCAAAAGATGGCTACAGCAAAGGAACTCCGGGACGAAGGAAGGCAGACGATGAGCACCCGAGGCATGACAGCAGAGCCGATGGGCCGTCCGGATTTCGAACAGCGCCACAAGCGCCGGAGCCTCTTCGAGGAGATCAGTCGCATCCGCGCAAACGCGCAACACCGCCGAATCCAGCGCGAGGCCCGCGCCAGGAGTGCCGACGCATTGCAAACCGCGTCCAACTGCGCCGAGGCACGCGCTGCCCGTCTCGAGCCCGATACAGCTGCTTCGGTGAGGCGTGGCTGGCAGCTACGGCGCCAGCTCGGGCGCGCCGCCCGGGTCGCCGCCGCGGCCATCCTGGCCTCCGCGCTTACCCTCGGCTGGCTCGAGCGTGCCACAGCGACCGCCGCCGGTAGTGTCGCCCGCGGGTTCCTCGAGGCCGCCTCGCACGAGAGCTGGGGCGCTGGTCGCGACAAGTACTTCAGCTCCTGGCTCAAGGAGGTCGAACCGCCCGACCGGTTCGCGCGGGACATCCAGCTGCTCGAGTCGAAGCTGGGACGGGTCGTTGGCTTCGAACTGACACGGGCGACGCCGGCCTGGACCAGCCGCCAGTGCGACTTGCACTACAACGTCACCTTCGAGAAGGGCCAAGCGCAGGGCTTCTTCGAGCTGCTACGAGAGGACGGCCGCTGGGTCGTCGACACGTTCTGCTTCCTCGCGCCAAGGTGGAAGCGACTCTGACAACGCAAGCGTCACCAGGAGGAAGTTCCCATGAGTCGAACAAGCCATGCCAATCGCAGGGGACAGGGGATGGTCGAGTGGACCCTGATTCTGGCGTTCATTGCGCTGACGGCGCACGCCACGACGATGCGGACCGGGGAAGGAATCGAGTTGCTCTTCCAGGCCAACGCCGAGCGGTTGGGCTTCGAGTTCCGGGGGGCGGACGCCAGTGAGTTCGTCGCCAGCGCCGCCGATGAGGGCGGCATCGCAGCTTCGGGACGCCAGCTGCGCTCCTGAGCCGCGCGCGGGCGTGGTGGGCCCTAGGCGAATCGAACGCCTATCTACGGCTCCGGAGGCCGACGCTCTATCCGTTGAGCTAAGGGCCCGCACCCCTCCCGGCGACGGATCGCCGGACAGTGCGAGAGTTTATCCGGCGCCGCTCCGGGAGTCAACAGCCGCTTCGCCTGCCGTGTGCCACGGTGGCGCGCCGCCGATGGTAAAATGATTTTCGTGATGGACCGCAACCGGATGATCCAGGTGGGGCTGCTTCTTCTCGTCTGGAGCTTCCTGCAACGAACGCCCCGGGGAGTGCCGCTGGGGACGGCCGCGCTCGAGCTGGCCTTGCAGGTGGCCGTCTTCGTCGTCGCGATCAGCCTTCACGAGTTCGCCCATGCCTTCGTCGCCACCCGGCTGGGCGATCCCACCCCCCGCATGACGGGCCGCTTGACCCTCGACCCGCGCGCCCATCTCGATCCCCTCGGCACCTTGCTCATCTTCGTGGTCAACTTCGGCTTCGCGAAACCGGTACTCACGAATCCGGCCTATTTCCGCCGGCCCGATCGGGACTCGATCCTCGTCGCCCTGGCGGGGCCGGCGATGAACCTGGCGCTCTGCGCCGCCTCTATCCTGGCCGTCCGTGAGCTCTTCCCCGACCTCATGATGGCCACGACGTCCTGGTGGCCTCTCTGGAAGCAGGCGCTCAAGTTTCTGCTGCTCTCCAGCGCCATCCTCAACGCCGTGCTGGCCGTGTTCAACTTGCTGCCGATCCCGCCGCTGGACGGTTCTCATCTGCTGGAGCGGGCGCTCTCCGGGCGCCAGCTCGTCGCCTACCGCCAGAATCAGATGCTGATCAGCATCGTCGGCCTGGTGCTGCTCATGGCGGGGCTGTTCTCACCGCTCTTCGCCGCCGTGGAGCGGCAGGTCCTGGTGCTCTGCGCCACCTGAAACCCGCCCCATGTTCCCCGACGTGCTCCAGGGACTGCAGGCGTTCGCCGACCTGCCGGCGCTGGCGCAGCTGCCGTTCGTCGCCATCTTCGCCGGGCTCGTAGGCAGCTTCCTCAACGTCTGCATCTGGCGCATCCCTCGAGGCGAATCGATCGTCTTCCCGCGTTCCCACTGCCCCAACTGCAACCACGTTCTGGAGGTGCCCGACCTGGTGCCCGTGCTCTCGTACGTCTTCCTGCGCGGCCGGTGCCGCCACTGCCGTACGCCGTTCTCGCCCAGGTACATGCTCGTGGAGCTGGTCCTCATCCTCATCTGGAGCACAGCGCTCCTATGGTTCGGTTTCTCCTGGGCGTTCGCCGCGGCCGCACTCGCCGGCGTGGCAGCCATCGGCGGCACCGGCATCGCCCAGATGACGCGCTCGCTCAGACGGTCGTCGGGCGGATTCACGTTCATCAGCATCCTGCTGGCGATGACGCTCTTCGCCATCTTCATCGGTCCCTTCCTCGACGTGCTCCGCACCGGCTGGATGGGCGCCGTGAAGAACCGTGAGTACCTCATAGCCTTCAACCTGGCGCGTGAGCGCCTCGAGGAGCTGCGCGTCATGCCGGTGCGCGCCGTCCGGGGCGACTGGGAAGTCTACGTCCACGGCCGGCGGCTGACCGACAACATCTTCCTCGACGAGTTCGGCCCGCTGGCCAAGCTGGGACAGAACGAGAAGCACTTCTACGAGAACTTCAGCGACGTGCTGACGGAGAGGACCCAGTTCCCGGAGTCGGTCCAGGAGAAGTTCGTGCGCGCCTACAAGCGCTACTACGGCCGGGAGTACCAGCTCTACCCGGCCGCGTACTCCGGCTTCAGCCGCGTCACCCGGGTCAAGGAGATCACGGACCCCTCCACGCCGGGCATCACTCTGCAGCAGATCACCGTACGGGTCACCATCAACACCAAGCTCACCAAGAACCGGACGCTCGAGGTGTCTGGGATCTTGTCGGACCGCGGCCTATGAAGCGCGCCTTCACGCTGATCGAGCTGCTCGTGAGCTTCGGCGTCAGCGTCGTGCTGCTCATCAGCATCTGGTTCTTCTATCACGGCGGCTCGCGGACCTGGAAAGGTGGCGAGCAGAAGGAGATCGTCAACGGACTGGCCAACACGGCGCTGGAGCGGATGGTGCGCGAGCTGCGCATGGCACAGTCGGTGGTCGCTGTCAGGTCCAATGCCATCGAGTTCCAGAAGTTCCACGTCGGCACGGCCTCGGAAGAGGAAGGACACACGTATACCGGTGAGCGGCCCGTGCTCGAGACAATCCGCTACGAGCTCGTCAAGCAGAGCGAGAAGATGTGCCGGCTCGATCGCGCCGTCGGCCTCGAGAAGGCAGTTCCGATCTTCAGGGTTGAGCAGTGCGATCCCGAGATCTTTACGGCGTGGGTGCTCGAGGAGCGCGACCTGGAGAAGGACGACAACGTGCGCATGCACCCTTTCGACTTCACCCAGCAGATCGGCGGCGACGTCAGCCGCATCGTGCTCGTCGGCATTCGCCTCAAGATTTCCCAGCAGACGGACAACCTGGAGATTCTCACCAAGGCCTCCTTGCCCTCGGTGTACGCGCGCCTGCTTCAGCCCGGCTGGAACACGGAAAAGCCCTAGCCCGGCGTCGCCGGACCGATTGACGAACCGCTCCTCCCGTGGCAAAGCATGAGCGAGGGGCCCTTCCGGGGCCGTCGCAACTCGATGCCGTTCCTGCTGCACATCGTCGCCCAAAAGGTCGCCCAGGAGCACCGTTTCGAGAGCTTCCCGGTCGTGATCGGCCGTCTGCCGGGCAACCAGATCGTCCTGGCCGACAGCCAGATCTCCCGCCGCCACGCACGGCTGGTGAGCGAGCCGGGTGGCGTCCACGTCGAGGACCTCAACAGTACCAATTTCGTTTTTTTGAACGGCAAACGCGTGATGCACGCCCTGGTGACGCACGGCGACGTCATCAACGTCGGAGGCGCCGCCGACTTCATCTACCTGGCGCGCCGGGACGACGAGCTGGTCGCCCAGAGGCTGGCTAGCATGCCGGCCGCGCCCGCCCCGGCCACCGGGCAGGCCGGCGAGAAAGTAACCCCTTCCCCGGCGCCGGCCATACCCCTGCCGTCTGCTAGCCCGCCCGCGCCCCCGGTCGCAGCGGCCGAGCCCACTGCCCGGCATCCGGTTCCTCCGCTGGAGCCGGCCGCCCAGAGCTACGCGACCCAGGCCATGCAGCTGCCTCTCCGCATGCCCTCGGGGCCCCAGGCCCGACCCCCGGCCCAGGCGACCTCTGCGCCCTGTCTGGAGGATTTCAATCATCTGCAAGCCATGGCGGCGCTGCTGCTCGGCCCCCAGCAGACCCTGGACGACGGACTCAAACGTGTCATCGACGAGGCCGTCGCCGCCGTGCATGCCCGGCGAGGGTTTCTGTTCGTCAAGACCACGCGAATCGGCCAGCCGGACGTCTGGCAGGTCAAGCATTGCCGGTCCGCGGACGGGCTCGATATCGAGGACGACGAAAAGTCGCTTTTCGCACTCGAACTGATCGAGCACGCTGCGGCGACCGAGGAGACGACGCGAAGCGGCCTGCCAGGGCTGGACGAGCAGATCTTCGGCGCACGGCCTCTCCCCCGGCCGATGCGCGAGGCCATTTGCGCTCCGTTGAAGGCCTCCGACTGGGTGCTCGGCGCTCTCTATTGCGACGGCTGCAAGGAAGACCCGGGCCTCTTGCCGCGCGGTCTTTCGATCTTCGACAGCTGCGCGCAGTGGGCTACCGTGGGGCTCGAGAAGCAACGACTGGCCGGCCAGCTCGCCGAGCAGCACCAGCGATTCCTCAAGGCAGCCGAGGAGCTCAAGACCGTATCCCGCCGGGCGCGCGAGTACGAGGAAGCGCTCGAGAAGCTGCGCGAGCAGGTCGCCGCCCGGAGCTCCTCGCTCGAGCCGGAAGCTGCCCGCACGCAGGGCGGTGTGCCCTCTCCTGGCGACGTCTTCACCTCGTCGGACGAGCTCGAGCTGGCGCTGGACGTGCTGCTGCCCGGCGACAAGTCGAGGCCTTCCGGTGGCGCAGATGTTCCGAACGCCGACATCGGGGACTACGACTTCAGCCTGGATGCCGATGTCCGCCAGGACAGCGGCGAGGACTGGGAACACGACGCCCCGGCTGGCCCGCCGGCTCGCGGCGCAAGGCGCCCGCCTCCCCCCCGAGGTCCTGCCCCACGGGCCGCGATGGGGTCGCCGCGTTCGCAGTCCCCCGCGGCCCGGCCGGCGAAACCTCCGCCTTGGTCGCGCTCGCGCCAGCAGCCGCTCCATGAGCCCGAGCCTGACGAGTCGGAGTTGCCGCCGGCCCCCCGTGCGGAGCCGCCCCCGCCAACGCCGCCTGGCATCGTGATGGCATCGCGCGTGACCTCGCATCTCTTCGGCCGAGCTCAGGAGATCGCCCAGCAGTTCCAGGTGGTGTTGCTGACGGGTGAGCTCGGCACGGGAAAGAAGACTCTGGCACGGACCATTCACGGCTGGTCAGCGCGTGCCCGGCGGCCGTTCATCCACTTCCCGTGCGGAGCCTATCGCGACACGGAAGCCGAGCGGCGCCTCTACGGCTGGGTCGAGGCCAGGACCAGAGGCGGGGGAACGCCGCAGGCCGGGCAGGTCGAACGCGCCCGCGGCGGCGTGCTCTTCCTGGAGGACGTCGACTTGCTCTCGGGCTCCGCGCAGGCGAGGCTGGACCAGCTCCTGGGCTCGGGGACCTTCTGCAGGGTCGGTTCCGACGAGGAGCTCGAGGCGGACGTCCTGCTGATCGCCTCGACCACTCGCAATCTGAAGGAGGAGGTCGAGCGGGGCAACTTCGATCGGGATCTCTACTACTTCAGGCTCGGGGTTGTGACGCTGAGCCTGCGGCCGCTCTCGGAGCGCCCCGAGGATCTCGCAGACGTTTCGAGGATGTGGCTCGAGCAGTTCAACAAGCGATTCAAGCGCAACATTCGTGGAGTCTCCGGGACGGTAATGCAGCTCTTCCACGCCTACCCTTGGCGGGGGAACCTCACGGAACTCAGGGCCACGCTGGAGGCGGCCGTCATGAACGGCACTCACCGCGACATCGAGGTGACCGACCTGCCCACGGCGCTGCAGGAGTACTATCGCCAGTCGCAGGCGTCCCTCTCCCGGCGCCCGGTTCGGGGCCAGAGCTGACGCGTTCGCGGTTCCGCCGCGGTCAACTGCGGGTGACCTTGCGGGCGGCGAAGCGCTCGGCGAACTCCTTCTTCATCACTGCGCGGGCCTGGGCGGTCTCCCAGCTGATGACGCCCTTGACCACCAGATCGAAGAGGAAGTCGTCGAGCAGCACCATGCCTTCCTTCTTGCAGCTCACCATCACGTTGGGGATCTGGTGGAGCTTGTTCTCGCGGATCATGTTGCTGATGGCGGGGTTACGGAAGAGGCACTCGAAGGCGGCGATCCGGCCAGGGCGGTCCTGGCGGGGCAGGAGGGCCTGACTGACGACGGCCAGGAGCGCCTCGGAGACGCTGCGGCGGACCTGTTCCTGTTGCTCGGGCGGGAAGACGTTTATGACGCGGTCGACGGTGAGGGCGGCGTTGATGGTGTGGAGGGTGGACAGTACGAGATGACCGGTCTCGGCCGCGGCGATGGCGAGCTCCATCGTCTCGAGGTCTCGCAGCTCACCGACCATGATGACGTCGGGGTCTTCGCGCAAGGCGGCGCGCAGGGCGCGGGCGAAGCTGGCCGCGTGGGTTGGGACCTCGCGCTGGATGAACTTGCTATTGATGGAGCGATGGACGAACTCGATCGGGTCCTCGATCGTGACGATGTGGCAGCTACGGTTCTCGTTGATGTAAGCGAGCATCGCGGCCATTGTAGTGGACTTACCGGACCCGGTGGGTCCGGTGACTAGAATGAGTCCGCGTTCCTCGCGGCAGATGGTGCGCAACAGCGGCGGGGCTCCGAGCTCATCGAACGTCGGGATCTTGGACGGGACGACTCGCAAGACGATGCCGGTGCCGTGGAACTCCTGGAAGACGTTGCCACGGAAGCTGCCGATAGCGGCCAGCGAGAAGCTGAAGTCGAGGTCCTTCTGGGACTCGAAGGAGGCCCACTTCTCCGGAGTCACGAGCTGGCGGGCCAACCAGCGCGTGTTGGGCGCCGTGAGCGCCGGGTGGCGCGTTCGCTCCATGGCGCCATGCACGCGGAAGATCGGCGGGTACCCGACCGACAGGTGCACGTCCGAGGCCTCCAGCCGCACGGCCTCCTTGAGCAGGTCCTCCAGAGAGAGCGCGAAGGGCTCTTCGGGCACCAGAGCGGCCACCGATCCCGCAGGCACGGTCCGGTCTTCGGCGACGCGGACCAGGAGCTTGCTCGCCGCGTCCCGGACCTTCGGATCTCCGTGACGGGTCATCTCGCGGAGCTTCCGTTCGGCGTCCAGGTCGCCCGCCACGGCCTGCTTGTAGAGCGCACGGATGTTGGCTTTGTCTGCGTCCACGATCGCACCAGGGGACGAGTCCCCGATCCCGTCGGTTTGCATCAACGTGAAGGTCTTGAACTCGAAGGAGCGCGAGGAGAGGCTGGGCATTCCGGCCTCGCCGCTGTCGAACATCCTGTCCAGTCGCTCCAGCATCGCCTCACCCTCGCGGGTGGATTCCCTGAACAGGAGCTGGCCTCGGACCGGCGCGTGGTCGAAGTCCTCGGCGCGCGCCGCGACCGTCGGCTGGGGCAAGAACACGGCGGCACCGTCGGCCTTGAGCCAGGTTGCGAAATCGCCGCCGGCGGCGTGCTTGCGGAGCATCTCGAGCACCGGCCGCTGGGCGTCCTTGCGCTCCATGCCGGCAAGGTCGCAGACGATTCGGCCGAGCGCCCGGGCACCGCACTGGAAGGTCTCGAAGTACGGTTCCGCGAGCAGCGCTGCCAGTGCGGCGGCGCCTCTGGGGTCTCCGAGCAAGAACAGCGTTCGCGCCGCGTGGGCGCGAACCCGGGCGTCGTCTTGGCGAACCAGAGCTGCGACATGCCCCGCGAGGCCTGCGTCTCCAAGGGCAGCCAAGCCCTCCAGCGCACCCGAAAGCGCCGCTGGCTCTTGTGAGTCCAGGGCTTCCAGGAGCGCTTCCCGCGCCTCGGCGGCGCCGGCAGCCGAGGACGCCACGACTCGCAGCAGGCAACCCGTGATCTGGGGATCGCGCTCCCGGCCCAGCGCCTCGCGCGCCCGTTCCGCCGTCATAGGGTCGTTGGCGTACTCTCGCGCGCGCAGCATCCGCGAGACCTGGAGGCGCACCTCGGCCGTCTCGTGGCGGAGCATCGAGAGCAGCGCGTCGCGTCCCTCCCGGACCGAGCGGTGGTGAAAGATGCCGTGCAGCGCCTGGCCGCGAACGATGTCGCTCTTGTCTTTGTCGATCAGCTTGGCCAGCAGCTTGAGTGCTGCGGGATCGTCGAGGTAGCCCAGGCAGTAGGCCGCTTCGGCGCGGTGCAGCTCCGAGGTCGAGGCGAGCATCGCCTTCAGAGACCGGTTCACCGCGTCGCGCTCCGTGCCCGCCAGCGCCAGAATCAGGTTCGAGGCCAGCTTGGCGCTCTCGCCGCCCGCCAGCAGCCCGACGAACTCCCGGAATCGCTCCTTCGGGGCGCCCAGCCGCACCAGTCCCTCGATCGCCACGGCCTTCACGACGTCCGGATTGGTGCCCTTGAGCGCCTCCATGCAGAGTCCGACTGCCCCTTCGCTCGCGAGCGCGCCCGCGGCCTTCAGGGCCACCATACGCAGAAACGGGTGCTGCGTCTTCTTGTAGGCCGAAGCCACCAGCGTCGTCGCTTCCGCCTTGCGCAGCCGGCCCACGGTGTCGAGCGCATGGACCCGGACCCATTCGTCGGCGTCAGAGGCGAGCCGCTCGAGCAGACCGAGCGCTTCCGACGCCGGACTGTTCTCCAGCGCCACGGCCGCGCCGAGGCGCACGGCGGCGGTCTTGCTCGAGGCCGCGCGGGCCAGCACCTGCGTCGCCTCCGCGGAGGGCCGGTCCCTCAGACCCAGCAGTACGCCCGCGACGGGCGCCATGTCGCCTACACCGCGGGACGCGGCCAGGAGCGGCTGGTCGGCCTGGCGCGATTCCAGCCTTGCGAGCGAGATCGCGGCGAGCGAGGCGACTCCGGGCTGGACGCTGCTCTCCGCCAGTAGAGCCACCGCGCGACCCGATGGGATGCGGCCCAGCGTCAGGACGGCCTCCTCGCGCTTGAGCTGGTTTTCCGCGGCGGGCGCCCGGTAGAGGCACTCCAGGGCCGGCGCCAGCAGGTGCAGCGCCGCGCGATAGACGGTCTCCAGGGGGACTTCGGGGGCAGGTTCTCGCCCGTCGTTGGCTGCGGCGATCTCGCGGGCCAGGTCCTCCACGCGGATCTGGTGGAGTGTCCAGAGGCTCGGCTTGGAGCGCGAGTCCTGGCTGGCTCCTGCCCCCTGCTCCCGATGCCAGCGCGGCAAGAGCGAGCTCAGCGCCAGGGCGATCTGGTCCTTGACGTCCTCGGAGGCGCGGCCGCGTTCGAGCTCCAGGAGCTCGATGTGCTCTTCGGAGTCGAAGGTGATCGGCAGCCGCTCCAGCTGGCGCACGATGTAGCGCTGGGCCGGCGGGGGGCTCACCCGGAACGCGCGCAGGAGTTCGTCCTGGGTACGCACAGCGGGCAGCGTATCACGACCCCTTGTCGCGACGCAGCCTGGATCGCGCTAAAAGGACCGAGGCGCCCACCGGAACCGGAGAAAGGCACGGTACGGGTGGACGCCTTCGGCGGGTGGGATGGTGGCCCCAGTTCAGGCGAGAGAGAACTTATTGCCGTCCTGCTTGACGGCGCCGGACTGGACCACGGCGCTCATTCTCCGGATCAACTTGTGGTAGTTGACGCCGAGGCGCTTGGCGATGTCGTGGCGATCGAGCGCGTAGCCGGCCTCACGCAGTACGCTGAGGATGGCATCCGGGGAGATCGGCTGGCCGCGGGGAGGCGACTTGCGCGCGAAGCCCTTGCTGGCGGTGACGCGCACCTTGCCCTCGGGCATGTACGTGCGGGTTTTCTTGTAGAAGGTGATCCGCTTGTTCGCCTCCAGAGGTGCCAGGGCCTTCCTCATGATTTGGGCCTTGACGCCGAAGTGCTTGGCGAGCGCGCGTAGGCCGAGGCCCGCGACGCGGTTCTTGTCGAGCTCGACCAGGATTTCGTGCTCGGCGGGCGCCTTTGGAGCCGCCTTCTTGGCGGGCTCGGGCTTGGCGGCCCGCTTGGGCGCGGGCTTGGCCTTCCCGGCGCGCTTCGGGGCGGGCACGGCGGCAGCCTTGACCTTGGCTCTGCCCCTGCGCTTGCGCCTGCCGTTGGCCTTCGGCGCGGCGGCCGGCAGCTCCTTCGCGGCGGCGGCCTTGCCCGAGCCAAGTGTGAAGGTGTAATCCTTGCGTCCGTCCCGGACGATGATCCCCCGTTCCAACAGTAGGGTCAAGAACTCGAAAAAGCTCCCGACCGGCCTTGCATTCAATCCAGCCATGACGCTGGCCTCCTGTGGAAAAGTGACTGACTACGATTGCATCGACCTGATGCAGAGGCCCCGCCACAATGTAATGCAATGCGGGCTGCAATACAAGTCATTTCTAGAGTTTTGATAGAAAACGCGAAAGGGCCGTACCATAATGCGCTTCGTGAGCGAGCGTAGATTGAGAGTGGCGGTGACGGGTGGCGGTAGCGGAGGGCATGCAAACCCGGCGATGGCGCTGATCGAGGGATGGCGTGAGCTCGCGGGCGAGCTTGCCCCCGAGTTCGAGTACATCGGAAGCGCGGCCGGCGTCGAGGTCAAGCTCGCGGCGGCGCGATCGGTTCGCTACCACGCAATTGCGACTGGGAAGCTCCGCCGGTACCTTTCTCTCCAGAACCTCGCCGACGTCTTCCGGGTCGCGGCGGGCACCATCCAGTCGCTCGTGCTGCTCAGACGACTGCGACCCGACGTCGTCTTCAGCACCGGCGGCTTCGTCTCCGTCCCGGTCGTCATCGCGGCGCGCATCCTGCACATACCGATCCTGGCCCACGAGCAAACCGTCGCCGGAGGCCTCGCCAACCGCATTGCCGGCCGCCTCGCAGACCGGGTGGCCGTCAGCTTCCAGTCTTCCGCTGACTTCTTCCCCGGCGCCTCCGTCGTCGTGACCGGCATCCCCCTTCGGAAGACTCTCTTTTCGGGCGATGCCGCGCGCTTCTACGAGTCGTCGGGCCTCGACCGGTCGCTGCCACTCGTCTACGTCACCGGCGGTGCCCAGGGCTCCCGCGTCCTCAATGGCGCTGTCGCCGCGTCGCTCGAAGGGCTGCTCTCCTCGGCATGCGTGGCGCACCAGTGCGGCAGCCACCCGAGCTACGACGCCCTGGCGATGATGCGTCAGGCCGCCGCCGCCTTGCCCCGCGAACTGGCTCGCCGGTACTTCGTCTTCGACTACATGGACAGGGGCCTGGGCGACCTGATGGCCGCCGCCACGCTTCTGGTAGGCAGAGCCGGCGCAGGCACTGTCTGCGAGGCGATGGCTCTGGCCAAGCCCGCAATCCTCGTCCCCCTGGCTACCTCAGCCGGGGACGAGCAGCGAAAGAACGCCCGATTGCTCTCCGACGCCGGCCAGGCCGTGGTGATCGAGGAGAGCGACCTCGACGGCCCGCGCCTTCTCGCCGCCGTCGGCCAGCTCCTCTCGGAGCCCGCCCGACTGCAGTCGATGCGCGAGGCCGCTCGCGGCCTCTTCATCCCCGGCGCTGTCGAGCGTCTCGTCAGCGAGCTGGAATCCCTTGCGGCTTCGTGCCTCTCTGGCCAGCCTCGCTCCCAGGGTCCGCATCACTGACACCGCGCTGCCGGCCACCCAGACTCCCGCCCGCACTCCGCCGCCGAACCCGAGGGCCTCAACCGCTTCCTCCATGGCGTCGAAGACCAGATCTACCGGCGTCGGCCGCACTAGCGACAGTGCCGAGCCGTCCGTCCACTGGCCGCCGGCTACCAGGTTCGCGCTCACCACGAACACCTTCACCAGCAGCCAGGCCCGGTCGCATCTTTTGAAGAGCTCGCCCATCGCCCCCGGGTAAAGCAGCCGCCGTGCCAG
This sequence comes from Candidatus Wallbacteria bacterium, assembly GCA_016190005.1. Lineage (GTDB taxonomy): Bacteria > Muiribacteriota > UBA6191 > JACPRK01 > JACPRK01 > JACPRK01. Next base: position 26,692 of record JACPRK010000097.1, on the reverse strand, counting down.
GCGCTGGCGGCCCAGTAGCGATGCGCACTTGCCAGGTTCGCCCCCCCCCGGCGGCGACAGGTTCCTGTCACGGCTCGTCGCCGGACGTAACGAATCGTTGCGGGGCCCATGACGTTGCGCGGGCCCCCGGCTTCAGGTCTGGACCGCGCGCACGGCCGCGCTCAGCTGTTCGACGTCCAGCTGGCCCTTCGACTTCAACGCCTCGATGGTCTCCTGAAGCGAGCGGATACGCGTGCACATCAGCTTCAACAGCGAAATCACGATGTGCGGATCGTCTTCGATACGCTCCAGCAGCTTGTCGCGTGACAGCACCATCAGCCTGGCCGAACCGCGGACCGTTGCGGTGGCCAGCCGCGGCTTGCTGTCCAGCAACGCCATCTCGCCGAAGTAGTCGCCCTTGCCCAGCGTGCAAAGCACGGTCCGGACTCCGTTGACGACGGCAGAGATCTCGACTGTGCCTTCCTGGATGATGTACATGGCGTCCCCGGCGGCATCCTCGCTGAAAACGATCGTGCCGTCGGGATGGAGCCGCCCGAACAGGTCGGCCGCGCTGGCTGCTGCCACTCGAATCTCCTTGGCGCTCTCTGGGCGCCCGGCTCAGGCCGCGTGCGGACGCGCCGGCGCCCTGGGCGGCAAGAGCCTCGTCAGCTCCGACAGCCCGCGAATCCGCAGGCAGTCCGTCGCCGGATGGGCTTGCATCGGATCGAGCAGGACCGGCGTGATGCCCGCCCGGCGCGCTCCCAGCACGTCCACGGAGTAGAGGTCTCCCACGTGAATCGCCTCGCGCGCTGCGAACCCCGTGCGCTCCAGCGCCATCTCGAAGATGCGAGGATCCGGCTTCTCGACGCCCACGACGTGAGAATCGAGCACCGTCTCGAAGTACCTTCCCAGCGTCTTGGCCACCAGCCACGACTCCACCCGGCCGTCGGCGTTGGAGACCACGGCCATCCGGTATCCCGCCCGTCGCAGCGTCTCCAGCACCGGCTTTGTCCACGGCCTCACGTGAATCCACAAGCCGACCTTCTGGTGCCGAGCCAAGAGCAGCGGCACCATCGCCTCGAACTGCCGATCCGCCACGCCGGCCTCGCCCAGCATCACCTTGAAGTACTGGCGCCAGCGCGAGGCGTCGGTCGAACCTCGCTCCTGCTCTACAATCCGGTCCATCTCGATCCGCGCGTGGACCTCCGAGCGACGCAACGCCGCGGCGGTCACGTTCGCGCCGACCTCCTGCGCGGCTCTCGCCAGATACGGAAAGTCGACGAAGAGGAGCGTATTGCCCGCGTCGAAGAGCACGAGCCGGATGCCGGGCGGAAGCGCGCCCATCACGCCACCGTCGAGGAGGCGAACGGCCCGGAAGCGGCGTCCGGCCCGCCTGTCGAGCCCGTGCAGCCTCCGTCGGAGCTGCCGGGGGATGCTGCCTGTGCGCTCCGGACGGCCTTCGCTCCGCAGTTGAGCACGATTGCGCCGAAGATCGTGAGCAGCACGACGCCCAGCGCCGCTACCAGCGTGTGCGTCTGCAGCGCGGACTTCACGTCCTGCAGGCGCACGCCGGCCGCCGTCAGCTGCTGGCGGATCTCCGCCACTTCACTCGAGGAAGAGGCCGACCGCAAGGTCTCGGCGGTCGCTCCCAGGTCGAGGTCCAGCCGACTCAGGCAGGCGACGATCAGGAACCACCCCACGGCGGCCCCGATGATGCTGCCCCCGAAGACCATCTTGCAGAGGCCTGCCGACTTGCAGGCCGGGCGCGTATCGCAACCTCCGGCTACGGTCATGTTTCCTCCCGCGTGACTGGATGGATGAACGGACTCCCGGGCCCCGCGCGCGGCTGGGCCTGCGCCTCCGAGCGCCCAAGTATCGTGACACCGCGCTGCCCGTCGAGTCAAGCCGCCCCCCCTGCGCTATAGTGCGCTCGGGGCCGGCCAGCGCCGGCACGCGATGCGAGCAGCGCTCAGGAAACAGGTCGCCAGGCGAGCCGCCGAGCTGATGTACCACGACGGCGTCAAGGAGTACCTGCGCGCCAAGCGCAAGGCCGCCCGCGAGCTCGGCACCACCGTCTACCCGAACAATCTCGAGATCAAGGAGGCGCTCGATCTCCTGGCGAACCAGCTCGAGGGACCGGCCAGGGCCGTCCGCCTACTGGCCCTGCGTCAACGCGCCCTGGAGGTGATGCTCGCGCTGGAACCCTTCTCGCCGCGTCTCATCGGCAGCGTCCTCTCCGGCCAGATCCGGCGAACCAGCGACATCGACATCCACGCATTCACCGACGTCCACGAGCTCCTGGCCGAACGGCTTTCGGCCGCGGGGATGGAGCCGGCTCTGGAGCTCGTACGCGTGCGCAAGGGCGGCCAGGAACGCGAGTTTCCCCACTACTACGTCGAGTTCCCCGAGGGTCTGGCAGACATCTCCGTCTATCCCGCCGAAGAGCTCAAACGTCCCCAGCGAAGCTCCGTCACGCACCGCACGATGGAGCGGGCCACCATCGGCCGGCTGCGGCGCCTCCTGGCCCAGACCGCAGAGGCCGGCCAGCCGATGGCCACGGACCCGGGCGGCCCGGCAAGAGCCGGCGACCCGGACGGCTCCGGCCCCTGATCGTGGCTCTCAGTTCGACCCGCCGTCCTGGCTGTCTCCAGAAACCCACGCGGCCAGCACGGCGAGCGGTCCGTCCTCTTCGGCCCGGTGTCGTCGCCAGCGCTCCAGGAACCGCGCTAGTTCCCGATCCCTGCGGCGCCGCTCGTGTGCGGCAAGCAATCCCAGCCCCTCCGTCAGGGCAGGCTCTTCGAGCGAGCGCCGGACTTCCTTGGAGAGCGCCCGCAGGGCGAGCCCCCATACCTGATGATCCTGTACGTGCCCGAGTCGCCCCTGCACGCGCGTGGCTAGCTCGATCCCCGCATCCAGCGCGCGGCATCGGACGGCCGGCAGGACCTCGCGAACCGTCTCGAGCGCATAACGAAGCCGCTTCGCCGCGATGCGCATCCGGTGGGCAGCCTCGAAGTCCCCGTGCGAAAGCACGCCCGCCTCGCTCTCGAGCAGCTCTCCGAGCAGCTGCCTCAGCGCCAGACGGATCGATCCGCTCAGTCCCGTGCGCGCCCCGCCGGCCACCCGCCCGGCGGTCCGTCTGGCCGGGCGGGCCTCCTCCAGGAACCTCCCGACCGACTCCCGCATTGGATGCAACGCATCTTCCCGCTCCATTCGGACGCGGTTGCGGGCGAAACCGAGCGCTCGGGCCGCTCTCGGATCGCCGCCGGGACGCAGCGTGCCGAGATGCCGCAACAGCACGTCCCGGTCTCGCACGCCCCCCAGCCCCTCGGCCAGCCCGCCCGCCAAACCCTTCAGCCGGCGCCTCGCCGGTTTGCCCAGCGAACTGCCGAAGAGCCTGAGCATCGTGCGCAGTCGGCGCGTGCCGACACGCGCTTGGTGGACCCTCTCGATCGCCTCATCCCCGCGCGCGATCCTGCGGCAGGCCTCCTCCAGAGTCGCCAGCGCCCGCTCGACCAGCAGGCGTTCGGCCCCGGAAGCCGCCATGGCGCTCAGGCCTCCGTCCAGGGGTTCTCGACGATGACGCGACGCTCGAAGGCCTTCTCGAAGAGGTCCTTCTTGCTCTGGCCGCCCAGGCAGTCGAGGGTGCTGACCCGCCCGCTGACCGGCTTGAGTGTCACGGTCTTGCGATCGAACCGCACGTGCAGGGCGTCGACGGCCTGGGAGTGCGAACGGTCGAAACCGTCGGCGAGCCTCACGATGCCTGCCAACCGCTCCACGCGCTGGCGATCGGCGCGGTCGAGCCGAGCATAGGCCTCGTGCTTCTCGCTCGGAAAGGCCTTGCGGTGGTACCGGGCAATCAGCGCCACCATGTCGCGCTCGCGTCCCGGCAGCTTCAGCAGCTCGCTTCGCTGGATCAGCTCGTAGCTGTGCTTGTGGTGGGAGCGCATCTCGACGGAGAGCCCGATGTCGTGCAAGAGCGCGCTGAGCGCCAGAAGGTTTCGATCCGAGGGGTCGAACCGGTAGTGGGCTGAGAGCGCGTCGAAGATCTCCAGGCTGAGGTCGCGCACCTTGAGTGCGTGGCGGATCTCCGGCGTCTCTGCTTCCTCCAGTGGCCGCGAAGCCAGCGCCAGGATCGTGCGGAACATGTTCTGCTTGACCCGGATCGATTCCTCGACGACCACGCCGTACTTGAGCCCCTTGTCGAGCGTGATCAGCTCCTTGAAGCCGTACGTCTCCATCAGCGTCTTCACGACGCCCGCACCGCCGACGATGATGTCTGCGCGGTTGGGGTTGAGGCCGGCCGTCGACTTGCGCTGGGCGACCTTCTTTTCCACCAGGGACAGGTACATCTCCCGTACGGCCTTGAAGGGCAATTGAAAAAACGTGCCCGAGAGTACCGCGCCGAACCGCAGCACCTGCTTCATCTGGAGAAGGTTCATCACCGTGCCGCCGCTGCCATAGAGCACTCGGTCGGAGGGATTCACCAACTTTGGGGGGAGGGTCTTCTTCAGCTCCGACTTGATGTGCTTTTCCATGGCCTCGATCTCGGAGCGCTTGGGCGGATCGGATCGCAGGAACCTCTCGCTCAGGATGACGGCGCCGACCTCGGCTGAGCGGGCCTCCCGCAGCTCGCGCCCCTGGCCCAGGACGAGCTCCGTGGAGCCGCCGCCCACGTTGAACAGGATGTAGGGGCCTTCGGCGAATCCGGGCTCATGGCTGCACGCCAGGGCGACCAGACGGGCTTCCTCGGAGCCGGAGAGGATCTCGAGCTCGAAACCGGTTTCCTTGGAGACCCGATGCGCGAAGTCTGCCTGGTTGAGCGAGCGGCGCACGGCCGAGGTGGCCACGGCCCGGGAGCGCTCCACGCCGAAGCGGTTACAGATCTCCCGGTACTCCTTGAGGGTCTGGATGGCCCGGGACTGGGCTTCCCGGGAGAGCACGCTGGTTCGAGTGACGCCCTCGCCCAACCTGGGTGTGTCCTTGATGTCGTAGACGACGTCGAAACGGCCGTCGTCATCCATGTGGACGATGAGCAGGTGGAGCGAGTTGGTTCCGCAGTCGATGGCTGCTAGCCGCATGGGAGGCACTATAGCGAATCGGGCATCAGGAGGGGACTTTGAAAACGGTCGCCCGAGTCACCGGGGGCCGCCGAATTCTGTTTACAGCAGGGGCTCTCCGGGGTATACTCCTCCGTGGCCGGTTCATGGAGCTCCTTTGCCTTGGCTCGGGAGGGCTGGAAAAAGGGGTGGGACTCCTTGGGCCAATCAGGTTCTTCACCAGGTTAAAGGAGTTTTGGGCATGCCATTCGAGGACAAGAAGGTCATCTGTAGGGATTGCGGCAAGGAGTTCATCTTCTCGGCGGGCGAGCAGGAGTTCTTCGCCCAGAAGGGGTTCACAAACGCTCCGTCACGCTGCAAGCCTTGCAACGCCAACCGCAAGGCATCCGCAGCCAGCGGCGAGGGCACCTCGGCGGGGGGGGGCGGCGCGGGCCCCCGGCAGATGCACGACGTCACCTGTGACAAGTGCGGCAAGCAGACGCGCGTTCCGTTCCGGCCCACGGGCAGGAAGCCCGTTTACTGCAAGGAATGCTTCCAGGAGATGCGGTAACGCGGTGAGCACGCCCGGGCTCGCAGCCCGGGCATCTCGCCGTGCCGCATCTGTGGTGTTTTTCTTCGGTCGCTATTCGGCGCCCCCGGCAAGCCTCCCTCCCGAGAGCCGGTCCTTGGGTGCCGAGTTCGGCCTTTTCCTGCCCCGAACGCAACCGGCAGGTGTTGATCATTTCTTTCTGGCACAGCTGCCACCCGAGCTCGCGAAACCCCGGGGGAATCGCGAGTTCCAGAGTCTCGTTTCCATTTCGGGACGGCGGCTCGGCGTCCGTTGCTCGGAGCCCGGTCTGCCTTCTCCCTCATATCGCCGCGACGGCCTCGCGCCGGTCGATTTCGACCGGATCAGCGCGCTCATGATTTACCGCCGCGGTCTCACCATTCTTGCTTCGATGAGAGGCGCCTTCCCCGCGCTGTCCGCCCAGGGCGGATCGGCCGAGAGCTTGCCGCCTGCTGCAGAGCCGCCGCGCCCCGCGGGCCCATCCGCCCGGCGTCGTACGCGCTTGCGGCCCAGACCGGCGCCGATCGCGGCGCCGTGCGAGCCATGCTCCCGCGTTTCGCGCCGGCTCACCGCCTCTCTTCGCCCGCAAGGAATCCACCTTTCGGAGGTCGTCTTCCCCGATGAAGAGAATGCTCATCAACATGGTCGACGTCGAAGAGAGCCGCATCGCGATCGTCAGCGACGGCGGCCTCGAGGACTTGTACGTCGAGTCGGCCGGGCGCGAGCAGGTCAAAGGCAACATCTACAAGGGTGTCGTCGTCAGCATCGCCAAGAGCCTTCAGGCGTGCTTCGTCGACTTCGGCGGTAGCCGCGCCGGGTTCCTCCCGATCGACGAGATCGACCCCAAGTTCTATCGCGCTGCCGACGGCAGCCGGTCGGCTTCGCATGGCAGCCAGCGGCCGCCGATCCAGGACGTCATCCGCGTCAAGCAGGAGCTCCTGGTGCAGGTCGTCAAGGAGGAGATTGGCACCAAGGGCGCCAGCCTCACGACCTACATCTCTCTGCCGGGTCGCTACCTGGTGTTGATGCCGGGCTCCGAAGAGGTCGGCATCTCGCGCAAGATCGATGACGATTCGCAGCGAAAGCGATTGCGCGAGATCATCGACTCCTTCGACGTCCCGGAAGGCGTTGGCGTGATCGTGCGTACGGCCGGCATCGACAAGACGAAGACCGAACTGGTCAAGGACTTCAACTACCTGCGCCGTCTCTGGACCGCGATTGAGGACGCCACGGCCCATTGCAAGGCGCCCGCGCTCATCTACCAGGAACGCGACATCGTCACCCGGGCGATTCGCGACCACTTCAGCAACGACATCCAGGAGATCATCGTCGACAACAAGGAGGTCGTCGAGCGGGCGTTGGAGTTCATGAAGACCTTCCTTCCGCGCCACCAGCGCATCCTGCAGCTCTTCGAGGAGAAGAAGCCGCTCTTCTCGCACTTCAAGATCGAAGACCAGATCGACACCATCTACCAGCACCAGGTCCGGCTTCCGTCCGGCGGCTCTATCGTCATCGACCCGACTGAGGCGCTCGTCTCGATCGACGTCAACAGCGCCAAGTCGACCCAGGAGCGGACCGCCGAGGAGACTGCCCTCCGCACCAATATGGAGGCCGCCGAGGAGGTGGCCCGTCAATTGAGGCTGCGTGACCTGGGCGGCATCATCGTGATCGACTTCATCGACATGAAGGACAGCAAGCACAAACGGCAGGTGGAGCGCTGTCTGAAGAACTCGCTGAAGGTCGATAAGGCGCGGATGCACGTCGGCAAGATCTCCAAGCTGGGACTGGTGGAGCTCTCCCGGCAGCGGCTCAAGCCGGCCATCATGGACCGCAACTACCTGCTCTGCCCGGCCTGCAACGGTATCGGCATGGTGAAGTCGACGGAGGCCAAGGCGCTGATCCTCTTGCGCAAGGTCCAAAGCACAGCGGCGGACGGCAACCTCTACATGGTCCGCGGTCACCTGCCTATCGACGTGTACAGCTACCTGCTGAACAAGAAGCGGGACGAGCTTGCGCGCATCGAGCGCGACTGCGGCGTGCGGCTAGACTTCGCCCTCAGAACGGGCTTCGACGAGCAGGTCTTCAATCCGGACTGCCTGGAGCTTTTCACTCGGATACCCGACGATGCGGCCGCTTCTGCCCACCGGAGCGCCGCGGTCAGGGATTCGGCCATCCTGGCAGACCTCCAGAAGGAAGCGGCGGTCGGCCATGACCGCGCGCGCTCCGAAATCGATCTGCCGGACCACTCGGAGCTACCGGACTTCGACCCGACGGCTGCCGACGCGGAGGGCGCCCTGGCCGCGAATCCGCCGGCGCCCGTCTCGCCGCCGCACGGAGGGTCCCCCGGGCGTGAGCGTGACGCCCGCCAGCACCAGCGCAGGGATGGCGGCCGCTCCAGAGACCGCCATCCGAGCGCGGCCCAGCCTGGGCAGAAGCTCGGCACGGCGCGCGAACCTGGTGCCCCGCGGCGAGTGCAGGTGCGCACCGGCCTGGAGGGTTCGCCCGACGCGGCAGCAGGCCGCCCGGGCTCGCAGCCTCACCGCGACCACGGGCGTGACGCCCATGCTCCGAGAAACGACCGCGATCGCGGCCAGCATCGCGGTCATCCGCAGGGCCGCCCATCGGCGCCGGCCGGCGGCGGCCATGCCCCCGTGATCGAAGGCGGTCCCGAGCGAGCGGACTCGGCAGCCACCAGCTCCCTGCCGGGAGAAGCGGCCCAGCCGTATCCCGAGCGCCGCGATCCCGTGACCGGAGAGCTCGAGCGGGGCGGCCGCAGGCGGCGACGCAGGCGCGGCCGCGGCGGCCGCGGCGGGCTGCACGGACAGCCGGCGACGGACCATGCGGGCGCACCTTTGGTCGCACCGGGCGAGCACGAGGACTTTGCCGAGCACGATCCGGCGCAGACCCAGCTTTTCCCCGTCGAACCGGGCGAGGTTGCCCTCGGCGCCTTCGAGACCTCGACACCGGAGTCGGGGGCTAGCGGACCGTCATACTCGTCGGCCGGTGCCTCCGAACGACTCGGCCGGCCCAAGGCGCCCTCCCGGGAGCCCGTTGCGGCGCCGCTCGCCGATGAGCTCGACGGGCAGCCGAGGCTTCCGCTGATGGACGCCGGTGAAGCTGGGCCCGCGGCGGAGGATGCTGCCCAGGCGCCGGCTGCCGGCGCCGACCACCCCCGCGGCCGGTTCGCGGGCCACCGGGACCACGCGCCAGGCCACCGTGCAGCCCACCCCTCGCCTGCCGTCGAAGCCTCGGAGCAGCGCCGCAACCGCCGTCGCCGTCGACGGGGTCGCGGTCGTGGAGCGCAGGCAGCTTCCGCTCCCGGGCCGGACGGCCAGCCTTAGGCCCGGAACCCTCCCAGCCCAGCCGGGGCGATTCCAGGGCGGCCTGTCAGATGACCGTGCCCTCCTTGATGATGGCGCCCTTCTTGACGATGACGATGCCGTCGCGGATGGACCAGCCGGGCCCGTCGGCATGCTGCAGGTTCTGCCCGTTGGTGATCCGTGCGCCTGCGCCGATGCGGGCATTCTTGTCGATGATCGCCTCCCGGATCTCGGCGCCGGCACCGATTCCCAGGTGCGGCACGTCCCGGGAGATGTTTTGAGTCAAGTCCTCGGGGGTCTCGTAAAAGTCCGCGCCCATCATGACCGTGCGGGTGAGCTTGGCATTGCTCGAGATGATGCTGCGCAGTCCGACGACGGAATCGGTCACTTCAGCGTCTTCAAGGATGCAGCCCTCTGAAATCAGCGCGCGCTTGATGACCGACGAATAGAACTTGCTGCTGGGCAGGTAGCGGGCGTTGGTGAAGATGGGACTCTCGGGCTCGTAGATGTCGAACGGCGGGTACTTCTGGGTCATCTGCAGGTTCGCTTCGAAGAAGCTGCGGATGGTCCCGATGTCCTCCCAGTAGCCGTCGAATGAGTAAGCGAAGATCTTGAAGTCCTGGACGGCGTCCGGGATCACGTGGCGGCCGAAGTCCTGGGCCTTGCGGCTCTGGAGCACGTGGAACATGACGTCGCGATCGAAGACGTAGATGCCCATAGAGGCCAGGTAGCTCTCCTTGTCGGGGTTCATTCCGATCGAGGCTGCCTTTTCTCCCGAGATGGCCAGGCGATCGAGCACGTCGTCTTCCTTGGGCTTTTCGACGAAGTTGACGATCCGGCCGCCGGGGGCGAGCTCCATGATCCCGAAGTCCTTGGCCTGCTCTCGCGTTGCCTGAACGGCGGCGATGGTGGCGTGAGCGCCTCGTTCGATGTGGTAGGAGAGCAGCGCGCGAAAATCCATCTTGTAGAGCTGGTCGCCCGAGAGGATTAGGAAGTGGCGCGGCGACCACCTCAGGAAGTGGCGGAGATTGTGACGCACTGCGTCAGCCGTGCCCTGGAACCAGTCTGCGTTCTCCTCGGTCTGCTCGGCCGCAAGCACCTCCACGAACCCGCGCGAGAAGCTGTCGAACTTGTACGAGAGGTTGACGTGGCGGTTCAGCGAAGCCGAATTGAACTGCGTGAGGACGAAGATGCGCCGGATCTGGCTGTTGATGCAGTTGCTGATCGGAATGTCGATCAGGCGGTACTTGCCCCCCAGCGGCACGGCGGGTTTGGAGCGCTCCTCGGTCAGCGGATACAGGCGCGTGCCCCGGCCTCCGCCGAGCACGATCCCGATGGTCTCTTCTGCTGCATCGAGAATTCGAGCGTCCATCACGCCTCCTTGAGCGGCAAGGTCAGCACGAACGTGCTGCCCGATCCGGGATTGCTGGTCCCGGCCAGCTCACCCCGGTTGGCCTCCGCAAGGCCCCTGGCCAGCGAAAGTCCCAGCCCGGGACCTTGCTGCTCCATCGCCTTGCGATTGACCTGGTGGAACGGACGGAAGATGTCTGCGAGCTGCGAGGCGTCGATGCCGATGCCTCGGTCTCGCACGCTCAGGCGGGCCGAGGCGCCTTGGACGTCCAGGTCGACCTCGATCGGGCTGGCGCCTGCGGCCGAGTACTTCACGGCATTGTCTACCAGCCGCTCGATCACGCCCTTGATGTGCTCGTCGTAGACTTCGGCCTCGACCGGGGCTTCCGGGATGCGCGCGACGATCTCGATCCCCTTTGCTCTGGCTTGCGTCTTCCAGCGCTCCACAACCAGCCGTACCAGCGGCCGGAGGTCCGTGGGGAGCTTCAGGAGCTCGGCTTCCTCCTTCACGCTTCCGGCCTGCACCTTGGCCGAGAGGATGAAGTCCTCGACCAGCTTGCCCAGCCGGTCACCGCCCGTGCGGATCGAGGAGAGAAAGTTCTTGAGCTCGTCGGGCTCGAACTTGACGTCTTCGGAGAGCAGCAGGTCCGTGGTCCCCTTGATGCTGACCAGCGGCGTCACGAACTCGTGGGAGAGCACGTTGAGGATCTCGCGCTTGAGCGTGTCGACCTGCTCACGCTGCTGCGCCGCGCGGGCGGCCACGCGTTTGAGCTTGCCCCGTACAGACGCCAGCAGCTCTTCTCCCGTCAGCGGCTTGACTAGATAGTCGTCCGCGCCGAGCTCCTTGCCGGCAAGCATGTCTTCCTTGCCGCCTCGAGCCGTAAGAAACAGGAACGGGACGGTGGCTATCCCGGGTCGCGACTGCACCTGCTGAAAAAAGGCGTAGCCGTCCATGCCTGGCATGTTCACGTCGGAGATGATGAGGTCGGGCTCTTGAGTCCTCAGCAGCTCGAGCGCCGACACGGGCGACATCGCGGTCCAGACCTCGTAGCCGCCCCGCTCCAGCAGGAGCTGGAGGACCTCCAGAATGTTCTCCTCGTCGTCGACGACGAGGATCTTTGGCTTGTACTGGGTCACGTTGATAGGGCTCCGGCTGGCTCGGTCATTGCGATTGGTGGGCCTTGAGCGCGGCGTCCACGGCGCCCGGCTCCAGGTTTCCGGCGGAGATGAGGTCCTCGAGGCCCTGGTGCAGGGAGCGAATGCGCTCGCACATGCTCCGCAAGAGCGTCAGACCGATGTTGGGGTCCCCCTTGAGACGGTCCCTGACTGTGTCCCGCTCGAGAACCATCAGGCGCGCCGAGCCGCGGACGGTCGCGGTCGCCGACCTGGGCTGGTCGTCGAACAGCGCCATCTCCCCGAAAAATCTGCCTTTGCCGAGCACGCCGTAGACCAGCTTCTCCCCGTCGACCACCGACGAGATCTCCACCTGACCGTCCTGGATGATGAACATCTCCCGGCCGACATCGCCTTCACGGAAAATCACGGTGCCGTCCGCGTAGGTCTTCCCGAACAATGCCTCGGAGTCGTGTGCTTGCATGCCCTCGTCTTCCCGCTCGCCCCGGCCCGAGGGATCGTAGCAGACGACCGGGGCCAGATCAAATCGCCCGCGGTCCAGGGGCAGGGGCATGATCATCGGCATGCCGGGCCAAAACATCCACAATGACATGATCCAGTGCTGGCCGGTTATCCACCGGGTTATCCACAGTATCCCCAGTGGAAATCCTCGAAGCAGCGCAAAATGACCGCGCTCGGCCCGGGGCTTGTCCTGAACTGGCCGAACGCCGGCCCGGCCGCCCGGGGTAGCCCGTCCTCGCCTCAGAGCGATTTTCGCGCTATCTGAGCGGCCCGTCTGGGATACGCGGCGGGAGTCGGCCCTGTCTTCTCGATGGCGATCATGGTGAAATCCGAGGGCGCTTCAGGGAGGCGGTAGGTCGTGGTGTCGAGTAATCGGCCCGCCAGGGCCTGGATTGCCCTCGCGGCGGTTGCGAGCTCGTCTGGCGCCGAGGGGCCCTTCGGGGAGAGGAACAGGCCGCCCTGCTTCAGGAGCGGCAGGCCGTACTCCAGCGAGACGGCCAGCGAGGCGCATGCGCGCGAAGTGACGGCCCCGTGACGATCGCGGTGGGCGCGGTCGCGCCCTAAGTCCTCCGCCCGCGCACAGAGGACTTGGACGTTCGGGAGCGCCAGAAGCTCCCTGGCCTCCTCGAGGAAACGGGCCTTCTTGCGAACGCTTTCGACGAGCAGGATGCGCGACCGTGGTAGCAACAGTGCCAGAGGAAGGCCCGGGAGACCGCCTCCCGAGCCGAGATCCACCAGTGTCGCGGGGGGCCGGCTGGGCAGCCGGGTCGCGAACTGGACGGCGTCCGCGAGGTGGCGCGCCACCAGCTCTCTTGGCGAGCGGCAACCGGTGAGGTTGACCACCTGGTTTCGCTCCAGCAGCAACGCCGAGTAGGCGGCCAGCCGTGAGAGCGACTCCGGCGGAAGAGCAACCCCTTTCCCGGCGGCGAAAGGGACCAGGAGCTCGTGGAGAAGCCGCTGGAACTCTTCGACCGTGGCGGGCGCTGGACCGGCCGGCGAGGGGAGGGGTTCCGGAGATGGCTCGGCGGGCACGACTCTAGGCCATGCTCCGCAGGAGCTCCTCGACGAGGGCGAAGCCCTGCTGGAGCACCTGGACGAGGTCGCTCGTCGGCGCCAGGCGCTTCTCCTTGAGCTCTTCGAAGGCGCGTTCCATGCCGTGGGCGAGGTACGAGAGCCTGTTGAACCCCATGGTTGCCGCGGAGCCCTTCATCATGTGGCAGAAGCGAAAAGCCTCGGCGAGCTGAGGTTGCTCGACGGTAGCGCCGGACGCGAGGGCATTGACCGTGACGCGGATCTTGTCGAGGATGCTGCCCGTTTCGCTCTTGAAGTCTTCAAGGAATTCGGGGAAGTAGCTCTGGTCGGAGTCCTCGGCGTCGACGGCGTTGCCGAAGGCCTCGACGAAAGCCCGGCTGGCCATGGGGCCACCCTTCAGCAGGCTGGTGAAGTCGGCGATACGGGCCTTCAACTCAATGGGTTTGAGGGTCATGTCTGGGATGCCTCGTCGTCCTTTGCCGCGCCCTGGAGGTGTCGCTTGGCCCAACCGATGAGGAGCGAGACGTCGGACATTCGGACTCCCGCGATGCGGGACGCCTGGCCGACCGAGGTGGGGCGCATCTGCTCCAGCCGCGCTCTGGCTTCCCGGCTGATGGCGGGGATGTCCGAATAGTCGAGGTCGCGCGGGATGGGGAGATCCTCGAGGCGGCGGAAGTCCGCCAGGTGGCGTTCCTGCTTTCGGATGTACCCCTCATACTTCACCTCTAGAGTGACCTCTTCCACGATTTCCATCGGCAGTTGGGGATTGGCGGGATAGCCTAGCACCCCTAGATGGGAGTAGTCGAGTTCCGGTCGTCGGAGCAGCTCTGCTGCGCTGCGACGTGCGCCCAGCGGGGCGCTTCCGAGCTCTGCCAGGGCAGTATCGACCTCCGGAGAGGGTGCGATGGAAAGGTTTCGGAGCCGCGCGAGCTCGAGCTCAATCAGCTCGAGTTTGCGGCGGTGGTGACTGCGGCGTTCCTCGGTGACGTGGGGCATGCCGGCTATCAGGCTGGTCAATCGCCGGTCAGCGTTGTCGTGTCGCAAGAGGAGGCGGTACTCGGAGCGGGAGGTGAAGATGCGATAGGGTTCGTCTGCGCCCTTGGAGGTGAGGTCGTCGACCATCACTCCGATGAAGGCCTCGTCGCGGCCCAGGACCAGCGGCGGCAGGTCCAGGAGCTGCCGCACGGCATTCAAGCCCGCGAGCATGCCCTGGCCTGCTGCTTCTTCGTAGCCGGAGGTGCCGTTCACCTGTCCGGCGAAAAACAGTGAGCGGACCCGCCGGCTCTCGAGGGTCTTCTCGAGCTGCCGGGGATCGACGGCGTCGTACTCCACGGCGTACCCGGGGCGCAGCATTTCGGCTCGCTCCAGGCCGGGAAGGCTTCGGAGCATCTCGAGCTGGACTTCCTCGGGCATGCAGGTGGAGAACCCCTGGACGTACATCTCGAAGGTGTCGAGCGCCTCCGGCTCGATGTAGACGGGGTGGCTTTCCTTGTCCGGGAACTTGACGATCTTGTCCTCCACGCTTGGGCAGTAGCGGGGGCCAATCCCTCGGATGGCGCCCGAGTAGAGCGGAGAGCGTGCAATGTTGTCTCGGATCAGTTGCCGGGTCCGCTGGGTCGTTCGAGTCAAGTAGCAGGGATACTGCGCGCGCGAGGCGAGGGGTGATAGGTACGAGAAGTGCGCCTGCGGCTCCATCCCTGGCTGCGGCTCCATGCGCGCGTAGTCGATGCTGTCGCGGTGCACCCGGGGCGGTGTGCCCGTCTTCAGGCGCCGCATCGCCATGCCGAGCGACGCCAGCGAATCCGAGAGATCGACCGCAGGAAGCTCGCCCTGTCGACCTGCCGGGAAACTTCTATCGCCCACGTGGACGAGGCCGTTCAGAAAGGTCCCGGAGGTGACGATCAGCGCCCGGCACTCGAGCTCCCCGGTTCGCTCGGCTCGCACGCCCCGGACTCGGCCTTGCCCCACCAGAATCTCGACGGCCACGTCCTCCAAGACTCGCAGGCCAGGCGTCTGCTCGATCGTCTCCCGCATCTGGCGCTTGTACTGCGTCTTGTCGCTCTGCGCCCGCAACGAGCGCGCCGAAGGTCCCTTGCCGGTGTTGAGGTACCGGACCTGCAGGTAGGTTCGGTCGGTGTTCTGCGCCATCTCTCCGCCCAGCGCGTCGACCTCCCGCACCAGGTGGCCCTTGCCAGGGCCGCCAATCGAGGGGTTGCACGGCATGTGCGCGATGCTGCCGGCCGAAAGCGTCATCATGCAGGTCGAAAGCCCCGAGCGCGCCGCCACCAGCGCGGCCTCGCAGCCAGCGTGGCCGGCGCCGATCACGATCAGGTCGTAACGATTCTGCGTCCGGCCGGCTCCCATGGCTCTCCGTGTGCCCCGGGGCTCAGCTCGCCGGCGGGACGAAGAGCCCGCCCGTCGCCGGTCCCGTCGTCAACAGGACCCGGTCCGTGCTCAGCAAGGCACCGTCGGCGCTGCGCAAGAGGTGCAGCGCCCGGCGGGCATCTCCCGGGCCGGGGTCCACCACCACGCCCAGCTCCAGCGCCACCGGACGCGCCAGGCGCAGCTTCACAGTGAAAGGGGAGTCGAGGTCGACCACTGCCGTCAGGACGTTCTCGCCGCGCCGGCTTTGCAGACTTGCCAGGTCGGAT
Organism: Candidatus Wallbacteria bacterium; assembly: GCA_016190005.1. GTDB lineage: Bacteria > Muiribacteriota > UBA6191 > JACPRK01 > JACPRK01 > JACPRK01. The sequence continues at coordinate 11,121 of JACPRK010000097.1, read as the reverse complement.
TGCCCCAGCTGGGCCGCCAGCGTCGTCACCACGAAGTTCTCCTTGCTCATCTCGAAGACCGGCTGGTTGCGCCGATCGACGACGCTGCGAGAAAGCTCGCGGCTGAAGTCGACCTCCAGGTAGAGCCTCTGCTGCGTCAGGCGCGCCCTCACCGGCGCGAAGGCCGGCACATAGGCGTCGAACACGTCGTCGCCCGGGTCGTCGGGCGTGTGGGGCTGACTGTCGGGGCCGTACGAGAAGATCCACCCCTTCTGCACGTCGATCCGGTAGTCGCCTCCCCAGGGGTCCAGGACCAGGTTCGGCACGATGTTGAACTTCAGGAGCTTTTCGAGAGTCGGGTGCAGCGAAGCATCGTCCTCGTACTCGGTGCGATAGGGCGTCAGGTCGGTTGCTCCCTGGCGCGGGGTCCAAGGCGGGCCGTCCTCCTCGTAGCGAAACACGTCGCTCGACAGCGGACCCGACTTGTAGCTGTTCTTCAAGAGCCCCACGGCCTTCTTGAGCTGCTGGATGTCCGTCTTGGCCCGCCCGATCTTCTGCTCGGGCAGCACCGCCCCGTAGTAGATGTTCGCGGTGGTCGCCAGCACCAGCATGATCGACATCGTCACCAGAATCTCGACCAGGGAGAACCCCCAGCCCAGGGCCGGACGCCCGCCCCTCAGAACGTGGCCGGGAACAGCCATTGCGCGATCCGCGACGTCACCCAGTTGTTGAAGCCCATGTAGAAGTAGAACATCGTCTCGGCGCCGAAGAACATCACCAGCAGCGTGCCGAGACAGATATACGGCCCGAAGGCGAACTTCGTGTACCCATGCTCCTTCTGTCCGCGGCCAAGCCAGAGCACCAGCCCGCCGGCCACCGCTCCGACCAGGGCCGAGTAGAAGAGCGCGATCAACACGTATCTCCAGCCCAGGAAGGCGCCGATGAACCCCGCCAGCTTGATGTCGCCTCCGCCCAGCGCATCGGTGCCCGCGATCCAGGTGCCGATGCGGCCCAGCGCCAAGAGCGCCCCGCCGCCAACGACGAACCCGGCCGCCGAGTCTATCAGCGTGATGTAGCCGTAGCTGCGGTCGTAATCCGGCGGCAGCCACCGGGCCAGCAGTCCGTCGTCGATCCAGCCCGCGGTCAAGAGCGCCTGGGTCAGTCCGCAGTAGGCGACCCCCAGCACGACGCCGATCGTGTTGATCTCGTCCGGGATGATCTGGAACTGCCAGTCCACCGTCGCGCAAACCACGAAGGCCGCCCCAAGGAGCAGGTACCCGACCAGCAGCCACGTCGGGCCAAATCGCCATGCCAGAAGACCAAAAAGCAGCGCTGTGACCAGCTCGATCAGAGGCCGGACCCAACTCTGCTTTCCGCCGCAGGCGCGGCATCGCAGCCGGTTCCTGAGGATCGAGGCGAGCGGCAGATAGTCGGCCAGCCCGAACCTCAATCCGCAGTGCAGGCACGCGGCTCCGGGCCTCAGCGCCCGGTAGTTCGAGAACTTCACCGCGTACACGAAGAACGGGAGCAGCGGCACCTTGTCGTACCACTTCAGCCCCAGCTCGGAGGGGCCGAAGAAGAGCGATAGCAGGGGAAAACGGCTGTACCATGGCAGCCGCTGGTAGTCCTCCTCCATGAAGCGGTTCCGCTCCAGGTAGCGCTGGCGGCGCCTGAGCCAGGGGTCGACCGCGACGCCTTTGCGGGAGGCGCGCGAGCGTCTGCCCGCGCGGGTCCGGCCTGGTTGCATCGGCGGCGCCCCCAGCGCCGGCAAGCGCACCGACGTCTCGATGTCCTCGTAGGGCAATCGATCGATCCACGTCGCCAGCACACTGCCGACGAACAGCCCCAGTAAGGCCGTCGAGACTATGAAGAACGTCATGCGATTCCCGCCGGCGGACTTCGCGCCGGGGCCGGGCGATTATAACATCCACCTCAGCCGCTCCGGAGGCGCGACGCGGGAGCAGCTCGGGTGCTTCTCTGCGACGCCGGACTCGCGGCAGCTCCGTTCTGGACCCTGGGCCGAGTTGGCGCTAGGCTGGCGATCGAACGATTTCGAACGGAGGCGGACATGGAGAAGTCGCATCGATTGGACGGGGCGCGCGCGGCCATCGTCGTGGCGTCCGACAGCGGCGCGCGGGGCGAGCGGGCCGATACGAGTGGCGGCTGGCTGGCAGAGCGATTGCGCCTGCTGGGGGCCGACGTACTCGACCGCCGAGTCGTTCCCGACGACGTCGACAGTCTCCGGCAAGCCCTGGTGGCCTGCTGCGACGAGCTGGGAGCCGATCTGGTCTTCACCTGCGGAGGCACGGGATTCACTCAGCGCGACGTCACGCCAGAGGCTACGCTCCGCGTCGTGGAGCGGCTGGTGCCGGGCATCCCCGAGGCGATGCGAGCAGCCTCGCTTGCCATCACGCCCATGGCGATGTTGTCTCGAGGAGTCGCGGGAATCCGAGGCAAGTCCCTCATCCTGAACTTGCCCGGTAGCCCAAAGGCCGTGCAGGAGAACGTCGAGGTCGTGCTGCCGATCCTACCGCACGCCGTCGAGACCCTGCGCAGCTACACGGGCGTCGACTGCGCGCGCTGAGCGTGCCCGGCGGCCCCCCCTGGCGTGCTCAGGGGGAGCAAGCTCAGGGGCCTGGAGGCAGGGTCACCGTCTTCGGCTCGGAGGTGACCAGGACATAACCCTCCCCGACCTGTGGCGCGGTCGCCGGATCTCCCGGGGGCCAGAGCACCCGGGTGCCGGCAGACGGGTCGGCACCCGGCCGCGATCCCAGGACGCGGGACGAGCCGGTCAGCCGCGCCAGGTCCTCCCATGTCATCCACGAGGGAACGCCCCAGGCCAGCGCCACCGGGTTGGCTCCGGGGACCAACTTCAGCGTGCGGTGTGTGTCGGGCCAGGCTGAGCCCTCGAGCGAAGTGCGTCGCTCCCGGGGCACATGGGCCGCATAGGCCCGGTTGCCTGCGAACCCGAATGGTGGCGAAATCCCGGGCAAGTACACCCGCCAGGTCGAGTCCCTTTCACGGTGTGCGGCGATCCAGGTGGCCCCGATCTGGCCAAGCAGTCCGTCCGCGTCGAACCCCGGACCGGCGTCGACAGGGACACCGACCCAGTTGAGACCTCGTCGGAGTGTCAGCTCCACGCGGCCGCGCGCCCCAGGGGCGCAAAGTAAGTCTAGCGACTGGGCCTCCAGACGCACCGTTCGTGCGTCCGGTGTGGCGCCGTCCGCCTTGTCCAGCAGCAACTTGGTACCCGACCAGGTGAGCTCCGGTGGCACGGCGAAGAAGAGGCTGGCCACGACGCCTGTCGCCATCGGGCTCTTGCCGCCAGCGACGACCACGGTGAGCCAGCCTGGCTGTCCGTTCTTGTAGGCCCGCTTCCCGGCGCGAGTCCCCTCTGGCCCATCCGAGAGGCTGGCAAAGCCCAGGCGGCGCGGGTCGTAAACGAGCTTGAAGAGTAGCGTGGAGACACCTGCGCCGGGCTCGGTTTCGAGTACCACGTCACAGCGGCACACCCTGCCGGGTACCAGACCCTCTGCTAGAAGGCGCAGCCGGCCGTCGTACCGAGAAGGAGGCTGTGTCTGCCTGGGCTTTGCAGCCACGGGCGGACCGGCAGCGGGCGCGCTTGCGGCGAGCAGCCAGCCTAGAACGACCAGGGATAGCAGTTCTTTCGACACGTGTCCCGTAAAGCCGCGGACCGGGCTCGAAGTCGAGCCCGGTCCGCGTTTCATCACTGGGGTTCCGAGTTACCGGTGGCTTTCCTGGAGCCCGCGGTTCCTGCGGAGGAGCGCGAACCCGAACGGCAAGAGCAGCAGGAAGTCCACACTGGTCACGGGGGCGTCGCCGCGCAGAGCGCAGAGCCCGCCGCCGTCACTGCCGGTGGCGCCGCCTGTGCCCGAGCTGCTCGAGCTCGTGCTCACGCCGCCCATGCTGCCGTTACTGGCGTCCTCGCCCTGGTCCACCACGTAGCTGATCAGGAAGTCCGCCGAGCTGACTCCCGTCGGGAGGGTCAGCGAGATGTCGTACTTCGTGATATCCGTGTTGCTCTTGGCATTGATGGTATCGAACTGGGTCGTGAAGTCGGCCGAGCCGGCCACCTGCGCCCACTGGATGTAGCCCTTGAAGGCGGTCCGTCCCGCCGACGTCGAGAGCCGCTGGCGGATTGTCTGGTTGCGTACTCGGTCGAAGAAGTCACCCAGCCGGATGCTGAAGGTGCCGTCCGTTGCCGTGAGCGCGCCCAGGCTGAAGAAGAGGCCGTCTTCCGTGAAGACCGGGGTCAGACCACCGATCGAGGCTCGCAAGGGGCCCTTGCCGCTACGGGCGTCGACCACCGGAAGGATGACGACAGCTCGGGAGCTGACACCGTCGGCGTTGCGGGCGACCACCAGGAAGGAGTAGTCGCCGCTGACCGCGTTGGCGTTGAGACCCGATGCCGGCGCCAGTCCGAAGCTGATCGATGCGCCGGTCTTGGGTCCGCCGCCGAACGCGTCGAGCGCCGTGTTGTTGGTCGCGCGGTTGAGGCGCGGCCTGTCGGCGGCCGGCACGCCTTCGGCCTCGAGCCGGGCGTTCTCACCGTCGCGGGTCAGCTGGAACCACGTGAACTGCGTGGCGCCGGTCGCCGCGGCCGTGAGGTTGACGCTCAAAGTGGCCGCGGTGGCCGTCGTGATGACCACGGCACCGCTTCCCGGAGAGATGGCCGGGGTGCCGGCTCCCGTCGTGATGGTCACGGCGGGAACACCCAGAGCCGTCGTGCCCGTCTTACGGACGCTGAGGCTGCCCTTCAGAGCGGCAGTCAGACCCGTTGCGCCATCCTTCACGCGAACGAGGATCGGGAAGGTCCCGAAGCCGGGAGGCGTGAAGGTCGGACTTGCCGCCGTCGTGCTGCTGAACGAGTTTTCGGCGGAGGCGCTGGCAGAGGTGTCGAAGTCCGACACCGAGAACCACTCAAAGGTCAGGCCGGTGTTGGCCACGCCCGCGCCGTTCTTGCTGGCGGTAGCGTTGAGCTGGACCGTGGGAAGCGCGGTCGGGGTCGCGTCGAGACTGAGCGAGGGATTGCCGCGCAGGTTGACCGAGGAGGAGCTGCTTCCCGACGACATCGTGAAGGAGGCCTGCGGGAACTTCTGGGTTGCCGTGCGCTGGATGACCGTGACGGAGACGCGGGCGACCGAACGGAGAGCCGCACTGTTGTTCTTGGTGACCGTCAACTTGAAGACGTACGTGCCGGAGACGCTGGTTCCAGCGATGGTGGCCGTGGCGTCCTTCTGGGTTCCGTTCTGGATCTGGACCGTGCGGCCCGTATTGGTGGACTCCTGAGTCCACTGGAACGTCAGATTGGCGCCCGTCTTGTCATCCGGATCGGCGCTGTCGCGGCCGATCAGGGGGACCAGCAGCGGTCCGCCGGTGGTCACGATGGTCGTGTCGAGACCGGCGTTGGCGACCGGGACGGAGGTCTTGGTGAGCCAGATGTTGACGTTGTCGGTGTCGCTGGTGTTGCCGTCAGAGACGGACAGCTGCACGTCGAACCGGGCCGGGCTGATGGAGCCGGGGACGACCAGGGTCGGCGTTGCCGTGTTGGCGTTCGTCAGGGTGGCGCCCGCATTGGTGCCGCCCGCGGTGAGCGACCAAGTGAAGGCGAGACTGTCGAGGTTGGCATCGCTCGAGAACGTGCCGTTCAGCTCGATGTTGCGATTGGTTCCGGCATCCGGCCGGCGGACTGTGACGTCTGTTCCGGCATTGGCCTCCGGGCGGGCGTTGCGGACGTTGAAAGTGACAGCAGCGCTCGATGAGGAGCCCGTCGAGTTGGCAGACAGGGTGAACGTGTAGCTGCCAGCGGTCCGAGCGTTGAACTTGGCAGTCTTGCTCGAGCTGGTCGAGGTGAAGAAGCCTGGAGAGGCTTCGTTGGAGCCCGAGGTCTTCGCCCAAGTGAAAGTGGTTCCTTCGCTGCCGCTGCCGTCCAGGGTGACCACTCCCGGATCGAGCGTGGCATTGGCCGCTGGGGCCGTGATGCGGGCCCGAGCGATGACCGGCAGGTTGGGGATGTTGACGACGACCTGCGTCTGGCTGTTGCCGGAGACGGTGGCCTCGTTATTGTTGATGGAATCTTGGACGTGGGGAACGATGCGATACGTGCCGTTGGCACCCGCGGAATCGGTGATCTGCTTCGTGAAGGTGCGGGTCGTGCCGGAACCGGAGAGCGCGATGCCGCTGGCGGCGAGCCCGCCCGAGCCGGAGACGGCTTGGAAGTCGACGGTGGCGCCCGACTTGACCGAGCCGCCGGTGCAAAGGCCGGAGATGTTGATGGTACCGGTCAACGTGCCCTTTGCCACGAAGTTGGTCGAGCTGAGCGTGACGGTCGCCACGGGCGTGGTGCTGCACGGCGGCGCCGCGATGTTCACAGTCAGGATGTTGGGCGTGACCGTGAGGGCGGTGCTGGAGCTGAGCGTGAGCTTCGTATCCTGGAAATTGGCGGCCGTAAAACGCAGGTCATAGCTGCCGCTGTTGCTGAACTTGAGGGCGGCGGTGCTGAAGCGCCAGATGCGGGCGCTTCCGGCCTGGGTGAGATTGCCGCCCGCCAGGGTGTTGGTGGTGCCGGTGCGGGGGGAGAAGACGATGGTCGGAGCGGGGGTCGTCGCGACATCGGTGCTGAAGGTGACCGTGATGGTCGCCACCGCGTCCGTGTTCGTGATGGTTGCGCCCGGCGAGAGGCTGATGGCGGTGACCGTGGGGGCCACAGGGACAGCGTTCACCTGCACGGTCGTCGAGTGCAGCACAAAGCCGGTAAGGTCGTTGGCGTTGTCAGTGTTGTCGGACGCGCTGTCCACGGTCAACGTCAGGTTCGCAGTTTCCTCGGCAAGGCCCTTGATTCGAACGGTCGCCAGCACACCATTTCCGAGGGCCGTCGCGCCGCCCGAGATGTTCAGGGTAAGCTTGCCACCTGCGAGGAAGTTAGCTGCCACGGCCTTCCCGGCGGCCGTGGTGGCAGCTCCGGGAGTCACCGGGGCCGACACGGTGTTGATGACCGGAGTTGCTGCGCTGGAAGATTGGATGCTGAACGTGATGACGCCGATCTTGGGCGCAGTACCCGTGTTCGTCAGGACTACGTTCATGTCGACGGTACCGTCGACATTGGTTGTGAGCCCTGATTGCAGGGCCAGCGTGGCCTCGGCCTGGACCGGCTGGCCGAACGCCACCCCAGGGCTGGACAGAACCAGCAGCACGGCGACTGCCAAGCCGCCTGCCGAGATCGACTTGATCCATCCTTGCAAGGAAATCATTCCGCTTCTCCCTTCCAGTGGTCGTGAAATAAGTTTGGGCATGTTCGATTTCGGTGTCACGGTACACCCATTGCTATGGGCAAACCTGCTCAGAGGTCGGACAAGAGACGTTCTTTCCGATGGCCTTGTTGATCAGGAACTGAATATCCGACGCCGCGGCAATGCTGCAATCCCTCTTGACGTCGAAGCACTTCGTTCCGCCGCTCTTCGGGCACGTCACATTCTTTCCGATGGCCTTGTTGATCAAGAACTGGATGTCCGAAGCAGCGGCGCTTGAACCATCCTCCTTGACATCGAAGCAGCCAAACTGTTCTGTGGCCTGGCCAACCGTGACTGAACCGCTCTCGAGGGTCTCGCCTTCGATGTCGACTGCGGAGGTGTCGCTCATGTCGAGCGCGGAGCCGGCCAGGCTGATGACCGTGCCGTTGGCGATACCGGCGGTGGTCTGGAAGGTGAACTGGACCGATTCACCGGCGCCGATGGCCGTATCGGAGACGCCGAAGACCGTGATGTTGACCTGGCCCTTTGTGCTCTCGTTGGAGGCGACGGAGTAGCCGGCGGCCACGGCGGCGCTGCCGGCCGCGGCCTTCACGAAGCTACCCTGGGCCGGGCTGTAATTCACCTTGAACGAGAACGCGCCGATCGAGCGGCCGGCGGTCGTCAACAGGATCGGGACCGTGACCTGGCCGGAGCCCGTCACCTTGGCGATGGCCAGGACCGGGGCGTTGGCCGTGGTCGAGCCGACTCGGAACGTGTTGTTCGTGGCAGCGGTGTTCTCGTTGCCTGCCGCGTCCTTCGCTCCGCTCACGGCGACGCTGTAGAGACCGGTGTTGGTCCCGACGACGGTGTACACGCCCGTGTATCGGCGTGCGTTGACGCGGGTGACGCTGCTTGCGTCGGTCTTCGCCCCGGTCGGGTCTGTGACCGAGAGCTTCACCGTGGACGAGGTGGTGATGTCCTCGTTGAAATCTGCAGAGATCGTGAGGCTGCCTGCCGCCACATTGTTCACGTCGGCGGCGGAGAAGCTGACGACACATGTCGGCGGCTTGTTGTCCGAGGTCACGGCCGTGTTGACGGTGATGTCGAAACGCACCAGCGAGCTCGACACGTCGCCGGGCGTGACCACGTAGCTGGCGGGCACGGCCTGGATCTGGGTGGCGCCGTTGAAGGCCGAGATGGCCAGCACGTCGTCTGCGGCGGCTGCCCGGTTGCCCGAGAAGTCGCTGAGCGCCACGAAGAAGAACCCGGTGCTGGCACCGTCGGAGGACGGCGTGGTGGTCGTCTGGATCGGAGTAGGCGCTGCCGGGTTGGTGTTGCGGATCTCGACGCGGATGCCGTTTTGGCCGGCCCCCTGCCCGTTCTTCACAATGCCCGCGACGCCCAAGAAGCCGGTCTGGGCATGGACGGTGGGGGCCAGGCTCAACGCGGCTGCTAGAAGCAGGAGAGTTCGAGCTACCCCCGTACAGGGCCTCTGGTTCTGTCGATTCCGATTCAAGGTGGGACCTCCCTCCAGGCCGCGATTCGTTCTCGTTCTCTGGATTTCGGACATCTCGATTGGGCTGACGTTTCTATTCATACAAGGGCCCTTTTTCAAAGTCAATCTTGCGTACATGCACGATCCGGAACGGCCAAACGCGGGTACCGCACCCCTTTATGTACAGCTTCCTTGCTCCACTGCAAACAGCTTTGCGCCATGCTTCCCCTTCGCGGACAGGCCCTGTGGCCCGGGCGTGCGCTCTCCGGTAGCCTCTTGCTTCGTGCTCCTCGTCCAGCCTAGCAAATCCAGGGCCCGATCGCGAATCGCTGTTCGATCCGAGCCGGTCCGCTAGCTCCCAGGCTCGCACGTCCCGACCACCATACACCCGCCAGTCACCGGAACAAACTTTTTTTTCGCGAAAATGAAAAGTCCTCCGCCCGGTCCCCGAAAGGGGCGGGAGGAGGACGTAAGAGAAGTCAGTGCCAGAGCGCCGAAACGCTACCTGGAAGCCAGGTAGTGGATCAGGTCGGCTACTCGGTTGGAGTATCCCCACTCGTTGTCGTACCAGGAGAGGACCTTCAGCAGGTTCCCTCCCACCACCATCGTCGCCTGGGCGTCAAAGTTGGAGGAGTGGGGATCATGGTTGAAGTCCACGCTCACCAGCGGCTCCGAAACGTACGCCAGGATGCCCCGGAGCGGGCCCTCGGCAGCCTCCTTCATGGCGGCGTTCACGGCCTCCGCCGTCACCGCGGCTTTCGTCACGACGGAAAGGTCCACGACCGAGACGTTCGGCGTCGGGACCCGGATCGCCATGCCGTCCATCTTTCCCTTCAACTCCGGCAACACCAGCGAAACCGCCTTCGCCGCGCCCGTCGTCGTCGGGATCATGGATACGGCCGCCGCGCGCGCCCTTCGGAAATCGCTGTGCGGCAGGTCGAGGATGCGCTGGTCGTTGGTGTACGAGTGGATCGTGGTCATGATCCCGCGCTCGATCCCGAACTTCTCCAGGAGCACCTTCGCCACCGGAGCCAGGCAGTTGGTCGTGCAGCTGGCGTTGGAGAGGATATGGTGCGAGGCCGGCTCGTAGGCTTTCTCGTTGACACCCATGACGACCGTGATGTCCGGGTTCTTCGCCGGCGCCGAGATCAGCACCTTCCTGGCGCCCGCCGCCAGGTGCTTGCTCGCAGGCTCGCGGTCGGTGAAGCGTCCCGTGGACTCAATGACGCAATCGACTCCTAGTGCTTTCCACGGCAGGTTCGCCGGGTCCTTCTCGGCCGTGACCTGGATCTTCTTCCCGTTCACGACCAGCGCGTTGCCGTCGGTCTTGACCTCGCCCGCGAAACGTCCATGGACGGAGTCATACTTCAACAGGTGCGCCAGCATCTGCGGCGTGTCGATGTCGTTGATCCCGACGAACTCGATCTCCGGGTACCTCAACGCCGCCTGGAACGCCTGCCGGCCGATCCGCCCGAATCCGTTGATTGCGACCTTGTAGCTCATCTCGTACCTACCTTCGATTCACGTTTGCGGACACGCCTTCTTTGACCGTCCGCTTCCGGGCGGTCCTCTTCCCGGCACATCCGCCAGACCTTTTGACTCCTCTGATGCCTTGAAACTACCGGCCTGCCCCCGGGCCCGGGAAAAAACGGGGGTCCAGGGGGCCAATGGCCCCCTGGTGGGGGCTCGGGGGCGATGCCCCCGAGAGGACTCCGTGCTTACTCCTTCTTGTCCGCAGCCGCCTGCAGCTTGGCCCTGGTCTCCTCGTCGATCACGTCGCCGATGCTGCTCTCGCTCTGGCTCTCCACCTTTCGCGAGTACTCCTGGTAGCTGGCGCGCTCGGCGTCGGTCTTCACCTGCTTGATCGAGAGCCGGATGCGCCGCTCCTTCTTGTCGATCTCGAGCACCTTCACGGGGATCTTGTCCCCCAGCGTCACCAGCTCCTCCGGGCGGCCGTTGCGGTCGTCGGTGATCTGGCTCGAGTGCACCAGACCCTCGATGGCACCCGGGAGCTTCACGAAGGCGCCGAAGTCTGTGGTCGACATGACCTCGCCCTCCGTAACGGAGCCCACCGGATAGGTCTTCTCGAACGTGGTGAAGGGGTCCTCGTTCACCTGCTTGAGGCCCAGGCTGATCTTGCGGTCGTCGCGATTGATCTCGAGGATCTTGACCTCGACGTCCTGGCCTTCCTGCACGTAGTCCGACGGGTGGTTCACGCGCTCGGTCCACGAGAAGTCGCTGATGTGGACCAGACCCTCGACGCCCTTCTCCAGCTGGATGAAGGCGCCGAACGCCGTCAGCTTGGTGACCTTGCCCGTGACCGACTGGCCAGCCTTGTAGCGCTGAGGCACGGTCGCCCAAGGCTCCTCGGTCAGCTGCTTGAGGCCCAGGCTGATC
>JACPRK010000009.1 GCA_016190005.1 Candidatus Wallbacteria bacterium | reverse complement strand
TCCTGAAGCCTGAAGCCTGAGGCCTGCCTCTCACGGATACTGCCCGCCGTCGACGACGACGACGGCGCCGGTGACGAAGCTGGCAGCAGGGGAGGCGAGAAAGCCAATGACCTGGGCGACTTCCTCGGGGCGGCCGGCGCGGCCCAGCGGAATCTCGGCGATGGAGCGTGCGCGCGCCTCGTCGGGCATCGCGTCCGTCATGGGGGTCGTGATGAAGCCGGGGCAGACGCACACGACACGGACCCCGGACGGGCCGAGCTCCTTGGCCAGAGTTCGCGTCAGCCCGACCACACCGGCCTTGCTCGCCGAATAGGCGGCCTGTCCGAAGCGTCCGCGCAATCCGTTGACGCTGGCCACGTTGACGACGACTCCGCTGCGCCTTTGTCGCATTCCGGGGATCACCGCCCGGACCAGGTGGAAGGTGCCCTGAAGATTCACCGCCAGCACCTCGTCGAAATCCTGGGGCGTCAGCTTCCAGGAGACCCGGTCCCGGGTGATTCCCGCCAGGTTCACGAGTATCGCCGCGGGCCCCAGCGTCGCCTCGATTTCGGCCACGGCCGCTTCGACCTCGGCCATCTTCGTGATGTCGACAGCCCACCACCGCGCGTCAGGCCCCAGCTCGGCGGCCAGGGCCGCGAGCGTTTCAGCCCGCCCGGGATGATCGAGTAGCGCCACCTTCGCTCCCGAAGCCGCCAGCAGCCGCGCCGTCGCGGCGCCTATGCCGCCCGCGGCACCGGTCACCAGCGCCGTCCGTGAACCGAGCTCGCTCATCGCAGTCCCGTCAGGCGTTGCGCCAGAGCGGCTTTCGCCGCTCCAGGAAGCTGGCGATCCCCTCGTTGGCGTCCGCGGTCTCCATCAGCTCCCGCAGATAGAGTCGCTCCAGCCCGGGCAGCCGGTCCCGGACGGACTCGAGCAGCGGCTCCCGTGCCGCTCGGACGGCGAACCCCAGGGCGGCGCCCGAAAGCGGGCAGAGCTGCTTCGCAACCCACTCGATGGCTCCATCGACTCCCTTGCCCGGCTCGAAGCGCCTCGTCGCCAGTCCCCAGCTCAACGCTTCCGAAGCATCCAGGCTTCGCCCGGTCGTGATCATCTCGAGCGCCCTGGCCCCACCCACGCGCCACGGCAGCGTCACGCATGCCATCGGCGGGAAGACCGCCAGCTTGATCTCCGGAACGCCCAGCTTGGCGCCTTCCTCGACGAAGAGGTAGTCCGTGGTCGCGGCCAGCTCCAGCCCGCCCCCCAGGCACTGGCCTCTCACCAGGGCCGCCGTTGGCAGGCGAATCGCCAGGAGCTTCTCCAGCATCCGGTGGAAGGCCGGGATCAGCTCCCCGGCCAGCTCGCGTACGTGCTCGGCGACCGAGGCGCCGAAGCTGAAGTGGCTTCCGGCGCCCTCCAGGAGAAGGAGGCGAGCCCCGCTTCCCAGCGTGCTCGAGAAGGCTTCGTCGAGTTGTCCGATCATCTGCCGGTCCAGCACGTTTCCCGGAGGAGCGTCCAGCGTCAGCCGGGTGATGGCCCCGTCCATGAGCGCGTCCACGCGCACGCGGGCCCCAGTCGGATTCACGATGTCGGCCATGGTGCTCACTTCCTTTCGTAACCAGGCGAGATCGCTTCCAGCATCTCGTCGTCCCAGGGCCGCCCCTCGGCCAGCCGTTGCCGCAGCTTCCCGAAGTCGACCTCGCGATCGGTCCCCTTGCCGCGGTGAAACGCGCGGAACCCCGCGCGCGCCTCGGTCATCATGTTGAGCGAGAGCCAGGCCCGGTTGGTTTCGGAGCTGGCGTACCATGGCGCGAGCTTCTTCTTTCTCAAGCTGGTGAGGGTCTTGTAGAGGCAATCGGGCATCGTCTCCAGCAACCGCGAGCAGAGCTTCTCGACGGCTTCGTCGAGGAGCGTGAGATCGACCGAGCCTTTCTTGAAGAGCTGCTTGTTATGGACCAGCGCTTCTCCCTCCAGCGGCTCTCCCAGGCACGGCCTTCCCCAGGCGTCGAGCGTTCGATCCGTGATGACCAGCGGGTTCGGGACCCACTTGCCGTCGACCTTGAGCCCGGGCACCAGGTCGTTGATCATGCCGAGCCTGAGCGCCTTGTGGGCCGACCAGTGCGGACAGAGCGTGAGCGACTCGGCCGCCGCGGCGAAGTCGACGTAGAGGTCGAGCATGTCAGTGCTGCCGCCATCAGGCGCCGAGCCGTGCTTGGGACCGGCCTGTCCGAAGCGCGCCAGGTCCTGGGCGATCGAGAAGTCGCACGCCAGCCCGATCTCCTGCCCGCCGGCAATACGCATCCCGTTCACTCGGTTGATCACCGGCTTGTCGCACAAGAGCACCGCGGTCACCATGTCGTTGAACAGCCGCATGTACTGGCGGTACTCCTGCGGGTTGCCGGAGTAGTACTCGGAGTACTCGGCAGTGTTTCCGCCTGTGCAGAAGGCCTTGTCGCCGGAACCGGTGATGACCACGGCCACCACGGAGCGGTCGTTGGAGGCGCGTTCCAGCGCCCCTATGACTCGCTTGACCATTTCTGTCGTGTAGCTATTGAGCTGGGCGGGGTTGTCGAGCACGATCCATGCGTTGTGGAGCCCGGGAGCTTCGCGGCCGTCGAGCCGGCGCGCCGCTCGCAGCTCGTAGTGGACCTGATGGAGCTCGGAGAGGACCTGACGATCGTGGTTCTTGAGTGGGGTGTCCATGGCTTCTCCTTTACGGCACCAGCACGGGGCGCTCGGAAATCTGGTGGCTCGAAACGGCTTCGATCGCCTCGTTGACCTGGTCCAGCCGATAGCGCCGCACGAAGGGCCGAGCCGTCACCTTGCCAGCGCGCAGGAGCTCGAGCGCCGCGGGGTAGTGCGCCGGATCGCAGCCCCAGTTGCCGAACGCGGTCGCGTCCAGCGCCATCAGGTTCGACAGACGCAGGGTCACCTTCTCGCCGGTGAACCCGACTATCGCCAGTGTCCCCGTGTGGGTCAAGAGCGAGAAGGCCGTCTCCTGACCCGCAGTCGTCCCGGAGGTTTCGAAGATCTTCCAGCCGAGCGCCGGCAGCCCCCGCTGCTTACACTCCTTCACGAGCTCGGCCTTCACGGCCCGGGCGTCGAGCTCCCGGGCGTCGAAGCCCCGGAAGAGCCCGTGACTGGCTAGCCGTCGCAGCTTCTCGGAATCGACGTCCACGCCGAAAACGGTTGCCCCCAAGGCGCTGGCGATCTGCACACCGAACCCGCCGACCCCGCCCAGCCCGACGAAGACGGCCACGTCCCCAGGTCTGAGCCCGGCCCGGACGGCGGCCTGGTAGGGCGTCGTGACGGCGTCGGCCACGACCGCCAGCTCCCAGAGCTCGTGGCCTTCGATCGCTCCTCCCACCCGCACCGCCGAGCGCGCCGGTACCAGCATGTGCGTGGCAAAGCCGCCGTCGATATCGTTGCCCGGCATCTTCTGGGAGCGGCAAGCGTTCGCCCTGCCGCCCTTGCAGAGCGCGCAGTCGCCGCACGGCAGCACGGCGGGCACGATGACCGCCTGACCCACCCAGCTGTCGCAACCGCTACCGGCTTCGACCACCGTGCCGCTCACCTCGTGCCCGAGCACCAGCGGCAGCGGCCGGTTGGTCCGCACCTGACCGCTAAGAAACGACAGGTCCGTGTGGCAGATCCCGCAGCCTGCCACCTCGACCAGCAGCTCCCCGGCCCCCGGCGCAGCCAGCTCCCTGTCCGCGCGCTCGAGTGGCTTCCCGGGCGCGACCATCTGGTAGCAAACGATGTTTCGACTCATCTTGCCTCCTCCTCCCCGCCACGGGAGCCGTCACGGCTCTTCAGCAATTCTTCCCTTCCTTGAATCCCAGGGGGCAGAACGCCCCCCGGCGCTCGCAGACCAGCCCCCGTACCAGAAAGTCCGCGTACTGCCGGGCCACCGCCTTGGGCGTCAGCCGCCCGCCCGGCGAGTACCACCGCGCAACCCAGTTGATCGCCCCCAGGATGGCGAAGGTCACCACCGTCGAATCGCAGGGAACGAACTCGCCGCGCTTCACTCCGTCGGTCACGATCTGCCTGAGCGAGCGCTCGAAACGGTCGCGCTTCTCGACGACCCGCTCGCGGAAGTCCGCCGAAAGCGCGCTGAAGTCGAGCACGATCCCGGAGGCCTGCAGCTCGTCGAAGATGATCTCCAGGTGCCCCTCGATGATCGCCGAGAGCTGCGCCGAGGGCGACTCTACCGAGGCCCGAACCCGGTCGAGCAAGGCCTGCGCCGCGTCGAGCGAGTGGTCGTGCAGCGCGAAGAGGATCGCCTCCTTGCTCTCGAAGTAGTAGTAGACGCTTCCCTTGGAAAGCATCAGCTCCTCGGCGATCTGGTCGAGGCTCGCCTCGTGGTAGCCGTGCCGCCGAAACGCGCGCGCCGCGGCCTTCAGGATGTCCGCACGGCGCGCCTCGGAGCGCTTCACCCGCCGCGGCACGGGAAGCTCCGTGCTCGCGGTCCGGGTCACCTTCGGAGCCGGCGCCACCCGGCGGCGCACACCGGCCTGGCCGCGTCCGGCGGCTTCTCCCCTGGGTGGTCTGGCGCTGGTCATGTCTGGTGGGTTAAAATTTGACTTGCGAGTCAGATTCCTACCCGGTAGTATACGCATGAGAGCTCCCCAGGGTCAATCCGTTTCACGCTGTCCCTCACCGGCCCGACCGGCCGAGCGCTCCCGGAGGTCCTCCTTGACGGCACCGACACTCGAATCCCTCGTCGCTCGCGCCGAGACGCTCTTTCGCGACCTCGATCTCGCCGCCGTGCGTCGCTGGAAGGACGCCGCTCCGGGCCGAAAAGCCATCGGCCACATGCCCATCTACGTACCGCGCGAGCTCGTCCACGCCGCCGGCATGCTCCCCGTCGGCCTCATGGGCGGCGGCGACCAGATCGAGATCATCCGAGGCGACGCCTACTTCCAGTCCTACATCTGCCAGATCCCCCGCAGCACCATCGAGATGGGTCTGGCCGGCCGGCTCGATGCCCTGGACGGCATGCTCTTTCCCGCCATCTGCGACGTCATCCGCAACCTCTCCGGCATGTGGCGCATGCTCTTCCCGGACCGCCTCGCCCTCTACGTCGACCTTCCTCAGGCCGGCTGCCCCGAGCTGGCCGTCGACTTCTACGAGCGGGAGCTCTTGCGGCTGGCGGGCGAGCTCTCCAGCCTCTCCGGCGTCCCCGTGACGGACGAGGCTCTGGCCGCCAGCATCGCGCTCTACGACGCCAATGCTGCGGCTGTTCGGGACCTGGATCTCTTCCGCGCCGCAACTCCCTGGAAATCCCCCATTCACGAGACCTACCTGGTCCTGCGCGCCGCCAACCTCATGGAGGTCGGCGAGCATACCCGGTTCGTCCGCGACTACCTCGCTGCCGCTGCTGCCAGCGATCGGCCCGAGCTCGACCAGAGTCGTGTCGTCGTCACGGGCGCCTTCTGCGAGCAGCCGCCGCTGGAACTGCTCCGCACCCTGGAGCGCGCCGGCTGCTACATCGTGGCCGACGACTTCGTCCTGGGACCCAGGTTCATCCGCGGTCCCGTCGCCACGGGCGATCCACCCTTCCGCGCCCTGGCCCGCGCCTACGTCGAGCGCGGCGTCTCCACGGCCTCCCGCTACGAGCCTTCCCGCAAGAAGGGAGACTGGCTTGTCGAAACGGTCCGTGAGCGCGCCGCCGAGGGCGTGGTCTTCTGTGCCGCCAGCTTCTGCGATCCGGCGCTCCTGGAGCAGCCGATGCTGGTCGCCGCTCTGGAGCGTGCCGGCATCCCGCACACGGCCTTCAAGTACTCCGAAAACCTCGGCCAGTTCCAGGTCATCCGCGAACAGGCCGGCACCTTCTCGGATTCCATCCGGCTCTGGGGAGCCGAGCTGCCGCCCCAGGAGGCCGTCCCATGACGCAACCCTCGCCTCAGGACCGCTCCGCCGTCAAGGACGAGAGCATGCTGCGCCAGAAGCAGATGCTGGCGTCCCACTTCAGCCGTCTGGCCGCCGCGCCCGAGTCGGGCGACAAGGTCGTCTACACGTTCGTCCCAGGGAACCTCACGGAGCTGTTGCTCAGCTTCGGCGTGGTTCCGAACCTGCCGGAGATCAATGCGCTGCAATCCGGGATGCGCAAACTCTCGGGCGACTTCATCGCCGCGGCTGAGCGCGAGGGCCACTCGGAGGACGTCTGCACCTACGTGAAGTGCGACGTCGGCATGCTGCGCCAGGGCAACGTCGGCCCCACGGGCGCGCTGCTTCCGCCCCCGGGCCTGCTCCTGCTCTCCTACACGGGCTGCTTCACCTTCATGAAATGGTTCGAGCTCCTTCAGCAGGAGTACTCCTGCCCTGTTGCGATGCTCCACGTCCCCTACCAGCCCGAAGGCGTCATCACGCCCGAGATGCGGGAGTACGTCGTGCGCCAGCTGAAGGAAGTCGTCATACCCGCGCTGGAGCGCCTCACCGGCCGCGCCTACGACGAGGACGCCTTGTGCCAGCGCCTGGCTCTGTCTGCCGCAGCCGAGGACGATCTGGTCGCCGTGCTCGGATCGGCGCGACATCGGCCGTCTCCCATCGATGCGTACTTCGGCGGCGTCTACTACCTGGGTCCCATCTTCAGCGCCTTCCGTGGGACCGACGAGGGCCTCGCTTACTACCGCTGCCTTCGCGAGGAGGTCGAGGCCCGCGCCGCACGGGGTGAGGGGCCCGTCACACCGGAAGGGACGATGGGCGAGGAGCGGTACCGCCTCGTGGTCGAGGGGCCGCCCAACTGGACCCACTTTCGCGAGTTCTGGAAGATGTTCCACGACGAGGGGGCCGTCGTCGTCGCCTCCACCTACTCCAAGGTCGGCGGCCTCTACGACACCGGCTTCCGCCACGACCCGTCCCGGCCTCTGGAGAGCCTGGCAGACTATTGCCTCGGCTGTTACACCAACCTGGGGCTACCGTCCCGCGTGGCGCTGATCGAGCGCTACCTGCGCGACTTTTCGGCCGACGGCTTCCTGATCAACTCGGTGAAGAGCTGCAACAGCTTCAGCGCCGGGCAACTGCTGATGTTGCGCGAGCTGGAGCGGCGCACGGGGCTGGCGGGCGGATTCATCGAAAGCGACCTGGTCGACCCGCGCTACTTCTCCGCCGCCAATATCAAGAATCGGCTGGAGTCCTACTTCCAGATGCTCGATCAGAAGCGCCGCCACGCACGGCCTGCGGCACTGGAGGCCTGCGCATGACGCTCGTCGCCGGCATCGACCTGGGCTCCACCACAACGAAGGCCATCCTGATGGACGAAGCCGGGGCCGTGGTTGGCCGCGGAATCACCAACAGCCGCAGCAACTACCATCTCGCCACGCGCATCGCGATGGACGAGGCCACCATCAACGCTCGGTTCGGCCTGCTGCGCCGAGACCTGGAGGCAACCTCAGGACTGGAAAGGGACCTGCTGCGGGGCGCCGCCGCTGAGTTCCTGGATCGTCTCGAGCTCGACTTCAGGCGTGCCCAGTATCTGATGCAGCTCGACGCGCTGCGCGATTCGGCGCTCCAGGAAGCGGCCGGCCCCAGGCTAGCGGCGCGTTCCTCCGCCATCACCTCGAGGCTCGGGCCGCTCTTCGACGAGATGGCTCGCGAAGCGCACGAGAGCGACGGCCACGCCCAGCGCTCCCAGTTCTTCCGCGACGAATCCGCCAGCCGCTTCGGTGAGCACGCCCAGCGTCTGGCGGACCGCGACGTTCCGTACGATCTCCTGCTGGGCATCTTCGACAAGGCGATCGGCCAGGTCGAAGGCCGCGTCTTCGACCGGTCCTTCGAGCGTTGCATTCGCAGCGCACTCGCCGAGAGCCGGCTCCCAGTCGCCGAACCTCGGACAGCCGGCTCGCCCACCCCCACGCCGCGCGCCGCCCTGCGCGCTGCCGTGTCCGCAGCCGTCGCACGCATCCTGGCGGCGGACGTGGAGCCGGCCGTCACCATCGGCACCGGCTACGGCCGCCAGCGCCTGCCCTTTCCCAAGGAGCAGATCCGCTCGGAGATCCTGTGTCACGGCCTGGGCGCTCACTCCATGTTTCCCGGCACCCGAACAGTGCTCGACATCGGCGGGCAGGACACCAAGGCGATCCAGGTCGACGACCGCGGTATCGTCACCAGCTTCCAGATGAATGACCGCTGCGCCGCCGGCTGCGGCCGCTACCTGGGCTACATCGCCGACGAGATGAACCTGGGAGTCCACGAGCTCGGGCCGCTGGCGCAGCGGTCGACGCGCAGCGTCAAGATCACCAGCACGTGCACGGTCTTCGCCGGAGCGGAGCTGAGGGACCGTTTGACTCTTGGACAGCGCCGAGAGGATATCCTTGCCGGGCTGCACCGCGCCATGATGCTTCGGGCGATGTCGCTCTTGGCCCGCTCGGGAGGCATCGAAGACGAGTTCACCTTCACAGGCGGCGTGGCCAGCAACCCGGCCGCCGTCGACGCGCTCACCAAGCTGGTCGGTGAGAACTACGGCGGCCGCCGTATCAACATCTCTCCCGGCTCGATCTACACGGGCGCCCTCGGCGCCGCGCTCTTCGCGCGCACCGTACTGCGCGAGAGGAGAGGGGACTGACATGGGCGAGACCATCCTGACCGCGGGGATCGACGTCGGCGCAAGCGCCGTGAAGGTGGCAATCGTGGCCGGCCCGGCGCGCACCGGCCGGAGCCGCGCTGGAACCCGGCTGTTGGGCGGCATCGTCGAGCGCATCCGGCGCCGGGACCCGAGGGCCGTGATCCGCGCCGCCTGGAGCGACGCGCTCGCCCAGGCCCAGGTAGCACCCGGCGACATCGCCTACACGGCGACGACCGGCGAGGGCGAGCTGGTCGAGAACCGCACCGGCCACTTCTACGGCATGACCGCCCACGCCCGCGGCGCCCTGTTCCTGGACCCCGAGGCGCGCGGCGCGCTGGACGTCGGCGCCTTGCACGCGCGCGCCGTTCGCATCGACGAGCGGGCCCGCGTTCTCGACTACCGCATGACCAGCCAGTGCGCGTCCGGGTCCGGGCAGTTCCTCGAGAACATCGCGCGTTACCTGGGCGTGACCCTGGACGAGGTCGGCCCGCTGTCGTTGACGGGAGAGACTCCTGAAAAGGTCTCGTGCATCTGTGCGGTCCTGGCCGAAACCGACGTCATCAACATGGTCTCGCGTGGCATCACCGTTCAGAACATCCTGCGCGGCATCCACGAGTCGATGGCCGGCCGGTTCGCCAAGCTCCTGCTCTCGATCCGGGTGGGCGGCCCTGTCCTGGTCACGGGGGGTCTCTCCGCCGACACGGGGCTCCTCGAGTGCCTCAGACGCGGCCTGGAGCGGCAAGCGACTGCCGAGGTACGGACGCATCCCCAGGCTGTCCTGGCGGGCGCGCTGGGCGCCGCGCTCTGGGGCGCCTACCGCCACGAGCTGCTCGACGCTCGCGCCGCCGCCTGAAGGCCCCTAGCGGCGTGCCGATTTGCGACCCGCGCGCTGCTTCGACTCCTGAGCCCGGCCGTAGAGCCGCTCGTAGGCCAGCAGGCTGGCAGAGACCTTCTTCACGTAGAAGCGAGTCTCCTCCAGCGGAATCCGCTCCACGAACTCGTCCAGCGGTCGATCTCCGAACTGCTTGAGCCACTTGCTGACGTTGCCCGGTCCGCCGTTGTAGGCCGCCATCGCCAGGATCTCGGGGCTTCCGTATCCGGCATAGCGCTCCAGCAAGTAGGCCAGGTACCAGACGCCTAGCGCGATGTTCACCGCCGGTTCGTAAAGCCGATCGGCGGAGTAGCCCTTCAGCCCCGCCCTTGGGGCGATCCAGTCGCCTGTCGAAGGGATCACCTGCATCAGGCCCCGGGCGTCCGCCCAGGAGCGATTGTCCGGCTGGAACCGGCTCTCCTCCCGAGCGATGGCCAGCGCCAGGTAGGGGCTCACCTTCCTGCGGCCGCACTCCGCAAGGAACTCTGCCTGATAGGGGGCCGGATAGAGCAGCCTGGCGAGCAGTTCGGGACGCGCCCCATCGAGCGGCTTCTCCTCGTCGGCCATTCCCTCGGCGATCGCCAGCGCCGCCTGGTGATGGCCCTGGCGGTCGTAGGCACGCGAGAGCCCGTACCGGACCGAGAAGCTCCGCGGCGACTGGCGGCGGACATGTTCCAGCAAGAGTGTCAAATCCTCCCAGGCGCTCGCGCTTGCGAGCGCCTCGGCCGTGGCGGTCCAGGGCGCAGGTAGGTCGAGCAGGTCCGGCAGCTCCCGGGATGCGCCCGCCGGCCACGGCGGCTTCTGGCGCGCGAACCTGGGGCGGCCGCCGGAGACCCGGCTGGATGCGAGCTGGCGATAGAGCCCGGCATCGGAGTCGGCTGCCACCTGCCGCAGCAGTCCCGCGCCCTTGCCGGCCTGGCTGGCGGACAAGGCGCGCCAGTACCGCGCTGTCGGGCCCAGCCGGCGGTCCGAGTGGTGCTTGGCATAGAGGGCGAAGTGCTTCTCCGCTTCGCTGTAGCGGCGCCCCTCGTAAGCTGCCATGCCCTTTTTCCAAATCAGGCCTGCGGCCGATGCCGTCTGCGGCTGTTGCTCGATCACGAGCGCCCGCAGGGCTTCGGCCTCCCGCCGCCGGCCGGCAGCGTCTTCGAGGTCAGCCAGCTCGAGCCGAGCCGCGGCAACCCTACCGGAGCCGGTTTCGAGCTCGAGCAGCCGCCCCAGCGCATACCGCCCCGACACGGCGTCGTTGCCGGCGGCCTGAACGCGGATCAACGTCAGCAGCGCCTCGGCGCGACACTCCTTCGACAGCGCGGGGTCGTCGGCCAGGCGCGCCAGCAGCGCGCTGGCCTGGTCGCGCCGTCCGAGCTGGCTAGCCCAGCGAGCCTCGGCAAGTCCGACCTTGCAGGGGTCGCGATCCGCCGATAGGTCGAGCCGCCCGAGCGCGGTCAGCGCCTCCGAAAGCCGGCCGCGACCGGCCAGGAACCGCGCCCAGCGCAGCAAGTCCGCCGTGGCGAGCGCGCGTGTCACGCGGTCCTTCTCGTGGTCAGTCAGCAGCCGTTTCATCACGTCCCGCTTTGCGGCCGACGACTCCCCCGGGCGATCCAGGCAGTCGAGCAGCGCAGCGAAGCCCTGGGCTGGCGATCCGGCCTCGAACCAGCGATCGGCCAGCCAGACGCGCGCCGCGAGCTCCTCGGTCGCGGGCCGGGCATGCGCGAAGGATTCGGCCATGAGGCGCGCTGCCTCGGCGTGGCTGCCGCGGGCCGCCCGGCACCGGGCTCGCGTCTCCAGGACCAGGCCGGTCAGGGGCGCGACCCGGGCCAGATCATCGCCTGGCTCGAGGAGCGCCTCTGCTCCCGCTCCGTCGCCTGCTTCCTGGCGCGCCCGCGCGGCCCTGGCGCGCGCCCACGGTTCGAGTGTGCCCCGCACTTCCAGGAACCGTGCGGCCGCGGCCCCAGGCTTCCCCGAACGCCACAGGCTCCATGCCTGGCAGTAGGCCTCAGCGCCTTGGGGCTCGGAAGCCGAGCCCGCCCAGGCCGCTCCGGCCAGCGCCAGCGATAATGTCCAGGCGCGCATGGGCCGATTCATCGTCATGGGAGCTCCAACCTAGTACAGGCCGAACCCCGCGTTCAAGTTGCCAGAACAGTAATCTGACGGGGACGCCCCCGTCGTCCGGAGCTCCGCCCCGACGCCGATGAGATCCGGACAGAGCCTGACCAGCCAGCGTGTTATGCTGCACTCCTGAACAGGAGCGCCATTCATGGAACCCAATCGCTGGTTCGTCCTGAGCCTTCTGTCCATCTCGCTGGTCTTCGTCATCATCCAGCTCTGGCTGCTCGGGAAACGAATCTCGCGCCTCAAATCGATCATCAATCGCGCGCCGCGTGAGGAGGGGCTCAGCCTCATCGGCGCCGCGAAGACGGTAGCGCCTCCGCCCACGGCGAAGGTCGAGGGCGTTCCCGTCGGCTCGCTGTTCGGCGAAGACGCGAACTGGGTGGACGAGAAGGGAATCGATCCTCAGCGCACCGCGGCACCGCAAGCGCCGCATGTCTCAGTCGACGCCGGAAAGTCGATGCTCGACCGCTTCGGCGCCCCGGCAGCCGCGGCGGCGAGTGCTCCTGCGCTGCCCAGGACGCCTCCGCCTCCGCCGCCGGCAGGGGAGGGAGACCTCCTCAAGAAACTGCTCAACTTCGATGCGCCCAAGGGCCCTCAGGCTGAAGCCAGCCCTACACACCCGGAGCCACCCCCTCCGCCGGGACTGCCCGGACTGGCCATCGGGGGCGGGCGTCTCGCGGGCGCACCGCCGGTTCCACCCAGACCCGGCGAGGCCTTCAAGCCCGGGAGCCTGCTGGCCACGCTCGGTGCGGCCAAGCCGCAGGCGCCGACTGCCCCTGCTTCCGCCTCAGCCGAACCGACGGCCCAGGCCGCGCCCGACTCGGGCATGCTTGGCCGGCTCGGTGCCTTCTCGACTGGCGACGTGGGCGCGCCGGAGAGCGCCAAGCCCAAGCCGCCGCCCCTGGTCAAGGCGCCTTCCTTCTCGCTGTCGGCTCCACCCTCGCCCGCGGTCGCAGCACCTGCGGCTGCCGGCGAATCGCCCTCGCCACTCAAATCGCTCTTGGCCTTCGGTACGCCCCAGGACACGGGTGATGCCGGCTCCTCGCTTCTTGCGCGGCGCCCTGCGGCCGCGGAGGAAGCGGGCGAGGCCGCCCCGAAGCCTGCCGGCTCCATCATGGGTCGGCTCGGTGCCTCAGAGCCCCCGAAGGCACCCGCTGGGTCGCCGCTGGGCTCACTGATGTCCCGCCTGGGCGACCAGGGCGTCGCCGACAAGGCCCCTGTGGTGCATGGCGTCCCTCCACCCGCAGATGTGCTCTCGGCAGGGCCTTCGGCATTGCTGGCCCGCTTCGGCAAGGGCCCGGCCGCCATGCCACCGCCCGAATCGCCCCCGCCTGTCGCCGAGGCGGCCGAGCCTGCGCCGGCGGCGGCGCAGACGAATCCTCTGCAGGCCCTTGCCCGCTTGGCCCGCAAGCCGGTCGAGACAGAATCTGCGAGAGTGGCGCCCGCTCTGAGGCTTTCCCTCGGCAAGCCGGCGCCGAAGCCGGAGGCCCCTGCGGTGGACGTCGAGGCTCTGGAAGCTGCCTTTCTCGAAGACCAGGGCAACACCGCACTGAAGCGGCAGCTGGCAGAAGCTTACTTGTCGGCCGGGCGCTTCGAGTTCGCAGCGGAGGCGTTCAGCGAGCTCGCGGACGGTCCGGACCGCCAGGATTCCGACCTGTTCAACCTGGGCCTGGCCCAGGCCCGCGAGGGGAACCGCGACGCGGCAATCCGAACCTTCACGGCCGTGAGCGAACAGCGGAAGGGCACGCCCTGGGCAGGCAAGGCCATCGCCCAGCTGCTCAAGCTGAAGCTGGCGAAGCCTGCGTGAAGCGGCCGGCCCGCGCCGGATTCACTTCTGAAACGCGTTGCGCTCTTCGGCTCGGTTGGCGCGCGTACGGAAGGCGGTGGCTCCGTTCTGGTCCCTCACCAGGTCCGGCGCATAGTACCCGTCGCGTCGAGACGGGAAGTTGACCGTGAACTGAGAGGGGAAGGCCGGCTGGTTTGGGGGAGGGGGAAAGCGCTGAAGGTGGGCGGCCGGCGCTAGCACTCTGCCCTGGTCCCGGAAGCCGGTGGGCAGGATGGTTTCGACGGCGGGCTGACCCGACTGCGCCTCTCCCACGACGGTCCGCGCGCCATCAGCCACGGTGCCGGGCGCGATGCCTCCGAGCGGCACGTTGAACGCAGGTCCTTGGAGCACGCGCGCGCGCGTGCCGTCGGCTCGCGGCCCGATGCGGGAGCCGGGTGGTATGACGCTGGGCGCGAACCGCCTGGGATCGGTCGCTTGGCGATACCGGGTGAGGCCGGGGTCCGACCCGCCCCGGTACTGGGCTCGAGCGGGACTTGCGGCCGTCAAAACTGCTAGGCAGAGGGCCATCGCCCTCCAGTTCAGCCGTTCGAATCGCACGATCGACCTCCGGCTTCGCCGCAATTCATCGCAGGCCGCCTCGGAGCGGGCGGTTCCGGCGTCGGGGATGCGAAGCCGTGATATACTCTTAGCGCGGTACCGCCGTCGCGCCAAATGCGGCTGGCGGACGAGATCGAGTGGCAGAAGAGAACAAGAGCATCCCAGGGGGCACCCCGGAGCCCGACGTTGCGGCGCGTCGGAAACGGCTCGACCTCTTCGAGCGCCAGCGGAATCTGGAGGGTGTTCGCGAAGCCGTGAACGACCCGGACCCCAGCGTTCGCAAAAAAGCGGTCCAGATTCTCGGCCGCATCGGTACTTCCGAGGACGTCGACCGGCTGGTCCAGGTGCTGCGGGATTCGACCTGGGACGGCCGCGCGCCGGCCGCGGAGGCGCTCGGATCTCTCGGTGACCCCAAGGCTATCGGCCCGCTATTGGCGGCCCTCCAGCAGACGGATTGGTCTCTCCGAATGTACGCGCTCAAGGCCCTGCAACGGTTCCCGCAGGAACCGATGGTCACGCCGGTCATCGCGCTGGTGAACTCCGACACCGACCGCACCATTCGGCGCGAGGGGCTGCGGCTGCTGGAGGTGTTAGGCGACCCGCGCGCCTACGATCTCTTCGTCGAAGCCCTCAACGACACCGACTGGACCATCCGCTGGATCAGCGCCGAGGCGCTGGGGAAGCTCGGCGACAAGCGGGCCATCGAGCCCTTGCTCAAGATTCAGGCCGATGTCGAGGAGAAAGTCCGCTGGAGCGCGCGCATCGCGCTCGAGAAGCTGCGCGACATCAGCCGCGTCGAGTTACTCATCATCGGCTTGGGGGATGAAGACCCGCTGCTGCGGGCAGCCGCCGCCGACGAGCTCGGCAAGCTCGGTCACCCGATGGCGCTGGAGCCGCTGCTCTACTCGAGCCGCGACCCCGATGAGGACGTCCGCAAGGAGGTCGTCGTCGCGCTTGGCAACCTGGCCGAGGCCGGAGCTTACCGCCGACTTTTGGAGTTGATGGACGATTCGAGTCCGGATATCCGCTGCGTCGCGGCGGACGCCTTGGGGAAACTCGGCAACTCGGGTGCCGTAGACGCGCTGCTCAAGGCCGTCGACGATACCAACGACTCCGTGCGCTGGTCTGCGATGTGGGCGCTTGGCAAGTTCCACGACCTGCGCGCCGTGGAGCCGCTCATTCGCCATCTCACCGACGAGGTTCCCTATCTGAGGCGTGAGGCTGCGAAGCTGCTCCGCGACCTCACCCGGGAGGACTACGGCGAGGACCCCGCCGCCTGGCAGAAGTGGTGGGAGCAGTACGGAGCCAGCCTGGGCGACATGATGGCCTTGCAGGGCTGAGGGCCGCCGGCCGGCAGGATCGCTCGAGTAGGAACCCGGCGTTCCCGCGGGCGCTGGCCGCAGCTCAGAACGAATCGAAGTCGTCTGACGGGGGCGGGAGCGAGGGGGCCGGGACTTCCGTTGCCGAGGGTACCTGCGGGCCGTCCGGCGTGATCAATGTCTGGCCGGGTTCTACCGGGGGCAGAGGAGCTTCTGCGGACTGAGTGGGCGGCAGAGGGCTCGAGGTGTCCGCGGGGATCTCGCCCGGTGAGCTGAACGGATCGTCCTCCTGGACTCTCGCCACAGGTGCGGGGCGAGGTGGCGCCTTGCGCGCGGCGCGGGCCATGCCGCGCATTCGCTTTCGGAGCAGATTGATCTGCTGCTGCGCGTAGCTGTTCCCGGAATCGACTGCCAGCGCCCTTTCGAACTCGTTGAGTGCGTTGGAGTAGTCTCCCTCGGAGGCGTAGAGCGTTCCCAGGTTCGTGAGCGAGTCGACGTGATTGCCGTCCGCGGTCAGTACGCGGCGGTAGTACTTCTTCGCTTCTCCATACTGATTCTGGTTGTGGGCGATGACGCCAAGGCGATAGAGAGCCTTCACGTTCTTCGGGTCGTTGCGCAGCACGCGGCGGTACTCGGGCGCGGCGCTGCGGAAGAGGCCCTGGTTGAAGTACATCTCCGCCAGCCCGACGCGCGCGCCCGTGTCCTCCGGATTGATCTCCAGATAGGTCAGCAAGTGGCGCTTCGTCTTGTCGAGCTGAGACTTCTGGCGGTAGAGGTAGGCGAGATTGAGGTGCGTAGGCGCGTGGCGCGGGTTGATCCGGAGGGTCGTGTGGAGCATCTCCTCGGCCACTTCCAGGTCGCCCTTCTTCGCGTAGGCCACGCCCAGGTTGAAGTAGGCCTCATCGAAGTCCGGCTTGTGCCGGATGGCCTGGTTGAACTCGGGGATCGCCTGGTCGACATAGCCCAGCTTCGCGTAGGCCAGCCCCAGCCCGTGGTGCGCTTCGGCGTAGGTCGGCGCCAGCTCGATCGCCTTGCGGAAGTGCTTCACGGCAAGGTCGAGCTTCTTGTTGTGGCCGGCAATCCAGCCCAGGTCATTGTAGTGGCGGGCCTTCTGGGAGGGATCGGCCGGCAGCTGGACGGCGTCTTTACGCGCTTTCTGATTGCGCTCGCCGCATCCCCCGAGCAAGAGCGACGCCGGGACCAGCACCACCGCCACCACGGCCCAGCGCAGCGCCCGCGACAACCGGAAGCAATGAGGAAGGTTGTTCTGCACGGTACATGTTTCGGCAGAAGCCCGCTGTTTCTGTACGGCTAACGCGGCTTATCCGCTTCCACGGCCAGTTTCCCGGATCGCCGGAAGGCCCGGCGAGATTCTTCCAGGAGCAAGACCCTTCCGTGACCGCTGTCGACCACGTAGAGCGTGCCGTCGGGCGCGCGGGCACAGTCGGTGGGCGTGTCGAAAGCATAGTCGTCGTCGGGTCCTGGGTAGGTTGCGACCAGCACGCGCTCCGACGTATAACGGAAGATCTTGGCGGCCTTGGAATCGATCACGTAGAGGAACCCGTCGGCATCGACGTAGAGGTTCTCGGGGGCCTGGAACGGCCCGTCCAGGATTTCCAGAGGCCGGCCGAAGCGATCGAAGACCTGCACGCGGGCGTTGCCGGCGTCGGCCACGTAGAGCGTGCGATCGGGCGCGACGGCCACGTCGGTGGGGGTCTTGAACTGCTGGGCTCCCCAGCCGTAGGCGCCGATCTTGCGGCGCACGCGCCCGTCGCGGTCGAAGACCAGCACCCGGTCGTTGTCGCTGTCGCAGACATAGAGCTCGCGGTCGATGTCGCTTGCGATTCCCCGGGGGACGGCCAGCCCGGCGTCCCGGCCGAGCTCGGCGATGACGCGGCCCAGCATGTCATAGCGGACCACGCGCCGGTTGTTCTGATCGGTGATGAAGATCTCCTGGTAGCCGTTGATGACCAGGTCCCACGGTTCGTCGAAGCGGCCCAGCTCGACCTCGGCCCCGGCGGAGGCCGGCCCGGGGTTGAAGTGGCCGAACTGGAAGAGGAAGTCGAGGTGACGGTCGAATACCTGCACCCTGTCACTGCCCGTGTCGACGACGTAGGCTTCGCCGCGCGGGCTGAGGGCGATGTGGGTCGGCTTCACGAACTGTCCTTCGCCCCGTCCGAACCGGCCCAGGGAGCGCCCCGCCGAATACGCGGGCAGCTCTACCTCGACGGAGTACTCGAGCTGGCCGGGGGGGCAGTCGGTGGGGACCGTCAGCGTGGCCGCCCCGGGTTTCACGTGGCGCGTGTGGCGCTGCTTGCGCGGCGAACCTGCGTCCACGGGCAACGCCAGCTCCACGCGCGCGACTCCGAAGGCCGGCGATCGGAAGGAAAACGTCGCGGCGCGCGTGGTGGCGCGCGCGGAGAATTGCTCCAGCGAGACGAAGGCGGTCTCCCGGGCCGGCGCGTCCGCCGCCCACGAAAGGCCGGCGAGCACCACGAGAGCCAATCGCTTCAGTGACGTCATTGATTCCGCCGGGTCGCGCCCCGGCCCGCGACCACGTCCGGGTTGAAGCGGTAGGGGACCGTCAAGTCGAAGCAGTCGAAGTAGCTGGTGCGTTCCTCGCCGGCGATGAGAAACCGAACCTCCTCCACGAATGGCAAGCTGGTCAGCGAATTGACGAGACAGTAGAGCCGGACGCGCGTCTCGGCGGTCGAAACGGGAGCTGAGGAGAGGAGCTCGGCCGACAAGTCCACCGTTGCTCTGCCGCCCTCCAGGAACAGTGCCAGCAATCTGGTCCCCGGAGGAAGGGGCGCCTGCACGCCGGCGTCGGTGGGGGCGGCCTGCAGCAGATTGACCACCTCGGCGGCCAGCTCCTTGGGAGTCTCGACGGCTCCCGCTGCCGTCTCGTAGGCTTCGAGCATCCCGGCGGCGGCGCGAGACGGGTAATAGAGAGTCAAAGGACGCCCCGGGTCGGATAGCACCGCCGACGCTCCGCCCTCCGAGACGGGTTCGGAAGGCCGCCCGGCCTCTGCTGCAGGGGGCCGGCGGGCGCCGAGCAGCGCTCCAACCGCGTCCACCTGGTCGGCGAGAAAGGCGCGCGCGGCTTCGGGCTTCACGAACCACGAGAGCAGCAGCACGGCGACGCTGCACGCCAAGTAGAACCAGCGGTTGCTTCGGGACTCCCGCCCTTCGCTCATCTGCCGGCCTCCGGCCCGAGCGGCGTGTAGCTCTCCTCGTCGGCCGGCAGATCCAGTGGGGCGGTCTCGCCTTCCGAGCCATCCAGGGAGTTGGGAGCGGGCTCGACGTCCTCGGCAGCCGGCGTGTGGACCCCGGGGATATCGGCGTCCTCATCGGGCGCCGGTGGCGTGGCCGGAATCGTGGGACCCGCCGCATCCGGCCCCATCACCCCTGGAGCGCTCGTCGTCACCACAGCGGCCGCGGAAGCCGAAACCGAGTCCTGGGCGACGGGCGCTCTGACGGAGCTCGCATGGGCGGCCGCGGCAGGTTGGGGCGCGACGGAATCCGGAATCGGCGCCGCAACGGAAGCGGCGTTGGTGGGCGGCGGCTGGGCGGGGCTGGCGGGCGTCGTGGCCGGCGCCGATAGGGCTGGTTCGACACGCCGCTCGTGGCTCAGGGCCGAAACGATTGCGTCGTGCAGCGACCGGGCCAGCGCAGCCTCGCCCGCGGCCCCGGACGCCCCGGCCCGGGCTGGGAAATCGACAAGCACGGAGGCTGCCATCAGCCCGCCCAGCGGGCGCATCCGTGCCTCACCCTGCGCGCTACCCTGCACGCCCGTGTACCGCACGGCCAGGTCCGCGGTCCGGTCGGCTACGGCCCGCGAGACCGACGCCTCCCGGGTGGTGGGCCCGAACAGCCCGGCCGATTCGGGGGAGGTGTCGGCCCCGGGCAGGGGGTAGTACACCCAGAACCCGTCCGACCTGGGAGCCGTCTCCACGAAAATGGCCAGGTGGGGCCGCAGGACATTCACAGCCACCGGCGCGGGCCAGGCCGCGGCGGGCGGGTGCTCGTGGACCTGGAACCCGCTGTCCTCCAGGTGTGCCGAGAGCAGCCTGACTGCGCCGATCGATTTCGGATCGGCCGCGCGCGCGTCCCGTGCCAGCCTGGCGAAAAGCACCACGCGTGTCGCGGCGAACCGGGCCCGGTCGCGTGCTTCGATCCGCGGCCGCGGCGGGAGCCGGGTTGTGAGCTCGCGGCGCACCTTGCTCTCGGGGGGGCGACCGCGCTCCGCCGCCGCTCGCTTCGCAGGCGGGGAGCCTTCCGCGGCAGGCACTTCACCGCCGGCGGCGGGCTCCGTTTCAGGGCCGGGTTCACCGGCCACCGGTGCAGGCGGATTCGCCGCCGGTGTCGCGCGCGTGAACTTGAGTCCGCGCGGAGAACGACCCGCCAGCTCCGCGAAGGGCTTGAGCGGCACCCAGAGCGTTCCGTCCTTGATCACGGGCGCCGCGCCGATGCGCCTGACCTCGCCGTTGACGGAGACGTCGCGGGAGCTGGGAGCCATCTCGATGGCCATCTCCTTGCCGGTCGCTCCGTTCACCAGCGAGTAACTGCCCGTGGCCTCGCTGAAGTAGTGCTCCAGCCCCAGCGCTTCGGCGAACGCTTCCCACTGGACGTACGGGGCCTTCTGGAACTCCCGCACCTCCAGCACCTGCCCCTCGAGCGTGACGCGGATGGCGCGCTCCGGGCGCGCGGGCGCGGGGGGCGGCGCTCCCCACGCTGCGGCTGCGAAGTACCCGAGAATCGCCATGCGGCCACCGAGCACAGCGGCCCATCGTGGCTGCCGCCACAACCGGATGCACCAACGGACAAACTCGAACAAAGTCGGATCGAGCCCCTTGCCGATCGAAACGTTCCGCATGACCCGAGAAGCCGCAATCATACAGCATTCTCACCCCTTCATCAAGCAGATTCCCGCGGGAACCGATCAACAATCCGGCGAACCTGCCGATCCATGTTGTTGGACGCAGGGGCTCCAGGCCCCGAACACAGTCGAAGCACACGGTCGCAGCAAGAGCCAAAGTCCGAGTCGCAGCAGATGCCGCTCAAGGAGTTGATGGTAGCGTGAAGTCCTTTTTCACCCCGAAAGAGGTAGCGAAGCTCGTCAACATCTCGTACCGACAAATTCAGTACTGGGATAAGACGAACTTCATACGCCCCTCCTACCGAAGACGGGGAAAGTACAGGCTGTACACCTTCTCGGATCTCATCCAGTTGAAGGTTGCCAGGACCTTGCGGGACCACGACTTCAGCATCCAGCGGTTGCGGAAGACGATCGTGTCTCTGAAGGATCTGCTCCCCCAGGTCGCCCACCCGCTCGTGGAGCTCACTTTCCTCATCGAAGGAGATCGCATCCTCGTCTTCAACGGCGAGGTGCTCATGAACAGCGTTCCGGGTCAGAGCTACATCCGGTTCGATGTGAAATCCCTTCGCGAGGAGATCAACACCCAGTTCCCCGAGGCGATGCCGGCCGCCGCCCCCGCGCAGCGGATGGTCGCCATCGGCTGAGAGCCACGACGCCGTCCAAACGTTGCTCCGGCGGCTGAGGCAGGCTATAATGGCCTGTTTCCAGCCCTCGCCCCGCGCGGCGATGATCCCGGAGCGCAGATGTCGTCCAGGCCCACTTCTCCCACCGTCTCCATCGTCAACCTAGGCTGCCCCAAGAATCAGGTGGAAGCCGAACGGATGGCGGCCGCCTTCCAGGGGGCCGGCGTCCGCTACGATCCGGACACGCTCGCCAGCGACATCGTCCTGATCAACACGTGTGGATTCATCGGACCCGCCAAGTCCGAATCGGTCGACACGATACTCTCCTACCTCGCCCTCAAGAAGGAGCGCCCCGACCTCAAGGTCGTGGTCAGCGGCTGCCTCTTCGAGCGCTACGAAGGCGAGCTTGCCCGAGAGCTGCCCGAGGTCGACGGCTGGCTCAAACTGCCGTCCCCCGAGCGCATCCGGGAGCTGGTCGCCGAGCTCGGCTTCAAGCGGCGGTCCTCACGCCGCGCGACCACGACGTACGGCCGGCCCGTGCTCCTCAACGAGCCGGGCATCGCGTACTTGAAGCTCTCGGAAGGCTGCGATCGGCCGTGCAGCTTCTGCGCGATCCCGGGCATCAAGGGCGCGATGAAGAGCCGCCCCATCCCCCAACTGGTCGACGAGGCCCGTGCGCTCGCCCAGCAGCATGGCGTCCACGAGATCAACCTGATTGCCCAGGACCCGGCCGCCTACGGCAAGGACCTCTACGGCAGCGCACACCTCACCCAGCTTCTCGAGGCGCTCGGAGAGGTCCGCGAAGTAACCTGGTTCCGCCTGTTGTACATGTTCCCGTTCGGCCTCGACGATGCGGCGCTGGAGTACCTGGGAAGCCAGCCCCGCTTTTGCGCCTATCTCGACATGCCGCTGCAGCACGCTTCCCGCAGCGTCCTGGCCCGTATGCGCCGCCCCGGCGACGGCCGCCGGTACCTCGAGTACCTGGAAAAGGTCCGCGAGCGCTGGCGCGGCGTCGCGCTGCGCACGACGTTGCTAGTGGGCCACCCAGGGGAAAGCGAGGCCGATTTCGAGGAGCTCTGCGAGTTCGTCCGAGAGGCGCGCTTCCAGTGGATGGGCGTTTTTCCGTTCTCTCCTGAGGAAGGCACCCACTCCTTCGAGCAGGATGGCCAGGTGGAAGAGTCGGTCGCCACCCGGCGGGCCGAAGTGCTGCGCGAGCTCTACGAAGAGTGCCGAGACCTGGCGCCGTTTCGACTGGGGCAGTCGCGCCCGGCGCTGGTGACGGAGCGCGCCGACGGCGTGCTCTCCTGCCGCACCCAATCCGAGGCCCCGGAAGTCGACGGAGTGGTGCTAGCCCCGGAGCGCCGCGGAGTGAAGCCGGGCGACATGGTGGAGCTGCGGGTGGACGAGGCCTGCGGATTCGACTTCCAGGGCGAGATCCTGGGAAAGCTCGCGGCAGCGCGAAGCATCGGAGCGTGAGCCGTTGGCCGAGAAGAAGGGAATCCGGCTCAATCTGGCGAACCAGCTGACGCTCTTCAGGATGGCCAGCGCGCCGGTCCTGATGGTCCTGTTGTTGACGGACTCCGGGCCGCCGGGCCTTGCGGGCGACTGGGGCAAGGTGGCCGCGCTCCTGCTGACCTTGGTGGCGGGCATCACCGACGTCTACGACGGCGTTGTCGCCCGAGCCAGCAACACAGTCAGCACCTTCGGCAAGTTCTGCGACCCGGTCGCCGACAAGCTGATGATCACGGCGCTCTTCGTGGTCTTCGTAGAGCTCGGACGCACGCCCGCCTGGATTGTCGTGCTGCTACTCTTCCGGGAGTTTGCGGTGCTAGGCCTGCGATTGCTCCTGGCCGGGGGCGGGACCGTCATGACGCCGACCCAGTGGGCCAAGTACAAGACCATCTTTCAGGTGAGCGCCGCCGTGGCCGTCGAGATCCCGCTTGTGCTGCAGGTGCTCACTTTCAGCGACGCACTGAGCGTTCCCTGGGTCTCGATGATCTACTACGCCCAGATCGCCGACTACACGACCTACGTGGCCTTGCTATTCACTCTGGTTTCTGGCGCCGAGTACTTTGTCCTATACTGGCGCCACCTGGAGTGAAGCTCGATGCCCGATCCCTTCGGCACACAGTTCCGTCAATTCGGAAAGGCTCCCCCAAAAAAGCCTGAGCCCGAGCGGCTCGGCTCGTTCGGGGAGTTCTGGATCAAGCTCCTCTCCTCGGGCTTCTACTCCGGCTACACGCCCGTGGCGCCGGGGACCGCAGGCACGCTCGTGGCCGTGCTGCTCTGGTGGAACCTGGGCCGCTTGCCGCTCGACCCGATGGGCAAATTCGTCGCCCTGGCCGCCGCTGCGCTGGTCGGCGTCTGGATCTGCGCCCAGGCCGAGAAGGTCTTCAACGCCGGCGACGCCAACATCATCGTCATAGACGAGATCGTCGGCTTCCTGATCGCCGCCTCCTACCTGAAGCCCGGCACTTTCGAAAACGAGTTCCGTCTGGTTATCGTCACCTTCGTCATCTTCCGCCTGCTCGACATCATCAAGCCGTTCCCCATCCGGCAGCTCGAACAGCTGCCGCACGGTTGGGGCGTCATGGCCGACGACGTTGCCGCGGGCATCCTCACGCTGCTGATCATGGCCCTGCCTCTGAACGGTCTGTGGAAACAGCTCCTGGATCTCCACCTCAGGGCCGGGGGTAAGTGAATCGACGATGCCGGAACGAACCAAGCTGCTTGCCGTAGACGACAACCGCACCATCCTCCGTATTCTCAAGGACGGGCTCGAAAAGGAGGGGTTCGACGTCTCCACCGCCGAAAGCGGCGTCGAGGCCCTCGAGCAGATCCTCATCTCCAAGCCCGATGCGATCCTGCTCGACATCGTGATGCCCGGCGTCACCGGCTACGAGGTTTGCCGCATCCTGCGCAATGACCCGCACACCAATGACATCCCCATCGTCATGGTGACGGCCAGCGTCCCCGACAAGGTCCGCCGCCAGAGCTACGAAGCCGGCGCCAACGACATCTGGGCCAAGCCGATCAACGTCGGGGAGATCGCCAAGTCGATCCGCAGCTACCTGGAGGTCGGCGTTCGCTACGAGCCCGTCACTCCCGACAAGGAGATGCAGGTGCTCCGCGCCAACCTCAAGGGGCTGGCGCTGGATCTCAAGACGCCTGTCGAGGCGATAGCGACCGTCGCCAAGCTGATGCGCGACGGGACCAAGATCGAGCAGCGCCAAGTCGCCGAGGTCCTGGGTCACCAGCTGGACTCCCTGCAAGAGTTGCTGGACCGGCTGGACCGGCTCTCCATCTGACCCGTCCGCTCCTCGCCGGCCCATTCGACCGGCCCCGGCCCCTCATGCTTCGACCGGCAGCTCCTTGACCGGAAGGACCACCCGGAACTGCGTCCCGTGCCCCGCGCGCGACGCCACCTCGATCTGGCCGCCGTGCTCCTCGACGATTCGCTGGCAGATGGCCAGCCCCAGCCCGGTGCCGCCCCGGCTGCTCTTGCGCGTGAAGAACGGCTCAAAGACATGCGGTAAGTCCGCCGGCGCGATCCCCGGCCCGTCATCGGAGACTGACAGGGCGACACAGCCAATGGGCGAAGCCACGGCCTCCGGCGCCCCAACCGGTACGCGCTCGGCTCGCAGCGTGATTGTACCGCTCTCCTCCAGTGCGTCGACCGCGTTCTCGATCAGGTTGATGAAGACCCGCACCAGCCGCTCCCGGTCGAAGTAGAGCGGCGGGATGTCGGAGGCGTACTGCTCTCGGAGCGTGATGCTCGCCGGCCGCTTCACCAGTGCCGCCGCCCGCCGCAAGCACTCCAGCACATCCTGACGCCTGTAGTGTGCCTCGGCTCGGCGTGAGTAGCTCAGAATTTCGTCCACCGTGCGATCGGCCCGCTCGATCTCTTGCCGCACCACGTCCAGGTAGCGCTGAGGGTCCTCGCAACGCGCCAGCCGCACTTCCAGGACGTCGAGCGCCGCCCGGATGGTGTGCAGCGGGTTGCGGATCTCGTGTGCCACGCCGGCGGCCATCGTGCCGAGCGCAGCCATCATATCGCTGTGTCTCGTCCGCTCCCGCAGCCGCTGGACGTCCGTCAGATCGCGGAAGATCATCACGTATCCCAGCACTCGCCTGCGGCTGTTCACCAGGTTCGATATCGAGAACCCGAGCGGAAGCACACGCCCGTCGTTGCGTACGATGGCTCCCTCGAACTGCTGGCGGCTGGGGATCAGCGCAGGTGTGCGGCGCCGGTACTGGTTGATCGAGGCGATCAGCGGCCGGAACCGCGCGTGGCTCACCAGCATCGTCCCGACGAACTCCTCGGGGTCGACCTCGAAGATGCGGGAGGCCTCGCCGTTCAAGAACAGCACACGGCTGGTCACGTCGACGACCAGGATTCCGCTGGGGAGGCACTCCAGGACCTGGCGGCCGAAGCTGTCGATGTGCATGGACCTGCTCGAAAGGACTGTGCTACAAAGCCTTGCGCTGAGCCGGCGCAAGTCTATCACGCCATCCGGCGTTCACCCGTCACATGGACGAGCCGAAGGAATTCACCCGCTACCTCAAGAAGGTCACCGAGGAGGACATCGCTCGCCTGGAGGAAGTCCTGCGAGAGAGCCCGACCGACCTCGACGTCCTCGATTGGCTCGCCTTCGCGATGTACTCGGCCGGCCGCCACGACCGCGCCGTGGAGCTCTACGAGCGCTGTATCGCCATCGACCCCGAGGTCGTGAGTTTCCATTACTTCCTGGGCAACAGCCTCTGGCATGTCCGCGAGCACGGCCGTGCTCGCGCCGAATGGCAGCGCGTGCTCGAGATGGACTCCGAGGGGAAGTTCCGCACACGCGCCACCGAGAAGCTCAAGCTGGTAGAGAAGTAGCCCGGGGGCCGGTTAAGATACCCGAGCCTAGGGGTGCGGCTGTCCCGGCCCCCGCGGCATAGACGTCATGACGCGATTCGCACGGTCGTTCCTCTTCGCAGCCCTGTCGGTGGCGGCGACCGCTTGTGCGGACCCCGCAATGGACGGCAAGTGGACAATCGCTCGGCTGCACTACTCCGGCGGCGGCGACTGGTACGCCAACCCGTCGAGCCTGCCAAACCTCTCGAGGGAGCTCTCCGCCCGCACCACCGTGCGGGCTGCCCGCAAGGAGGCCGTCGTGACGCTCAAGGCCAACGACGTGTTCGCCTATCCGCTCGTCTATGCCACCGGGCATGGCAACATCGGCTTCTCCCCGGAGGAGGCCGACCGGCTGCGCAAGTACCTGACCAGCGGTGGCTTCTGGTGGGCCGACGATAACTACGGGATGGACGAATCGCTGCGCCGGGAGCTCAAGAAGCTCTTCCCGGACAAGCAGCTAGTGGAGCTTCCTGCGTCGCATGAGATTTACAACTCCTTCTACAAGCTCCCGCAGGGGCTGCCCAAGATCCACGAACACCACGGCGGTCCCCCGAGGGGTTACGCGCTCTTCCACGAGGGGCGGATGATCGTCTACTACAGTTACAACACCGACATCGGCGACGGCCTCGAGGACCCCGACGTCCACCGGGATCCCGCCGAGAAACGCGAGGCGGCGATGAAAATGGCCATCAACGTCGTCCTCTACGTCCTCACCCACTGACCCCGCACGGAGCTGCCCATGACCATCTTCAAGGCCTATGACATCCGCGGTACGGTCCCCGACCAGATCGACCCGTCCCTGGCGCGCAAGATCGGCCAGGCCTTCGTCACCCTCACCCGGGCCCGCTCCATCGCCGTCGGACGCGACATGCGGGTGAGCTCTCCGGGTCTATCCGAAGCACTGATCGCCGGCGCCCGCGAGGCCGGGGCCCACGTGCTCGACGTGGGGATGGTGAGCACCCCGATGCTCAACTTCGCCGTCGCCCATCACCGGCTCGACGGCGGCATCCAGGTCACGGCCAGCCACAACCCGGGCGCCTACAACGGCTTCAAGCTCTGCGGCCCGGGCGCGGCCCCGATCAGCTACGACACCGGCATCGGCGACGTCGAGCGCTGGGTCGCGGGCCAGGCCGCCGGCTTCCGTCTTGCCGCGACGCCGGGTGGATACGAGAAGCGGGAGCTCTTCGACGAGTACTCGCGCTTTCTCAAGGCGCAGGTCCGCCTGGGCGACCGCCACCTCAAGCTGGTCGCCGACACGGCAAATGGAGTCACCGGAGTGCGCGAGTTCTTGATCCTCGAGGATCTGTACCCCGACATCGAGGGGATGTACCTGGAGCCCGACGGCAACTTCCCCAACCACGAGGCCAACCCACTCATTCCCGAGAACATCCGCCCGCTTCAAGACCACGTGCTGGCCTCCAAGGCCGACCTGGGAATCGCTTTCGACGGCGACGGCGACCGCGTGGCCTTTGTCGACGAGCATGGGGCCGCCGTCAGCGGTGACCTGGTCACGGCCCTGATCGCAGCCAGCGAGCTCGCGCGCCATCCTGGAGCGACCGTACTCTACGACCTGCGCTCCAGCCGCGCTGTCAAGGAGGAGATCGAGCGCCTGGGCGGCGTCGCCAAGAAGTGCCGCGTCGGCCACTCGTTCATCAAGCAGATGATGCGCCAGCACGACGCCGTCCTGGCCGGCGAGCTCTCGGGCCATTTCTACTTCAAGGACAACTTCTTCCTCGACTCCGGCATCTTCGCCGCACTGCGCGTGCTGGAGATCCTGAGCACGAGCGAAAAGCCGATGTCGGAGCTGGTCGCCCCGCTCGACCGCTACCACCGCTCAGGCGAGATCAACTTCCACGTCAAGGACCAGGACGCCGTGCTGGCGCGCGTCAAATCGGTCTTCGAGAGCTCCGGCGAGATGAGCCACCTGGACGGGCTCTCCGTCGACTTCGACGACTGGTGGTTCAACCTGCGCAAGTCGAACACGGAGCCGTTGCTGCGAATCAACCTGGAGGCAACCACGGCCGAGCTGATGCGCTCCAAGTTGCAGGAGCTCCAGGCCCTGCTTGCCGAGGGGTAAGAGCCGATGCGCCAGGTGCTGGTCGTCGACGACGAGGCGCCGATCCGCGATGTCCTCGAGCGAGGGCTCTCGGGCGCCGAGTTCGAGGTGACCGCCGCCGATCACGCCTCGCGCGCTCTGGAGCTGATACGTGCGAAGCACTTCGACGTGGCCATCCTCGACCTCAGAATGCCCGACATGGACGGCATCGAGCTGCTCAAGGAGATCAAGGAGGCGAGCCCCGCCACCGAGGTCATCATGCTGACGGCCGACGCGACGCTAGAGCGCGGTCTACAGGCAATGCGTCTGGGCGCCTACGACTACGTCACCAAGCCCTTCTACATCCGCGCCGTCAAGGAGCTCTGCGCCAAGGCCTGCGAAAAGGCCGACTTGCGCCGGCGCTCCGACCTGCAGCAGCGCCAGATATCGTTTCTCTCCAGCACCGTCGAGATCGTCGGCGAAAGCGAGCCGATTCGCCGCGTCATGGAGCTGGTGAAGCAGATCGCTCCCAGCTCCAGCCCCGTGCTGATCACGGGCGAAAGCGGTACCGGAAAAGAGCTGATCGCGCGCACGCTACACGATCTCTCGCCCAGGCACGCCGGCGCCTTCATCGCGGTCAACTGCGGCGCCTTCCAGGAGTCGCTCCTGGAGAGCGAGCTCTTCGGCCACAGGAAGGGGGCCTTCACCGGCGCGCTGTTCGACAAGCCCGGGTTGTTCGACGTCGCCGACGGCGGCACGCTCTTCCTGGACGAGGTCGGGGAGATGACCCTGGCCATGCAGGTGAAACTGCTGCGCGTCCTCGATACGAGGCACTTCCGGCCCATCGGCGACACGCGTGAGCACACGGCGGACTTCCGCCTGGTCGCCGCCACCAACCGCGACTTGCGCCAGATGATCGCCGACCGCAGCTTCCGCGAAGATCTCTTCTACCGTCTCAACGTCGTCTCCGTGGAGCTGCCTGCGCTGCGCGAGCGGCTCGAGGACATCCCCGCTCTGGTGGCGCACATCGTCAATCAGAGAGCTGGCGCCCGCTCCCGGCGCCAGCCAACGGCGGCACTCCTGGCGGCCTTCCAGGGTTACACGTGGCCCGGGAACATCCGGGAGCTGGTCAATCAGGTCGAGCGGTCCCTGCTGCTCAGCCCGGGCGAGGAGCTTCTGCCCATCGGTTTCCCTCCCGGCGGCGTAGCACCTCCCGGCCCGCCCGCGCAGGCCATCTCCCAGGCCAGCGCCCCGCCGTCGCTTGCCACGCTCGAGGAGCAGGAGAGGCTCACGATCCTCGCGACCCTCAGCAAGAACAAGGGCAACGTCTCCAGGAGCGCCATCGACCTGGGCATCGATCGCCGGACGCTCCACCGCAAGCTCAACGCCTATCGCAAGGCCGGCCTGCTGGCTGACGAAGCCGGCTGAGGCATTTCGGCCAGACCGACCCGCCCCAGCGCGGCGTCATGTCTCACGCGGGACAGCGCCGGGCGGGCATCGCTTGCCTGATTGTCGCTGTTCGCACGCCATCATGCCCCGATGGCGGCTCATGGCCAGGAAGTTGCTTCATGGTTGGCGAATCGTATGGCCGATCCAAAAGAAGGTGAGGGTGGGGCGGAAGGTAGAGCTGTCATGCGTGCCCACACTGCGGCTTTGAACGAGCGGTACCACTTCGGCATGTCGGTGAAAGGGCACCTTTCGCCGGCCTTTGCGCTGGCGGCGGCTGCCTCGATCGCCATCGCGGCCCTGCAGCTGTCGGTGGTCTCCGTCCACTCGCTGCTGGCGCCCATCTCGCTCCTGATGCTCGGATACTGCGCCCACCTGGAGCTGACCTACCCGGAGGTCAAGCGCCCGGGCTGGAACTGGCTGTTGCTGGGTGTCAACGTCATGGCCCTGGGCGCCTTGCTCGGAGCCCTTGGCAGAATTCCCGTTCACCTGGGGAGCGGCGGCGCCCTGACGGCCGAGCTGATGCGGTGGCTGGAAGCCGAAGTGGCCATCCCGGCCGGCGTCACGATGTTGGCCTTCGGCGCGGCACGCTGGGTGCCAGCCTTCGTCGGGCGCAAAGACGGCATGCGCGCCTGCACCGACCGGATGCTGGAATCCATGGAAAGGCTGCGGCAGGCGCTGGCCAAGGCCGAACGTCGTGGCCAGGCCGCCGAAGACCGCGCGCTCGATGCCGATGCAGAGCGCCGCCGCGAGATCGATGCGCTGGTGACCCGCGTGCGCCGCACGGCCCACGAGCTCAGCAACCCGCTGGCCGTCATCGCGGGCTACGTGGAGCTCCTCGAAGCCGACCCGTTTCCGGAGGAGACCAAGGAGATCTTGCGCCACGTCTACCAGTCGGCCTTCCGCTGCAAGGACGTCGTCGCCCAGCTCGTCGAGCTTGCCGCAGAGCACCAGCGAGCGGCCGCGGCCGGGGCCATCCTTCGCGAGCCCCAGCCCGAAGACGCTGAGCAACGGTAGCCGTTGAGCGAAGTCCCGCGCGGACGTCCCTCGGGGCACCGACCATTCCGGCGACAGTTCTCCGCACGCTTGGCGTTGAGACTGGAGAGGTGGCGCGGGCTTCCAGCCTGCGCTGGGCGGGCAAGATGCCCGCCCCACCCAAGAAGGTCGCCGAGGCAAAGTGTGCGAGAAACTCCCTCTGTCTTGGTCGGTGCCTCCCCCGGGCTCCTTCGCGTGGGATCTGCCGGAAACCCGGACCAGGTAGACGCCACGAGTTTTCGGCAGGCACCCCGCCGGACTCCGAGGCGAGTGGCTGCAGGTGTCCTGTTGAGAAACCTGGTGGCGGGATTCACGGCGCAACCCGCGAATGCAAAACACCTCGCGGGGCCTGGGGAGGCGCCGCGAGGTGTCGGGGGGAGGGGGCTTACTTGCCGCTTCCGCGGATGTCGCTGCCGCCCTGCATCGAGTGGAGCAACCGGGTGAGGCGATCGTACTCCTTCTGCTTGGCTCGCCACTCCTCGAAGGCCTGCGGGTCCTTCTGCATCTGGGACTGCAGCTCGATCATCTCCTGGTAGACCTGGGCGCGCTGCTGAGCGATGTCGCTGGCGCTGCCGCCGCTGGAGCCGTCATAGCCGCCGCTGTAACCGGTATCGGCCGGCGAGGAGCCCTGGTAACCGGAGGCGCCGCCAGTCGAGTCGCTGCTGCCGCTCGACCAGCCGGACGGGTCGTTCGTATCGCCGTAGCTGGTCTTGTCGCCGGTGCCACCGTAGGGCTCCGAGGGGACTTCCGTGATGACCCACTCGCGAATCTTCTTGAGGATGAAGTCCGCCGCGAGCTGGCCCACGATACCGCCGATGAAGGCTCCGATGGGGCCACCCAGCGCGGTACCGATCAGGATACCGACGGTGCTGCCGAGCGTGCCGGCTCCCAGGGCCACCCAGTCCGTATTGCCGAGCTGGCCGCTGCCGGCCTGCCAGCCGACGGCCGCGCCGCCGACCGCGAAGAGCGTCTTGACGAACGCCCCGCCCGGCAGCGCGCTTGCGATGAGGCTGGCGCCGTAACTGCCGAGGAACGAACCGGCCGTGCCGCCCCAGAAGTGCGGGTCCTTGAGCTGGGCGGTCGCCGCGCTCCAGTCGACCTTGGAGACGTCCCAACCGTTCTGGGTCAGCTGGGTGATGGTGTGGGTGGCCACGGACATACCGGCCGAGAAGGCTGCCCACTTGGCGGCGCTCATGCCGAGGGTCTTGGCCTGCTGCTTGAGGGAGGGGTTGTTCGAGTTGTAGTCGCGGATGGTGGTCTCGAGCTCGACCTTCTTGCCCTCCAGGGCGTTGGCCCTGGTCTCCAGCACCGTCTTGACCTTGGTGTTGGTGGCACGGGAGGCCTCCAGACGCAGCTTGTTGATGTTGTTCTGGAGAGCTGTCCGGCTGTTTTGTAGGCTGGCGAGGTCGTTGGCGTTGACCATGCCATTGGTGTTCTCGTGCCAGCTACCGTCGGCGGCCTGGTACTTGGCGGGAATGCCCGTGCGGACGGCCTTGGAACCCGAGGAGTAGCCGCCGGTGGAGCCGTCGGGCAGAACGTCGTGGCGCCGCAGCAGGATCTCGCCGGCGCCGTTGGCACCGTTGCCCTGGGGCACCCAGCGGCCCGGCTTGAGGTTGGCGAGGGCCGCTTCGTTGGCGACG